>CANQPX010000041.1 GCA_947625915.1 uncultured Clostridia bacterium
TAAACACCTTTGCAATAATTCTTGTCAATATAATTTCGATAATTACAAATAATATGGGCGCAAATACATTTTTTAATATGATGGGTCTGTATATTTTTATTTCAATAATATTTTGGACGATAGAATATTTTTGCTTTGTGTTTAAAACAAGAACCGGTCCTTGGGGAACGGTCATCGGTGGATTTTGTATGGGAACATTTATGTTTATATCGCTTGACTTGACGGACGGTTTAGTCAGTACCGAAGAAATTTCAGAGTTTAATGACAGGCTGCATATTTTCGGAATGTTTTCGGGAATATCGGGAATTATTATTGAAATTTTATTCCTTGCGTTTATAATATTTATTTGCGAGATACGTTTTAAAAACAAAAACAGTATTTCGTGGAATTAATGGAGGTATCACAATGAATAAAAAAGCTCCTCTTTCAAGAAAAATAAAACTTGCGGTATTGGGTTTCAGGAAATCAGATTATTTTGCGTTTTTGTTCTTTTCGGCTTATTTTATTTTACTTAGTGCATTATCTTCCAAAGATGGATCGGACAACAGTTTAAGTTTTACCTTTTATATGGCATATATGATATTTATGTTCGCAATATCACAATGGGTCAGCGATCTGAAATTATTCAAGATTTTTCCGCTGCGTTTTGGTGATATACAGGATATTCGTATAATAAGATCGATAATTGAAATTCTTGCGGTATTTGCTGTTTGTGCGGCAGCATTTTTACTGCTCGGCAATAAAACTGCCGTTCCGTATTTATTTTTTACAATTATTGTTGTCTTTGCAGTTACCGAATTTATAATGTCGTTTTCAATCGCTGTCGGAAAAAATATCAAAGGCGATAAAAAACAGACTGAAAAAGTAGTAATGGGTATCATTGTGGGAATTATTTTAATGGCACTGCTGATAGTTTTTTGTTATTTTATGATGAAATGTGCATTTTCGGGAAAGCCTGTTTCGGAGCATATCCCCATATTTGCCGCGGATATGGCATTCACGGTAATTGAAATAATAGTTTCAAGGAAGATGTTTGCGAAAAAAGAGTTTGAAATTTTTAAATAAAATAACGGATTATTTTTTAGAAAAACAAATTGCTCTGTATTGCAAAACAGCTCACCGGGCTGTTTTGCAAGGCATAAATTAAAATAGCCGTTAATGCCAAGGGGGAAGCCCTCTATCGCAGGGCTTCCCCCTCTTTACGCCTGCAGCGTAAATTCACCCCCTGCGGAGCTCCTAAAGGCATTAGGAGTTCCGCCGTTCTGCGAAAAACGAACTGCGTTCGTTTCGGCGACGGGGCTTAGACGAATGCGAAGCATTCGTTTTTCCCTCAGACCCCACCAGCGCGGCTGCGCCGGATCAGCTTTTCGGGCAAAGTTTTGTTTTTCGTTTTTTAATTTGTCCGCGCCGATTTTTCAGTTTTTAGGCAGCCTTATTTTTGCTCTGTAAAATCATTTCAATAATGCGGCAGTGAATTTATTTTCTGCCGACGATAACGAAAGTTTCAGCCCGTTCAGTTCAGCCGCATTTTTTACTATCGAAAGACCAAGCCCGCTGCCTGCTTTTTTGCTTCTGGCATTGTCGCCCGTAACAAACGGTTCTGTAAGATCTTTTGTGTCTATATCTTCAAAAACATCGTTTATTATTTTAAAGGACGTTTTATCCATGACGATCTCGATCTTTCCCGTCGGGACAGTATATTTTACAGCATTTGTAATTAAATTTTCTACAGCGGAATAAATTGTTGCCGCGTCAGCATTCAATGACATTTCTCCCGATATTTCCGAGGAAATATTTTTTTCACCGAGCATTAATTTGTATTTTTCAAGAACATTTTCCGCAATTTCACGCATATTTATTTCCGTTTTGTTTATTTCGCGGACAGCTTCGATCTTATTTAATTCGAGTGTTCGGTTAACGATCGAATCGGTATATTCAACATTTTCAAGGATCGAAGAAATATACCCCGCGGCTTTTTCGGTATCATTATTTTCGATCGCTTTCTGCAAATTTTCCGCATATCCGCTTATTGCCGTAAGGGGAGTTTTTATATCGTGGGCAAGATCGTTCGTAAGCGCTTTTCTGTGATCTTCAAAAGCGTATGCAGCTTTGTTTTTAGTGTTCTTTATAATGCAGAAAATAATCGCGGCTGCAACTAAGATCGCAGAAAAAATAATCACTCTCCGCCAATAAAAAGTTCGGAGCTCGGGACATTCTGTATTTACCGCAAATTTTGTGCAAAGAAAATGATCTTTTCCGCCGATCGTTATAGGCGTGTTGCTGTACACGGTAATTATATCATCATCGTACTGTATGCCGGATCCGCTGTAATGATATTGATCATGAAAGGACATATCCGCACTCATTTCGTCAAATACATTTTTCGGCGTGCCGTGAAATCCGCATAAAAACATTTTAATATCATGATTTGTTCCCGGATCGTAATTATTATCAAATTCGTAAAATTCATAATTTTCATCATTGATCCGGATATCTATCTTGAATTCTTTGTCGGAAACATCATTATATTGATACAGAACGGCTCCCGATCTCGGATCGACTGCTTTGAATAATTTTACCGAACCTTTGCACGGAATAAAAGTATGATCTTTTTTATTTATATAAATACTTTCAATATTGATCTGTATGTTGTCCGAAATTTCTGACAAATTATACAGTTCCATATAATTTTCATAAAGCTGTTTTATTTCGGGGATACTTTCTTCGGTACAGGGACATTGGAACCATTTACCGTCATTACCGCTGAAAGAAAATATTGCGCATAATTCCATTTCATTTGAAGCGACTATATTATTATTTTCGTCAATAAGCGCTGCCACCGAAGCGCAGCCCCCTGATAAATTGTAAACGAATGTCCTTCCGAACGGATCGTTAAGTTCAATATAATTATGATCGTTTGCGGACATATAACTGTCGATATCTCTTATGATATTTTCATTGTCATTTTGATCGTTTACATTTTTTATAATATTGAGCAAATTCTGCGAATTGTCTATTTCAATTTGTTTCGCAATTTCACGGCGAATATATTTATTATAACCGATCCCGAAAAGCAGTGAGATTATCAGAGCCGCACCAACATATTTTATAAGCAGTTCGGTCAAATTTACCCGTTTTTTCTTTTTTATTTTTTTTAGCATAATTATTCCTCCTATCTTTCGGAAAGTTTGTAACCTCGTCCGATAACTGTTTTTATCTGTTTTCCCGAACTTCCGAGAGCTTTCCGCAAAAGCCTGATATGATTGTCAACGGCTCTGTCGCTGCCGAAATGATCATATCCCCATATCCTGTTCAGCAGCGTGTCGCGGTCGATGACCTGTTCCTTATGCTGCATTAGAAAATGCAGTATCGCAAATTCTTTCGGCGGAAGTTCTGTTTCTTTTTCATTTGAAAAACATTGCAGGCTGCGTGTGTCAAGTTTTATGTTTCCGTATTCGAGGATATCGGATATCACTCTGCCTTCGGAACGTTTTACGAGCGCAGTGCATTTGGCAAAAAGCTCCGAAAGCCTGAACGGCTTTACGATATAATCATCGCAGCCCAGTTCATAGCCGTGGAGGATATCCTCTTCACGTCCTCTTGCGGTAATGAAAATGATCGGGATATCACAACTCCTGCGGATCTTTCTGCAAATTGAAGATCCGTCCGCACCGGGCAGCATAATGTCCAGAAGCACAACGGAGATCCCGTTCAGACCGTTTTCTATAAATTCAAGTGCGGCGCTTCCGTCGTTTATACATTCGGTCAGGACATTTTCATTTCCGAAATAAATTTTTATAACATCGCATATCTGAGGATCGTCTTCTATCACAAGTACTTTTTTCATCTGTTTTTCCCCTTTCTGATATCAAGTATATCATACGGATATGTTTTTCGTATGTTTTTTTATTATATTTTTATTATTTTCTGATCTTCGGGTAAAAAAAAGACGCCCGCTGCTGTACGGACGTCCTTTTTTCAAGAAAAGAAGGAGGTTTTATTTTTATCCGCATGAAGCGGAGCAATTTTTGGATCCCGCCCCCGCCTTCAGGGACGGTCGTTTATGTGGTTTCATTCGCCGTTATTGTTTCCGGAGAAGTATCTGTAAGGCTTTTCTGTTTAACTTTTATGTTTTTAGTATAAACCGCATATGTGTTGGTTTTATGAAAACGTCCTGAAAGGATAATAAAAAATATATGGCGGATATTTCCTTACAGCATGGATAAAATTTACAAAATTCTGATAAAATTTCAGTCTGTCGAAAAACTAAAAACAGGCGCGGACAAACTAAATATCGAAAAACAAAACCTTGCCCGAAAAGCTGGTCCAGCGCAGCCGCGCTGGCGGTTTCCAAAGGCAGAGCCTTTGGTCGCGCTCCGCAGAGCGCGAAATCCCCTAATGCCTTTAGGAGCTCCGCAGGGGGTGAATTTACGCCGTAGGCGTAAAGAGGGGGAAGCCCTGCGATAGAGGGCTTCCCCCTTGGCATTAACGGTTATTATAATTTAAGCCTTGCAAAACAGCCCGGTGAGCTGTTTTGCAATATAGAGCAATTTGTTTTTCTAAGAAAATCCGTTGCTTGACAACAAACTATACTATATTTTATCGACAAACTGAAAATTTGTCGGACTGTCCTAAAAAAATTAAAAGATCCCCCTTGACAAAGTTTATATAGTGTGGTACAATGTAATCGTATTTTAAATGCTGTGAAGTGAAGAAGTAACCGTTTGCATACCGTTCCAGAGAGTCCTTGGCAGGTGAAAAAGGATAACGCGGCTTTCGGCGAATACATCACGGAGCTTGTGCCGCGAAATAACAGTAACGGTATGCGGGTGCGCCCGTTAAAGCGTTCCAAGGTCGGGAATTTTCCCGGTAAATTGAGGTGGTACCGCGGTCTTTCGCCCTCTGCATACAGCAGTGGGCTTTTTGTTTTATCGGCGGAACTGTCGGAAGGTCGTGATATAAGTGGGATCGTTTTCTGATTTCATGGCTTATGCAAAATTTGCAGGAGATAACAATATAAAATAAAATGTTAGGAGAATTACTATGACTTTATATGATGAACTGGTCGCAAGAGGTCTTATTGCTCAGGTGACCGATGAGGAAGAGATCAAAAAAATGATAAATGAGGGCAAAGCTACCTTCTATATCGGCTTTGACCCGACGGCGGACAGCCTCCATGTGGGACATTTCATGGCGCTTTGCCTTATGAAACGCTTGCAGATGGCGGGGAACCGTCCTATTGCGCTGCTTGGCGGCGGAACAGGTATGATAGGCGACCCGTCCGGCAAATCCGATATGCGTAAAATGCTTACCAAAGAAGATATCGACCACAATATAGAATGTTTCAAAAAGCAGATGAGCCGCTTTATAGACTTTTCCGACGGAAAAGCTATCATGGTGAACAATGCCGATTGGCTTTTGAACCTTAATTACATCGACGTTCTCCGTGAAGTGGGAGCCTGCTTCTCGGTAAACAAAATGCTCACATTTGAATGTTACAAGCAGAGAATGGAAAGAGGACTCACTTTCCTTGAATTCAACTACATGATAATGCAAAGCTACGATTTCTATATGCTGTTCCAAAAATACGGCTGCAATATGCAGTTCGGCGGCGACGACCAGTGGGCAAATATGCTTGGCGGCACGGAACTTATCCGCAAAAAACTCGGCAAGGACGCTCACGCCATGACGATAACCCTTCTGCTCAATTCCGAAGGCAAAAAAATGGGCAAGACCGAGAAAGGCGCGGTATGGCTCGACCCCGAGAAAACAACTCCTTACGATTTTTACCAGTATTGGAGAAACGTTGCGGACGCGGACGTTATGAAATGCATACGGATGCTGACTTTCCTGCCTATGGAAGAGATCGAAGCCATGTCAGGCTGGGAAGGCAGCCAACTCAACAAAGCAAAGGAGATCCTTGCATTCGAGCTTACAAAGCTTGTCCACGGCGAGGAAGAAGCCGTTAAGGCGCAGAACGGCGCAAAGGCGCTTTTCGGCGGCGGGGGAAATACCGATGATATGCCTTCAACGGAGATACCCGCTTCGGAGATCCCCGCAGACGGCATAAATATCCTCGATCTGCTCGTTAAAACGGCTCTTGCGTCATCAAAGAGCGAAGCCCGCAGACTTGTTCAGCAAGGCGGAGTTTCCGTTGACGACGCGAAGATCGCCGATCCCGACGCAAAGGTGAACATAGACAAGGAAGTAATTATCAAAAAGGGCAAAAAAGTTTTCCATAAAGCAATAAGATCTTAAATCGATCAAATCAATAAGAAATAAGGGATGAAAATGATCATTACTGCTGTAGGTATAGGTCTCATAGGCGGTTCATTGTGCAAAGCGATAAAAAAACACACGAATCATACGGTATACGGTATCGACATAAATAAAGAAACTATTGATATGGCTGTTTCACAGAATGCTATAGACGCGGAAACAGACGACCTCGGACTTGCGGATCTGACGATAATTTCTCTTTATCCTACCGATGCGATAGACTATATCCTTGCAAATGCCGATAAATTCAAGAAGGGCAGCATTGTTATCGACACCTGCGGCATAAAAAAGGCAGTCGTTGATAAAGCCGCTCCCGCTCTGGAAAAATACGGAGTAACATTTATCGGCTGCCACCCGATGGCAGGACGTGAATTTTCGGGATTTGCATATTCCCTTGACGATCTTTTCGACAACGCCAGCTTTATCATCACACCGACGGAAAGCGTTCCAAAGGCAAAGCTCGATCTTATGAAAGATCTTGCTTATGCGATGCACTTCAAAAAAGTAGTTTTTGCTTCTCCCGAGGAGCATGACCGGATAATCGCGTTTACGAGCCAGCTTGCTCATGTTGTTTCAAACGCATATATAAAAAGCCCCACTCATCAGAAACAACTCGGCTTCAGCGCGGGAAGCTTTCAGGATCTGACCCGCGTCGCAAAACTAAACGAAGTTATGTGGACGCCGCTTTTCATGCTGAACAAAGATCCGCTCTGCTTTGAGATAGACAATATCATCGAGCGCCTTTCGGAATACCGCGACGCTCTCAGAAACGGCGACAGCGAACGGCTGAAAGAACTGCTCAGAGAGGGACGTATTCTTAAAGAGGAAACCAAGCAGCTTTGACAGCGCTTCCCGCAAAGCCCGTGCATATTACCGTGTGTACGGGCTTTCAGCAATGTCAGGGCAAGATTCGGCATAAGTGAAAACAGAATATTGCAAAAATATATGAAGTGTGATATAATGACTATATGATCGAAACAGCACGGAGGTTCGGTATGGACAAAAATACAAATGATACTGAAATAGAGGGGATAGTCGAATCGGTAATGTTCTGCGACCCGGACAGCGGATATATCGTTCTCGAACTTGATTCGCACGGCGATTATGTTACCGTTGTGGGCGAACTCGGGAACATAGAAGAGGGCGAAGAACTTACCGTTGTGGGAAGATACGTCCGCCATGCAAGGTTCGGTATGCAGTTCAGAGCCGATGTCTGCCGCAGAAAAATGCCCGCTACGGCTAACGCCATACTGAAATATCTTTCATCGGGCGCTATTAAGGGCGTTGGTCCGACACTTGCGAAAAGATTGGTGGACGAGTTCGGAGAAAAAACTTTTGAAGTGATAGAAAACGACCCCGCTTCGCTCTCAAAAGTCAGAGGGATAACTCCTGCAAAGGCAGAGGAGATCTCAATGGAATTCAAACGTATATTCGGCATGAGAGCGCTGATGATATTTTTGTCGGAATATTCGATACCGCCTTACGCAGCGGTGCGCGCGTGGAAAAAATGGGGTCAGTATGCGGTGGAAATGATAAAGGAGAACCCTTATATCCTCTGCGGCAGCGGGATAGAACTGGATTTTGAAAAAGCGGAAGAAATGGCTGTAAAAACAGGTTTCCCCATGGAGAGCGAGAGCCGCGTTTCAGCGGGGATAAATTATATCCTGACGTTCAACACCGACCTCGGACATACCTGTCTGCCGTATGACAGACTCAAAAGCACCGCTTTAAAACTTTTGAATATAAGCGAAGAACTTTTTGATAAATGCCTTGACTCTCAATGTACGGAGGAAAATATTTTCCGTTATGAAAAGGACGGAAGGAGTTTCATTTACCTTGCGGATTATTTTATCGCAGAACGGTATATCGCCGAAAGGCTCCATACAATGAGCGCGGTACTTAAAGATACCGGTCATGATTACTCAAAGCTTATCGCGGTGGAAGAAGCCGCAAAAGATATCACTTATGCCGAACAGCAGCGGAATGCGATAGCGCTTGCACTCTCCCACGGATTTATGATACTTACCGGAGGACCGGGAACGGGAAAGACCACTACGCTGAAAGCGATACTTTCCCTTTATGAACAAAGAGGAATGAAAGTCATGCTCGCCGCTCCTACCGGAAAGGCGGCAAAAAGGATCTCGGAACTTACAGGCTGCGAGGCAAAGACCATACACCGTATGCTGGAAGTCTCCTTCGACAGCAGCGGTAAAACAAAATTCAGACACAACGAAAATGATACCATAAAATGCGATGTTATGATAGTTGATGAAATGTCAATGGTGGATACGCTGCTTTTTGAAGCGCTGCTCAGGGCATTGAAACTTTCATGCAGGCTGATAATGGTAGGCGACAGCGATCAGCTGCCTTCGGTGGGCGCGGGAAATATCCTGAAAGATATGATCGACTGCGGCAGGCTGCCGATGGTACAGCTGACGGAGATTTTCCGTCAGGCACAGCAAAGCCTTATAGTCACTAACGCGCATAGGATAGTTAACGGCGCATATCCCGTGCTTGACCGTTCGGACAGCGATTTTTTCTTTATGCAGAGACTGGACTTTGAGTCGGCGGCAGATACTGTGTTGGAACTTGCGGAAAAAAGACTTCCCGCAGCTTACGGTTTTTCTCCGAAAGACGATATACAAGTCCTTTGCCCGTCAAGAAAAGGCGCGCTCGGAGTTGTGGAGATGAACAAGGCTCTCCAGAATGCCTTAAATCCCTCGGATCGGGACAGACCCGAAATAAACGGCGGGCTTTATGTGTTCCGCACCGGAGACAAAGTAATGCAGATAAAAAATAATTACGATATAGAATGGTCAAAGGACGGAGAAAAGGGAACGGGTATTTTTAACGGGGATATTGGAATAATTCTAAAGGCGGTAAAAGCGGAAAGCAAGCTGTTCATAGATTTTGACGGAAAAGTCACGGAGTATACGCACGATATGTTCGATCAGCTGGAACTTGCATATGCGGTGTCGGTACACAAAAGTCAGGGAAGTGAGTTCAATGCGGTTATAATACCGCTCCTCGGCGGCTTTGAGAAACTGTATTACAGGAATTTGCTCTATACTGCGGTAACAAGAGCAAAAAAACTGCTGATAATAGTGGGTTCGGCAAGAGCAGTGGAAAAAATGGTAGACAATAACCGCAGAACGCTGAGATATTCCTGCCTTAAAGATATGCTGGAAAAGGAGCTCTGAATATGACTTATGACGGGCAAACTTGAAAAATGCAAAGCTTTCCTGCTTGATATTATATTTCCCAACAGGTGTCCCTTCTGCGGCAGCTTCATTATGTGGAACGAATTTATCTGCAAAGCCTGTGATGAAAACATCGAAAAAGCAAATGACGCCGTATGCCGCTCATGCGGGAAAAGGAAATGCGTTTGCGGCAGCGGAAATACGGATATCGATATGGTGTTCGCATCGTTCTTTTATAACGACAGCGCGGTAAAAAATGCAGTGATGAGCCTTAAACTGCGCGGCGAGATCAATATTGCCGCATATACCGCAAAGGATATCGCGTTCCGGATGAAAAAAGAAAATATCCCCAAGCCGGATATGATAGTTCCCGTTCCCATGGGAAGGAAAAAACAGCGGAAACGCGGATATAACCAAGCAGAGCTGCTTGCGGAACAGATCGGGAGATACCTTGGCGTGCCGGTGGATAAAAATATCCTTTTTAAATATGACACAAAAGAAGAACAGCACAATTTCGGCATGAAAAGCCGCGAAGAACGTGTAAAAGGTCTGTTTTACAAAAATGATGATGCGGATCTTTCAGGGAAACGCGTACTTATATGCGATGATGTAATGACTACCGGAGCAACGCTGAACGAGTGTTCCGTACTGTTGAAGTCGCTCGGCGCGGTACATACGGCAGCAGCGGTATGCGCCGTAACGGAACTTAATACAACATTGGGAGAGGATGCTTGAAATGGACATAGGAATAGATCTCGGAACGGCAAATGTTCTTATTTTCGTGGGAAACAAGGGGATAGTTCTCAATGAACCGTCGGTGGTGGCGTTCAATAAGAAACTCAATGACGTTATAGCTGTCGGAGATGAAGCATACAAAATGATCGGACGCACTCCCGAGCATATAACGGTGGTAAGACCGTTGAGCGATGGAGTTATATCCGACCATAAAATGACTGAAAGAATGATAACGGCATTTATAGAAAAAGTAACGGGAAAACAGCTTTTCATGCCGAATATAGTAATGTGCGTGCCGTCATATGTGACTGATGTTGAGAGCAGAGCGGTAGTTGAAGCGGCAAAAATAGCAGGCGCAAGGCAGGTGTATCTTATAGAAGAACCTGTTGCGGCGATAATGGGAGCGGGAGTGGATATTTCCGTACCTGACGGCAACATGGTAGTGGATATCGGCGGCGGAACAACTGATATCGCGGTGATCTCCATGAATGGAGTCGTTGTAAAGCTTTCGATGAAAATAGCAGGAGAAAAGCTTGATAAGGCGATAGTCAAATATGTCGGCAACCGTTACAGGATCCTTATAGGCGAAAAGACGGCGGAAAACGCAAAAATGGCTGCGGCAAATGTTTATTCTCCCGACGGAGGAAGAAGCGTTACGGTAAAGGGCAGACATCTGGTAAGAGGACTTCCCGAGCAGGTGGAAGTTACCGACTATGATATTTACGAAGCGATAATAGATCATGTAAGAGAAATAATCGACGGAGCGAAAAATGTTTTCGAGCGCACTCCTCCGGAGCTTGCGGGGGATATATACAAGAACGGCATATATCTTACAGGCGGCGGAGCGCTTCTGTACGGGCTTGACAAACTGATGTCGGCGGAACTGGGAGTGGAGTGTCATATTGCGGAAGATCCGCTTTCCTGCGTGGCAAGGGGGACGAAATACGCATTTAAAAATATTGACAAACTTCTTGACGGATTTGAACACGTTTCAATGTACAAGTAAAGAATAAGTTTGTTGAAAAACTATAAATAGGCGCGGACAAACTAAAAAACGAAAAACAAAACTTCGCCCGAAAGGCTGGTCGAGCTGAGCTCAGCTCGCGGGGTCAAGGGGCGGAGCCCATTGTCGCGCTCCGCAGAGCGCGAAATTCCCCTTACGAAGGCGCCTCTGCAAAGGGGTGAATTGCCGCCCAAAAGGCGGCAAGAGGGGAACGCTCTGCAAGAGAGAGCGTTCCCCTTGGCATTAACGTTTGTTGCCATTTGAGCCTTGCCAAACAGCCCGGTGAGCTGTTTGGCAATACAGAGCAATTAGTTTTTCTAAAACATTCAATTTGAAACAACCATATTGAAAAAATATTTTTTCGACAGACTGAAGAAAAAGTTCTTATACAAGCTTTCTTCCGCATATTCTGTAACGTTCATTATGTGCGGAAGGAGCTTTTTGTTATGAAATGTACGCTTTCGGAACTTCGCAATAAGGAAATAATAAATATAAAGACCGGCGAAAGGCTCGGATATGTGGACGATGTGGAGTTCGATACCGACGATCAGACGGTGAAAGCCTTTATTGTCTACGGCAGAGCAAGGTTTTTCGGACTTTTCGGAAGAGATGATGATATCATCATAACCTGCAGGGATATTGAAGTTATAGGCGTTGATACGATGCTTATCTCTGTTGGTGAAGCAGAATTGGCAAAAAGACGTTCAAGCGGACTGAAAAATT
The DNA here is from genome assembly GCA_947625915.1 of uncultured Clostridia bacterium. Classification (GTDB taxonomy): domain Bacteria; phylum Bacillota; class Clostridia; order Oscillospirales; family Ruminococcaceae; genus RGIG8773. Next base: position 11,941 of record CANQPX010000041.1, read on the forward strand.
TGTTAAAATAGCACAAACAATGGGACTTGCAATTCTGAGAAAAATGTGGTATAATATTTAGGCAATGTTTGCGGTGGCATTATCACCGCAGAAATTCGCACGCTTGGGCTTTTACCGACGGTGCTTTCCCAAAATAAAGCTTGCGGTAAGCTAAGCCCTGCGGAGGAAAAAAACCATATTTTATAGGAGGAACTACAAATGGGCGTAGTATCAATGAAACAGCTTTTAGAAGCAGGCGTTCACTTCGGTCACCAGACCAGAAGATGGAACCCGAAAATGGCTCCGTATATCTTTACGGAAAGAAACGGCATCTACATCATCGACCTTCAGAAAACAGTAAAGAAACTTGACGAGGCTTATAACTTCATCAAGTCCGTTGCAGAAAACGGCGATACCGTTCTCTTCGTCGGCACTAAGAAGCAGGCAGGCGATTCCGTTAAGGAAGAGGCTGTCCGCGCAGGCGTTCACTATGTAAACGCAAGATGGCTCGGCGGTATGATGACCAACTTCAAGACTATCCAGAGACGTATCAAGAGACTTGAACAGCTCCACCAGATGGAAGAGGACGGAACTTTCAACCTCCTCCCCAAGAAGGAAGTCGTAAAGCTCCAGCTCGAGATCGAGAAACTTGAAAAATACCTCGGCGGTATCAAGACAATGACCAAACTCCCCGGCGCACTCTTTATCGTTGACCCGAGAAAAGAAAAGATCGCCGTTGCAGAAGCAAAGAAACTCGGTATCCCCATCGTTGCTATCGTCGATACTAACTGCGATCCGGACGACGTTGACTACGTTATTCCCGGAAACGACGACGCTATCCGCGCTGTAAAACTTATCGCAGGCGCAATGGCTGACGCCGTTATCGAAGGCAGACAGGGCGAGCAGGAAGCTGCCGCCGCAGAAGAAGCAGAAACAGAAGAAGCTGCTGAATAATTTCAAGATCAACATACGAAATTCACGGCAGACGGAAATTGTCTGCCGTATTTCGGAAATGATGAATTTTTAGGAGGAATAAAAATGGCTGTATCCGTACAGGAGATCAAAGACCTTATGAAAGCTACCGGAGTTGGTATGATGGACTGCAAAAAGGCTCTCGAAGAAGCAGAGGGCGACACCGAAAAGGCAGTTACAATTCTCCGTGAAAAGGGTCTTGCCACACAGGCTAAGAAAAGTTCCAGAGTTGCCGCGGAGGGTATCGTTACTTCCGTTGTTGAGGGCAACGTAGGTGCTGTTGTAGAAGTAAATATCGAGACTGACTTCGCTGCAAACAATGACGAGTTCAAGGCATTTGTTGCAGCTGTTGCAAAGACCGTTATCGAAAAAAATCCCGCAGATGTTGACTCACTGAAAGCAGCGACCATCAGCGGCGGAAGCAAGAGCGTTGAAGAAACACTTCAGGATCTGTTCATCAAGATCAGAGAGAACATGGTGATCCGCCGTTTCAAGAGACTTGAAGGCGTACTTGTTCCTTACGTTCACGGCGGCGGAAGCATCGGCGTAATGGTAAAACTTGATACTGATCTTCCTGCCGATAAGGTATTTGAAGTCGGCAAGAACTGCGCGCTCCAAGTTGCTGCTATGAATCCTGCATATCTTGACAGAGCATCTGTTCCTGCAGAAGTTCTTGATGAAGAAAAGAAGATCATCATGACCCAGATGGCAGAAGATCCTAAGATGTCTTCCAAGCCGGAACAGGTAAGAGCAAAGATCGCAGAAGGCAAGGTCGGAAAATATTACAGCGAGAACTGTCTCCTTGAGCAGGCATATGTAAAGGACGACAAGATGAGCGTTCAGGATTATATCAAGTCTGCTGCAAAGGAACTTGGCGGAAAGATCAATGTTGTTGAGTATGTTCGTTTTGAGAGAGGCGAAGGCATCGAAAAGAAGAAAGATGATTTTGCTGCCGAAGTTGCGAGCATGGCGAGCGGAAACAAGTAATTTTCCGTTAAAAAATGTAAAAAAGAATGGCACTTCATTTGAAGTGCCATTTTTAATTATAGTCCGTTAAGTCCGTTTTTCTTTATCCGCTGTGCATAATTCTTGTATGCATAGTTAAGATCGACTTCACCTTCTATGCCGTCAATATGTCCCGTGGAAGAATATTGCCACATTCCGTAATGTCCGTCATAGTTGTCGTTAAGTTTTTCTTCATCGCCCCAGCTTGCGATCCAGATATCATATTCTTTCACACGCTGCATATCAACATTGTCGGCGAAAAATTTTGCATAGCTGTATAATGTTGCGTAATATCCCGCGTTTTCAAGTTCTTCCATAAATGCAACGATGATGTCCGTAACTTCCTTACGGCTCATTTTCTTATAGAATTCTTCCTCGATATCCAGAACGATTGGATATGTAGGGGAATAATTCCTGATATTGTTTAAAAAGAAGTGCGCTTCATTTTTTGCTTCCGCAGCGTTTCTTGCATATGTATAGTGGTAGAAACCGTAATCCATACCGTATTTTTCGCAGCCTTCAACATTTTGGCTCAGGAATATGTCCGTATTTTCACTTCCGTAGGAACTTCGTATCATTACATAATCTATTTTCTGCGAGCATACTTTCTGCCAGTCTATCTCACCTTGCCATTTGGAAACATCAATGCCTTTGAAAACATCATCATAGACCGTTACGCTGAATATTCCCGATACACCGTTTTCAGCCGTAACGATAATGTTTGTTGTACCTGTTCCGACAGCGGTAACGATTCCTTTGGAAGATACCGAAGCAACATTTGTATTTTCCGATCTGTAGCTTAGCGTGCTGCTGACGCCGAAGGGGTAAATTATAGGTTCAATGCTTATCTCGCTGTCAACTCTTATCGAAGCCGTCTGATCGGCAAAACCGATAGCTTCAACTGTGCCTTTTACGCTGTTTGTACTTCCGTCAGCATTTGTTACTATAAAAATGACCGTTTTGGATTTTCCGCTGCCGGTCTTGACAGAGACTTTTGTTTTACCGTAGCCGACTGCTGTTACAAGACCGTTGTCGTCTACGGTGACGACAGATCTGTTATTGCTCCGGAATGTGACAATATCATCGGAGTGCAGCGGATTTAATTGATATTCCAGTTGGAAAGTGCTGCCGATAGTTATACGGTTGACATCAGGAACAGTGAATTTGATACTTGCCGCAGGCATTTTTACAACGCGGTTATCTTCATTGAACTGACCTGCGCTGCCATCGCCGTCGGGTTCTTCATAAGGGATATCGGCATTTTTGTCTGTAGTTTCCGTCAAAGTGGGATCGCTTTCGGGGATCAATTCCGTAATAGCGGGATCAATTTCCGTCTGTTCAGATGTTTCATCTGCATATGCCGTAAACGCTGATGATGCGGCAGGGCTTAACATTATGCATAATGACAATGCGGCTGCCAAGACAGATCTTAAACTTTTTTCTTTCTTTTTCACTTTTTTATCTCCTTGTGTCTGTTCTTTTATATTTATTCTATAATAATACAAGTATTTTGTCAAGTATTATACTGCTTTTTTATTCATAAACCAACATTTTACTGTTATATCCGCATATTTTTGGTTTATAATGCTGAAAATTGCTTTAAATGCGGTATCAGCAATTTTCCGGGAAATAAACGTTGTACCACACGAGAAAAATGAACACTGTCCATATTTTTCTGCTGTTGTCGGCTTTGCCGTTCCTGTGATCGTCGAGAAGTTTTATGAGCAGTTCCGTATTGAAGAAATGTTCTGCGGCAGGGGAAGTGAATTTCTCTTTTACAATGCTGTAATATTTTTCCTCTTTGAGCCATACTCTTATCGGAACGGGGAAACCGAGTTTTTTCTTGTTTGCCGTCTGAGGGGGAGCGGAGCGGAGAGCAGCCTTCCTCATGGCAAATTTTGTATTTTCATCGGTAACTCTGTACTTTGTTGGGATCTTTTCCGCCACAGCCATAACTTCTTTGTCAAGGAACGGTACACGCAGTTCAAGGCTGTTTGCCATTGACATTTTATCTGCTTTCAACAGGATATCTCCCGTCATCCAGAGGTGAAGATCAAGGTACTGCATTTTTGTGACCGGATCCGCGTCTTTTACCTTGTCATAGAAAGGTTTTGTGATCTCCGGTGCATTCGGAGCATCTGTCTTTATTTTCAGCAAAGCCTTGCGTTCCTTTTCACTGAACATATAAGCGTTGCCGATGAAGCGTTCTTCAAGGTCTTTTCCGCGGCGAACAAGGAAATTAACTCCTCTTTTTGCGGGAAGTTTTGAAGCGGCAGCGCCGATAGCGCGCCTTATAGGACGCGGAACAGCATTATATGCAGGAACGGACATAGGCTCTTTGTAAATGTTATAGCCGCCGAAAATTTCGTCCGCGCCTTCTCCCGAAAGCACGACTTTTACATATTCCGAAGCTTTTTTGCAGACAAAATACAGTGCTATGCATGAAGGATCCGCAAGCGGTTCGTCCATATGGTACTGTATCTTTTCGATGTTGTTCCAATATTCTTCCGGGGATATGACTTTACTGATATTTTCCTTATGGATATAACCGGAAAATTCTTTTGCCCAACCTATCTCGTTATATTTTTCGTCCTCGCCGAAACCTACCGTAAAAGTTTTGTCAACATTTGCCACAGCGGCAACATAGCTTGAATCCACGCCGCTTGAAAGGAAACTTCCCACTTCGACGTCGGATATCTTATGCGCTTCAACGGAATTTTTGAAAACATCGGAAATTTCGTTCACCCAGTGGTCAAGGTCATATCCGTTGTCGGGATCGAATTTGATATCCCAATATCGTGAGACCGAAAGTTTTCCGTTTGAATATTTGAAATAGTGAGCGGGAAGCAGCTTGAACACGTTCTTGAAAAATGTTTTTTCCGTAGGGGAATACTGGAAGGTCAGATAATTTTCCAGAGCTGTTTCGTTTAGTTCTTTTTTGAAGTCGGGGTGAACGAGGAAAGCCTTTATCTCCGAGCCGAAAATGAAAGTATCTCCCATTACTGCATAATACATCGGCTTTATCCCGAAGAAATCCCTTGCGCCGAAAAGTTCTTTTGTATTTTTGTCCCATATAACGAAAGCAAACATTCCTCTTAACTTATTGAGTATACCGTCGCCGTATTCTTCGTAGCCGTGTATAAGGACTTCCGAGTCTGTGTTTGTGCGGAACTCATGTCCCGCGTTTATAAGTTCTTCGCGTATAGAGCGGTAGTTGTATATTTCCCCGTTGAAAAGCAGGACTTTTGAGTTATCCTCGTTATAGATCGGCTGATCGCCTGAAGAGGAGATATCGATTATGCTCAATCTGCGGAAACCGAGAGCGATATCCTCATCTATGTATTGTCCGCCCGAATCGGGACCGCGGTGTTTTATTTTATCCATCATTTCGCCGATGATCTTGTTTGAGTTATTTTGGGTATTGGTAAATCCGACAAAGCCGCACATAATAAACCTCCGTAAATAAGTATGGGATCGTAATAAAAATATACTATTTTATTATACTGCATTATTACATGATTTGCAAGTAAAAAGATAAAATTTTCATAAAAAAGTAAGGCAGCACTTTAAAATGCTGCCCCAGACTTTATAAAAAGTATTTAAAATGAATAGTATAGTTCGTTGTCAAACAACTCACAGGGTTGTTTGACAAGGTAAAATTTGAAAAAATTTGTTAGTTCAAGGGGGAAGCCCTCTATCGCAGGGCTTCCCCCTCTTGCTGTCTGCGACAGCAATTCACCCCCA
>CANQPX010000042.1 GCA_947625915.1 uncultured Clostridia bacterium
AACCGGCGAGCGTCCATAGGGACGCTCGGGTTTCCCCGTCCCTTATGGTTGTCTGCCCCTCGCATGAATTGGCAAAAAGGGTTATAAGAAAAGTAAAAGATAAGAACAGAACACAAAAGAACCACCGCCGTCCCCCACCCACCCCATGCCTTCCCTTATGGTTGTCTACCCCTCGCACAAGAAACAAAAATAATTTTGCTAAGCTTTTTTAAAAGCGCTGAATATGTAACTTTTATTTAACTTTAAAAACTATTTTTAAGGAGGAATTTATAAAAATGAATAAGGAATTTTTTGAAGCACTCAGACTCCTTGCGGAGGAAAACAGCATACCTATGGACCTGTTGGTGGAAAAGATCAAACAGGGCATCGCAAGAGCAGTGAAAAAAGAATACCCCGACTGTGAGGATTTCAGAGTCGATATCGACCCCGATAACGAAGTCTTTGACGTCATACTTATGAGAACTGCCGTTGATATGCTGCCGGTGGATATGAGCGAAATACTCGTCGAAGAAGCAAAAGCTTATACCGGTCACCCCGTCAAGGACGGAGATGTTATCGAGTATAAACTTTCAACAGCAAAATTCGGACGCGTTGCAGCACAAAATGCTAAACAGGCTATCCGCACCGAAATAAAAAGCTTTGAAAGAGAACAGTATATCAATAAGTTCAGCGATAAAGTCCATGAAGCCGTTTCAGCAGTCGTTCAGCGCGTTGAACCCGAAAGCGGCAACGCTACGCTCATGATAGATAAAAACGAAGTCTACTTATACAGAAACGAACAGATCCCCGGTGAAAAACTCAAAGAAGGCGATACGGTAAAACTCTATATTTCCGATATCATTAACCCCGAAAGAAAACCTATGGTAAAAGTTTCCCGTACACATAAGGACCTCGTTAAACGCCTTTTTGAACTGGAGATCCCCGAAATTTACGACGGCACGGTGGAAGTAAAGTCTATATCCCGTGAAGCAGGTTCAAGAACAAAGATCGCCGTATGGTCAAAAGATAAGAACGTTGACCCCGTGGGCGCCTGTATAGGTCCTAAACACAGCCGTATAGGAAATATCGTTAACGAACTTAAAGGCGAAAAGATAGACATCATTGTCTATGACGAGGATCCGGCAGTGTTTATCGCCCATGCGCTCGCTCCTGCGGAAGTCCTGAGCGTCAATATCGAAGAAGGCGAGCAGAAATGCTGCACGGTGGTAGTTCCCAACAGCCAGCTTTCACTCGCAATCGGCAATAAGGGACAAAACGCAAAACTCGCCGCAAGACTTACGGGTTACAGGATCGACATAAAACCCGAAGATCCCATCGAATAAGGAAGTGGGATAATGACAGCAAAAAAAATACCCATGAGAATGTGCCTCGGCTGCGGTGAAATGAAACCAAAAAAAGAACTTATCCGCGCGGTAAGATCTCCCAACGGCGAAATTTCACTGGATCTTACGGGTAAAAAATCAGGCAGAGGGGCTTACATTTGCAGAAACAGCGAATGTTTCGGAAAGGCAAGAAAAACAAAACGTTTTGAAAAAGCTCTTTCCTGTCAGATCTCCGAGGAAGTTTATGATTCCCTTGAAAAGGAGCTGACAGGCGGTGGATAAATTGATGTCGCTGCTTACGATATGCAGAAAAGCAGGAAAACTCGAGCTCGGTTTTGACCCGATGAAAGAAGCCCTTGTATCGGGAAAAGCCTGCGCGGTAATTACGGCAGCGGATATTTCTCAAAAAACGGAAAAGGAAGTCCGCTTTTTTGCGGAAAAATACAGCGTTCCCGCAGTCAGATCGGAAGCTTCGCTTGATGATGCATATAATTGTCTCGGAAGAAAAGCAGGTATATTTACCGTCTGCGAAAAAGGATTTGCTGCAAAAGCGCTTGACATACTTAAAAACGATCAAATTTTAACAGATAAATGATATATCATATAAACGGAGGGTACACAGCCTATGAGTACAGCAAAAACACCAAAGCTGAAAATAAACGAAATGGCAAAGGATATGGGAGTCACGGGTCAGGAACTTGCAGACTTTATAAAGGATAAACTCGATGTCTCCAAAAAGCCTGCCGCTTCACTTGAAAATGACGAAGTAAATTATATTCTCGAAGCTTTTTCACAAAATAATCAGGTAAATTCATTCGACGAATATTTCAGCACAAGGAATGAAAGACCTGCGGCAAAAGAAGAAAAACCAAAGACCGAAAAGAAACCTGCCAAGAAAAAAGAGACCGCTCCGACAAAAGCGGAAAAAACTTCCGAAACTAAGGAAAAACCTGCCGCATCTGCCGAAAAAACCAAGCAGGAAAAAACGGAAAAACACGCTCCCGAACAGAAGAAACAGGATAAAAAGCCCGAAGAACAGGCAAAAGCTCCCGAAAAATCGGAAAATAAACCGCTGCCAAAGCCCGTTCCGCAGAACAAGGTCGATAAGAATGACCGCTTTAACGCCGCTCAGGCACTCAAAAACAGCGGACAGAAGAAAAATAAAGATCAGAAGCACCGCGACAAACCGTCCGAACAGCAGTCCAACAAGAAAAAACTTGATGTAAAATTCGGCGACGCCGCTGCCGTTGTAGATCAGAAGATCCATACCGTTGACACAAGAGGCTCTTATGTGGAAATGGATAAATACAACGAAAAATATGACAACATGGCTAACGCTTCCGGTAAGGAAAACCGCAAAAAAGATAATTTCTCCAAAAAACAGAAGCTTACCCAGAAGTCACAGCAGAGAAAGAGCCAGCAGTATTCTACAAAGAAAGAAACTGAAACGGAAAAACTCCGCCGCCTTGAACTCGAAAGAGCAAGAAAACAGCAGCTGAAAGTCCTTATCCCCGATGAGATAGTCGTTTCCGAACTCGCCGCAAGACTTAAAGTCACTGCAACGGAAGTTATCAAGAAACTCATGCAGCTGGGCGAAATGTGTACTATAAATCAGGTGATAGACTTTGATACCGCTTCACTTGTTGCCGAAGAACTCGGCGCAAAGGTCGAGAAAGAAGTTATCATCACCATCGAGGAACGTCTCATAGACGATTCCGACGATGACGGCGAGGGAATAGAACGCGCTCCCGTAGTTGTTGTAATGGGACACGTTGACCACGGTAAAACATCACTTCTCGACAAGATAAGGAACTCCAACGTTACTTCCACCGAAGCGGGAGGCATCACACAGCATATCGGTGCATACCGCGTTATCTGCAAGGGCAAGGAGATAACTTTCCTCGATACTCCGGGACACGAAGCATTTACTTCCATGCGTGCAAGAGGTGCGTCGATAACAGATATCGCGATACTTGTAGTTGCCGCCGATGACGGTATCATGCCCCAGACCATCGAAGCCATAAACCATGCGAAAGCAGCGGGAGTTTCCATAATAGTTGCCATAAACAAAATGGATAAAGAAGGCGCAAACCCCGACGCGATAAAACAGCAGCTCACGGAATACGATCTTGTTGTCGAGGAATGGGGCGGCGACGTTATATGCGTTCCCGTTTCCGCAAAAACGGGAGAAGGGATCGACGACCTGCTCGAAAACGTACTCCTTGTTGCTGAAGTCGCAGAACTCAAAGCAAATCCCAACCGCCTTGCAAAAGGTACCGTTATCGAAGCCCGTCTTGACAAGGGCAGAGGACCAATTGCAACGCTTCTCGTCCAGAACGGTACTCTCCATACGGGAGATATCATCATCGCGGGAACTTCCGTTGGACGCGTAAGAGTAATGACCAACGACAAGGGACAGGTAGTAAAGGAAGCAGGACCTTCCTATCCTGTTGAGATAACAGGTCTTGCGGAAGTTCCTTCCGCAGGCGATACATTCAACGCCGTTGAGGACGAACGCCTTGCAAGGGAACTTGTGGATCAGCGTAAACACGAAGCTAAGCAGGAACAGTTCAAGCAGTACCAGAAGGTAACTCTCGACAACCTGTTCAGCCAGATCGAACAGGGCGAGATAAAGGAACTTCCCATTATCGTAAAAGCGGACGTTCAGGGCTCGGTCGAAGCCGTAAAACAGTCTCTTGAAAAACTTTCCAACGATGAAGTAAGGGTAAAAGTTATCCACGGTGCGGTAGGAGCAGTTTCCGAAGGCGATGTAATGCTTGCCAACGCGTCAAATGCGATAATCGTAGGATTTAATGTGCGCCCCGATCCCGTTGCTGCGGATAATGCGGAAAGAGACGGCGTGGATATCCGTCTTTACAGGATCATATATGACGCTATCGAAGAGATAACAACCGCTATGAAAGGTATGCTCGCGCCCAAATTCCGTGAAGTTGAACTGGGACGCGTCGAAGTACGTCAAGTATACAAGATCTCCAACGTGGGAACAGTTTCCGGTTCGTATGTTCTCAGCGGAAAGATCACAAGGAACTGTGAGATACGCGTAGTCCGTGAGGGTATAATAATAGCGGACGACAAACTTTCCAGCCTGAAGCGTTTCAAGGACGATGCAAAGGAAGTCGCGGAAGGTTACGAGTGCGGTATCACTCTTGAAAAATTCAACGATATACACGTTGGCGATATCTTTGAAGCATATGTTATGGAAGAATACCGCCCCGAATAGCAGGCTTAGCCTGCTAAAGAGTTAAGAGTTGAGAGTGGAGAGTTGAGATAAAATGTTCAGCTTTGTACCCTCGAATTAAATAAACATCAATATCTTGACTGTTTATTCTCACAGCGCATTAATCTGAGAAAAGAGCAATAACGGTTTATGTCAATATCTCAACTCTTAACTCTTAACTCTCAACTCTGATAAAGAAAGGAATAAAAATGCCAAATTTTAAGAACGGACGGCTGTCCGAAGATATAAAAAGGGAAATTTCCGGTCTTATAAGAGAGGAAATAAAAGATCCCCGGGTCTCGGGAAAACTTGTTTCGGTAGTAAGAACGGAACTTTCCGGAGATAATTCCTACTGTAAGGTATATATTTCCTGCATCGAAGGCGAAAAAGCGGCAAAGGACGCTGTTAAAGGTCTTGAAAGCGCGTCAGGCATGATACGGAAACGCATTTCCAACGTCATGCACCTGAAAAAATGCCCCGAACTGAAATTCATTGCCGATAATTCCATCGAACATTCGGCTGAGATATCCGAAATGCTCAAGAAAATAAGTACCGATACCGAAAAGGAGCCATGATATAAAAAATGCAGATAAATTTAAAGGAAACAGCAGAATTTCTGAAGTCACGCGACAAATTCTATATCCTTACTCATCAGAGCCCCGACGGAGATACTATGGGAGCAGGCTTCGGGCTTTGCTATGCGCTGAGATCAATGGGAAAAAGCGCGAACGTACTTTGCTCCGATGAATTCCCGAAAAGATACGGGTTCATGTACAAGGATTACGGACCGCAGAAGTTCTCGCCTGAGACCATCGTTGCGGTGGACGTTGCAGATGCAAAGCTCCTCGGCTCTAAGCTTGCACAGTACGGAGACTATGTGGAACTTTGCATAGATCATCATGTCTCAAATACCGGGTATGCAAAAAGGCTTCTCGTTTACCCCGACGCATCGGCAGCCTGCGAGGTGCTGTACAGAGTCCTTGCGGAAATGGGCGCGGATATTGACAAACGCACGGCGGAATGTCTTTATACGGGCATAGCCACAGACACAGGCTGCTTCAAGTACGGGAATACCACAAAGCTTGCGCATACAATTTCCGCAAAGCTGATGGAACACGGAGTCGATATCGAAAGCATAAACCGCGATATGTTCGACAGGAAAAGCAAGGAAAGACTTATTGCCGAAAAACATATACTTTCGGATATGGAATATTACCTTGACGATAAATGCACCATTACCGCTGTAACTCTTGCGGATATGGAAAGCAAAGGCTTTTCCTCCGAAGAACTGGAAGGCACGGCAGGGATCACCGTTCAGCCCGAAGGCGTTCAGGTCGGAGTGCTGATAAAAGAAAAGGAAAAAGGGAAATTCAAAGTTTCCATGCGCTCCGCATCGGAAGTTGACGTTTCCGCAATATGTGCAAAATTCGGCGGCGGAGGTCATGTGAAAGCCGCAGGCTGCACGCTTGAAGGAGAACTCGAAGATATAAAACTGAAACTTCTGTCGGGTATCGCTCCGTCATTGGGGATAGATCTATGGCTGGCGTAAACGGTGAGCTTTGCGGACTTATATGCGTGAACAAGCCCGCAGGCTTCACAAGTTTCGATGTAGTGGCAAAAATGCGCGGCATACTTAAAATGAAACGTCTTGGACACGGCGGAACGCTTGACCCGATGGCAACAGGCGTACTCCCCGTTTTTGCGGGAAAAGCCACGAAAGCCTGCGATATGCTTCCCGACCGCGACAAGAGCTATCTTGCGGGATTTCGCCTCGGCGCACGATCCGATACGCAGGACAATACGGGAATTATTTCGGAAACAGAAAATTTTTCCGGCATAGCGGAGGAACAGCTTAGAAAGGAAATGAAAAATTTCCGCGGAAAAATAATGCAGCTGCCGCCTATGTATTCGGCAGTATCGGTTAACGGAAAACGGCTTTACGAACTTGCAAGAAAAGGCATTGAAGTCGAACGCGAACCGAGAGAAACGGAGATCTATTCCCTTGAACTTACGGAGTATGACGAAAGTTCGGGAACGGGGAAATTTTCGGTTTCCTGCTCCAAGGGAACATATATCCGCACGCTTATAAACGACATCGGAGACGCACTCGGCTGCGGCGGGATAATGACTTCTCTCGTGAGAACGGCAGCTTGCGGATATAAACTCAGCGACTGCGTTACAATTGAGCAATTGCAGGAAATTTCCGATAACGGCGGGGACTTTTCACCGTTTGTACGACCTTTGGAAAAAGTTTTCGGAGATATCCCCGAACTTCACCTTAAAGGCGCGCAGGAGCGTATGTACCGCTGCGGCATAAAACTTGACCTCGACAAGCTGAAATTTGACAAAAGCGCTCGGAGAATAAAGGTATTCGGGGAAAGCGAATTCCTCGGAACTGCCGTCCCTGACACGGAAAACGGCATTCTGAGAATAGAAAAAAATTTTTATTGATTTTATTTTTTGAAAAGGAAGAGATCAATAAATGATCGACCTTACAGGAACAAATATCGTTCCCAAAAGAAACACAGCCGTTGCAATGGGACTTTTTGACGGGCTGCATTACGGTCACAGAGCAGTCATAGGAAAAGCCGTTGAAGCAGCGGAAAGTACGGTGGGAACAGAACCTGCGGTATTTACATTCGATACGCAGACGGTCACTTCAAAAGGTGACAGCGGAGTAGAATATATTTTCTCCCGCGAAATGAAGCTTGACCTAATCGGCAGGCTCGGAGCAAAATATATCTATTCGCCTGATTTTATGAATTTCCGCGACCTGACGGGAGAGGAATTTGTAGAACTTGTGCTGTGCGATAAATTTTCTGCAAAATTTGCCGTTTGCGGCGAAGATTTCCGCTTCGGGAAGAACGCCTGCTGCGGAACTGCGGAACTGGACAAAATGTGCCGTAAGCACGGCATAACGCTTATTACCGTTCCCGAAGTCTCCGAAAGCGGAAAAAAGATCTCCTCCACAGCTATACGAAAGCTTATAAAGGACGGAGAAATAAACGAAGCGAATCGTTTGCTCGGTTCAAAGTTCGCATTTAAACTTCCCATAGCTTACGGCAGACAGCTCGGGCGGAAACTCGACTTCCCGACCATCAACCAGTATATCCCCAAGCGTCAGGTAAAGCCTAAATTCGGCGTTTACGCTTCGGAAACGGAAGTGGGCGGCAGCATATACGGCAGCGTTACAAACATCGGTGTCAAACCGACTGTGGGCAGCGACGCTCCTCTTGCGGAAACATACATAATAAATTTCCCCGGCGGCGACCTTTACGGCGAGACCGCAAAAGTCTCACTCATAAAATTCATACGCCCCGAAATGAAATTTTCCGGCGTTGACGAACTGAAAGCCCGTATCGCCAAAGATACCGAAACGGCTCGCATGATGCTCTTTGCGGAAACTATCCATGATACCGCTGCGGATAAATAAATTCGCAAACCCATAAATTCAGAAAGAAGGATACTATGAAAACGGAAAATATAAGAACGCGGTTCGCGCCCAGTCCTACGGGATTTATGCATATCGGCAACCTGCGTACGGCTTTGTATACTTATATAATTGCCAAAAAATACGGGGGAAAATTCATTCTCCGCATTGAGGACACGGATCAGGGACGTTACGTTGAAGGCGCAACGGACGTTATTTACAACACTCTAAAAGCCTGCGGACTGAAATGGGACGAAGGTCCCGACATCGGCGGTCCCGTCGGACCTTATATCCAGTCGGAACGCATGGGCATATTCAAGGAATATGCCGAAAAACTTGTTGAGAGCGGACACGCATATTACTGCTTCTGTACAAAGGAACGCATGGAGCAGGTACACGCCGAACAGCAGGCAAAGGGCATTACCCCGACATACGACCGTCATTGCCGCGATCTTCCCAAAGACGAGGTGGAAAAGCTCCTTGCGGCGGGAACACCGTACGTTATCCGCCAGAAAGTTCCTCTTGACGGAACAACGACTTTCCACGATGAACTTTACGGGGATATCACCGTTCCAAACGCGGATCTTGACGATCAGATACTTCTGAAAGCGGACGGTATGCCCACGTATAATTTTGCAAATGTTGTGGACGACCATCTTATGGGTATCACTCATGTTATAAGAGGAAACGAGTATCTTTCCTCAACGCCGAAATATAACCTGCTTTACGAAGCTTTCGGCTGGGAGATCCCCACATATATCCACGTTGAAAGAATAATGCGCGATGCAACTCATAAGCTTTCCAAGCGTGAAGGAGACGCGTATTTCGGAGATTTTGTGGAAAAAGGATTTTACATTCCCGCGATACTGAACTATATTGCGCTTTTAGGCTGGGCACCAAAGGGCGAGAACGAGATATTCTCATTGGACGAACTTATAGAAGAATTTGACATAAGCGGGCTTTCAAAGTCCCCCGCTATCTTCGACCCGGTAAAGATGAAAGCTATCAACGGCGAATGGCTGAGAAAAATTTCCCATGAGGAATTCAAAGCCGCCGCGCTGCCGTATATAAGACAGACCTGCAAGCGTGAGGATATCGACCTTGACGAGCTTGTAAAAACTTTGCAGCCGAGAACGGAACTTCTTACGGAGATCCCCGAAAAGGTGGATTTCATAGACAAACTTCCCGAATACGAAAACGAACTTTTCTTCAACAAGAAAATGAAGACCACCCCCGAAACTTCGCTTTCCGCGCTGACTTCGGTGCTGCCCGTGCTTGAAAATATCCCCGAAAGCGACTGGAACGAGGAAAAGATCCACGAAGCCGTTTTCGCGGAGATCGAAAAACAAGGCGTCAAGAACGGTTGGATGCTGCTGCCAATGCGGGCGGCTCTTTCGGGAAAAGCCCTTACTCCCGGCGGAGGAATAGAACTTGCCGCAATTCTGGGAAAGAATGACAGTATTTCCAGAATAAAGACTGCTATAGAAAAATTATCCTGAAATGCAAGCAAATTTTAACACTTTATCACAAAATAAACACAATCCGCTGATAAAATGTATACCGAACTGCTTACGATAATTTTAAAATATATAAAATCACGAAAGGCGGCTGTTGCCAAATGATCGAAGTCCGCAACCTTACTAAACAGTACGGCGCCAAAAAAGCTGTCGACGATCTTTCCTTTACCGTCAATGACGGAGAGATCTTAGGCTTTCTCGGACCGAACGGTGCGGGAAAATCCACCACCATGAATATGCTGACGGGTTATATCTCCTCTACATCGGGGAACGCACTGATAAACGGGATAGATATCCTTGACGACCCTATCGAAGCAAAAAAGAGCATAGGTTATCTTCCCGAGATGCCTCCTCTTTACCTTGATATGACGGTAAAGGATTACCTCAATTTCATCTACGACCTGAAAAAATGCAAACTTCCCCGCAAAGCACATCTTGAGGACGTTTGCAGTCTGGTAAAGATAAACGATGTCTACGAACGTATCATCAGGAACCTTTCCAAAGGTTATAAGCAAAGAGTCGGTCTTGCACAGGCTCTTGTGGGAAATCCTCCCATACTTATTCTGGACGAGCCTACCGTTGGTCTTGACCCGAAACAGATCATCGAGATAAGAACTCTTATCAAAAAACTCGGAAAGAAACATACCGTTATACTTTCCTCACATATCCTTTCGGAGATACAAGCGGTGTGCGACAGGATAATAATCATCAACGGCGGAAAGATCGCCGCCGACGATACAACGGAAAATCTTACAAAGAACATTTCCGCCGACCATAGGCTCATAGCCCGCATTGACGGTCCACGCGAGGAGATACTCAAGACCATAAAGAATATCCCCGGCGTACTTTCGGTAATCGCCGATATGGAACGCGAACCCGGCATTTACGATTACGAGATCGAATCCCGCGAGGACGCGGATATCCGCCGCGAACTGTTCAAGAGGATCGTAGACCGCCGCTGGGTAATGCTCGGGCTCAGATCTACGGAAATGACACTTGAAGATATCTTCCTGAAGATCACTATGGGCGACAATGTCGTTATACAAACAAAGCAGTCCGAGGAAGAGATCACCGAAAAATTCGAGCAGAACGCATCCGGCACTCCCGAAACGGAAATCCCCGAAGCGGAAAAGCCGGAAGAAAAAGTTCCCGAAGAACAGATCCCCGAAGCGGTAAATACCGATGAAAAAGCCGCCGAAGAAAAAACTTCCGAAGCGGACAAGTCAGGAAAAAAGAGATCAAAGGGGGCTAAAAAATAATGGGCGCAATATTCAGACGCGAGCTGAAAGCTTATTTCACCTCGCCTATAGCGTATATTTTTATTGCCGTATTTTACCTTTACACAGCGGTATATTTTATAAATATCAACGCTTATTACGGCACAACGGATATGAGCACGGTTTTCAGCAGCGCATTTACTATCATGATGATAACCCTTCCGCTGCTGACAATGAGACTTTTTACCGAAGAAAAACGCCAGCGCACCGATCAGTGCCTTCTTACCGCACCGGTAAACCTTTTCTCGATAGTAATGGGAAAATTCTTTGCGGCGGTATGCGTTTTCCTCTGTGCAATGGCGGTATATGTTTTTTATGTGACAGCGCTTGTTGCTCTGGCAGGCTCTGTAGCATGGGCAACGGTCATAGGAACTTTTATTGCACTTCTGCTTATGGGTTCGGCGTTCATAGCGATAGGCATATTTGTTTCCGCAATGACGGAAAGTCAGGTAGTTGCGGCAATACTCAGCTTTATAATCATCATGGCATTCTATCTTATAGATATGCTTGCGGGAATGGTACCCGTTGAATGGCTGAAGAACATAATGGCAGCCCTCGGCTTCTACACAAGATACTATGAATTCACCACGGGAATACTGAATGTCCCGAGCCTTGTGTTCTTTATAAGCGTAATATTTATTTTCAATTTCCTTACGGTGCGTGTTCTTGAAAAGCGCCGCTGGTCCTGATGGGAGGTAATTGAAATGAAGATCAATACTAAAAAACTTAAATACGGCGCCGCGGCAACGGCTATAACGGTGATCGTCATAGCAATGATAGTTCTGCTGAACGTCATAATCTCCGCTCTCAGCGACAGGTACAACATGAGTTTTGACCTTACTCCGGAAGGAAACTTCGAGATAAGCGATAAAACAAAAGATTATATCTCTTCACTTAATGAGGACGTTGAGATATGTACGACTGTGGACGAACTTGTTTTCAAGACTTCCGACAACATCTACTATCGTCAGGCATATGAAGTGCTGAAAAAATATGAGTATAATTCCGACAGGATAAATGTTAATTTTGTGGATATGACGACAGATCCGACTTATGTTGAAAAATATAAGCAGTATTACGACGGAAGCATTTCCGATTACAGCATTATTGTTTTTAATAATAATTCCAACAGGATAAGAGTATTGTCGGTAAACGATCTGTTCAACACACAGATAGACTATTATACAATGAGCCAGCAGATAGTCTCCTCAAAAGCCGAACAGGAACTTACCTCCGCGCTTATGTATGTTACCGACCCGGATCCGAAGGAAGCTGTATATCTGGATGTTGTCACACAAAGCATGAACGGTGAGAATATCATTTCCATGCTGGAAAGCAACGGCTATGACGTTATTACCATCGACCCCAATACCGAGGAGATACCCGAAGACGCGGATATGCTGGTAGTAAATGCACCGCTCAACGATTTTTCCGAGGAACTTGTTGACAGGATATATGACTTCATGGAGAACGACGGACAATACGGCAAAAATATGATCTATACCGCAAGCTACGGTCAGCATGATACACCTAATATAGACGCGTTCCTTGCGGAATGGGGCTTGAAAGTCGGAAAAGGCGTCGTAGGCGAAAACGATCCCAACAACCTTGCCATGGAAACAAGCGCATACGCAATACTCACCTACCTTCAGCAGAACGATTATACCGGCGGCATAGCTTCTGAAGTCATTTCAAATCCCATTGCTGTGTTCAATGCACGTCCGCTGGAGATAATGTATGAATATGCGGTAAATGTCGAAACAGAAGAGCTGCTTTCAACTTCGGAAACAGGCTTCATAATGACCGATGAACTCATGCAGGAATATCAGGAAACAGGCGTTGAACCCTATATCGAGGAAAAAAGCGTTCCGCTTATTGCTATTGCCGACAAGTATTCATTCATAGACAATGTAAAGCATACCTCAAATCTGCTCCTGATAAGCTGCGACGATATACTCAACGAGGGATTTACGAGCCTGACCTATTACAACAACGGCGACTATTTCGTTTCGATAGTAAATAAGATGTCCGGCAAGGAAAACGGTATAAATATCGTTGAAAAAGACCTTACAGGCGATACCTATGAAACGACCGTCACTCAGGTGACCGTACTCAGGACAATATTCATGTTCGTTCTCCCGCTTATTGTAGCCGCGATAGGCTTTACGGTATGGTTCAGAAGGAGACATAAATAATGAAAAAGAATATAAAGATCATTATTATTTGTCTTATAGCCGTTCTTGTCCTCGGAGGAGCAGCAGCCGCGCTGCTGCTGACGGCTCCCGAAAAGGAAGAGGAAGATACATCTTCCGAAGCGGAAGAAACTTCACAGCTAATGTATGACAAGGATCCAAAAGACATTTCCGAGATAAATATTACCAACGAACACGGAACTTACACCATAGCCCGCGTCGGCAGCGGAGATGATGCAAAATGGGCTGTCGAAGGCATAAGCGGCGTTCCCCTTAGCAGCGATTCACTGGGAAACGTTATAGAAAATGCCGCAGCGCTTACGGCGCAGCAGCTTGTTACCGACGCGCCCGAGGATATATCCATTTACGGACTGGATAAACCGTCTGCAAAGGTAAATACTGTGTTCAGCGACAGCAGCAATACCGTAAAGACTTTGCTGCTCGGAAATGAAGTCCCCGACGGCATGAACCGCTACTTTATGCTTGAAGGCGACCCTGCGGTTTATACGGTAAGCAAGACCGATGTGCAGTATTTCTTCAACGATAAGTACGATCTTATCAATAAAGTCATATACACCTCAAAGACCGCTTCGGACGAAAATGATACCACCGACTACACCCGCATAAACAAAATGACCATCACCCGCAAGGATCTTGATTATGCAGTCGTTATAGAATACGATACCCGTATAGATGACGACAGCATAATAACGGGAAACTCCAGCAGCTATGTAATGACTTCCCCCGCTTTCAGAGATCTTAACCCCGAAGCTTCTTCGGAAGTCATGAGCGGGATATTCGGCTTGACAGCCGGATCCGTTGAGTTCATTGACCCGAGCGAGGACGATATTGCCGCCTGCGGTCTTTCGGAACCGGACGCTATAGTCAAGATGGAAATAAACGGCGGAGACAGCGTAAGTCTTTACATCGGCGGTGTATGTTACGATGATGAAGGCAAAAAGATCGGAAGGTACGTTGTAGCGGACGGCATAAACATCATATACTCGATAGATGAGAGCCGGCTGCCGTGGCTGACCTTTGAACCGATACGCATAGTTACTTCCACATACACGAGCAACTATGTTTTCAACGTTGAATCAATGGATATCACAGGCAAAGGCTTGGATATGCATTTTACAATGACGGGAAGTTCGGACGATGATTTTGCCGTAAAACTCAACGGCGAAGATGTTGACAAGGACAAGTTCAAGACCTTCTATCAGTTTATCCTTCGTGCGCCGAGCAATGATTTCGTATCTGAGGAAACGGACGAAGAACCTGTTCTTTCCATAAACATAAAGAACCATGACGGAACAGGCGACCTGATAGAATTCATGCCCGAACAGAACCGCAAATGTCTCGTAAAACTTAACGGCAAAGTCACATACAGCTGCGCGTCGGCATATATCGACAGATTATTAAAGAATGTGGAACTTTACCTTAACGGCGAAGATATTGTCAATAACTGGTGATGTGTGTTGATAAAAAATTTTGCCGCTGACAGACAGCGACAGTTTTTTCCAACAAAATGCGGTAGAATAGTATACGCCTGCGATATAAAAAATTATCGGTATTTTTCTAACAAATGTACTTGATTTTATGAATTTTTTGTGTTATAATTGATCTACAGTGTTGGAAAGATCAAAAGACAAATTTTGTGAAGGAGGATATTATATGGCAGAGAAAAAGACAGCCGATACGGCGGAAAAGAAAGAGAATCGCTTCCTTAAATATAAGGGATACCCTCTTGTAAGGAAAGAGGACGAACTTTATTACGGAAATATGTCCGATAAATACGTTGTTTGGATGCAGATAACGGAAAAAACAAAAGTCGGCGACCTTGATGTGGCAAGCAAAGTCAAGATCTACAAAATGGCTACCGATGATAAGCTTTCTCCAATAGAAGCTATAGTGAAGCAAAGCGAGAAAAACAGCCTTTACGAAGCACTGGATATAGCTTATGCATGGCTCTCAAGAAAAGCCGCAGAGTGACCCGAACATATTGAAATACTTTCAGGGAAGTAAAAATTGTATAAAACTCACAGAAAATAACCAAAATTTCTGTGAGTTTTATTGTTTTTTGAAAACAATTTATCATTTGTTTATAAATAAGCAATTAAAAATTTATCAAATGCCGTGTACAATTGTGATATACTTATTGTGAACATCAGTACGGAAATTTTGTGAACGTATTCTTGCGGTAAAGGAGGTCACGGTATGGAGAAAAATGATGCAGCTTCTAAAACTTCTAAAAAGGGAAAAAATATCGCTCTCGTATCAGGCGGCATCGATGACGCTTACCTTTCCCCTTTTGTACAGGCGTTTATAAGTAAATGCGCAGAATATGATTTCCATGTATTGTGGTTCCAGTCACTGGCAAATGAATACAAAGATACTCCCTACGATAAAGGCGAAATAAATATATATGACCTCATAAACTTCGACAGAGTGGACGCACTCGTTGTATTGGCAATGTTCATGAAGTCTGAAGTCAAAACTAAGGAACTTATCGCAAAAGCAAAAAATAAAGGGCTCCCCATAATCATCATTGACGGCGAGGACGACGGAGCATATTCGCTTTCATTGGAATACCGAAACGCGTTTGAAAAGATCGTCCGCCACGTTATCACCGAACATAACGCAAAAAATATAAAATTCCTCGGCGGAGAAAAAGGCAACGATGTTTCCGATGAGCGCGAATCCGTTTTCAGAAACGTTATGGCGGAGTATGACCTCCCCGTAACAGATGATAACGTTGATTACGCATATTTCTGGTGGGCATCGGCTTCAGACGCCGTGCAAAGACATTATGATAAATTCGGCAGTATGCCTGACGCGTTCATATGCGCAAACGACTCTATGGCAGTGGGCGTCTGCATGAAACTCGCCGAACTCGGTTATGAAGTGCCGAAAGACGTTATCGTTACAGGAATTGACGGCATCGCCGAGGGAAATACTTTCTTCCCGTCAATAACAACGATAATGTGCGACTATACCGGAGCGGGAGAAAAAGCTGCGGTAAGACTCAGCGAGATATTCAGCGGGAAATTGCCGAAAGTCGGCAGCGAGACCGTTGAGGGAAGCGTTCTTTTCAGAGAATCCTGCGGCTGCGAACCGATAAACCGTTCCGCCACGGATAATCTGCTGAAACATGAACTCTATAATCAGATAGACCTGTGGAACGGATTTTCCGACTCGATAATAAAAATTTCCGAGACCGCTACAGGCAGCTTCTCATTCAGAGAAACTCTCGAAAAAATAAAACTCTTCCTTACGGATATATGGACAAAAGAATGTTGGCTGTGCATATGCGATAATTTCATTTCCGAAAACGGAGAAGATGCCGATCATTACGACAATTACCGCCGTGAAGGCTACGATCCGTTAATGAAATATGTTATCCACGGTCTGAACGATAAATATTTCGATATCGTAAACCCGTTCAGAACGGAAGAAATGATCCCGAACCTTGACGAGGCTCTGGATCAGCTCGGCAATATAATGTTCCTGCCGCTGCATTTTCAGGACAGATGCATAGGTTACATAGGCATAGAATTCACTTTGACGGGAAGGAATTTCCATATACTTTATTCTCTCCTCACCAACATAAGCAACGTTCTTGAAAACGCAAGGATCATGCATGAGATGCGTACGGTCCTTAACAGATTGGAAGATATGTATATAAAGGATCCCATGACAGGACTTTACAACAGGCGCGGTTTCTACAGATCCGCACCTGATATATACGAAAGATGCATTGCAGAAAAGAAAGAGTTCATGGTGCTTTCAATAGACCTTGACGGATTGAAAGGCATAAACGATACTTTCGGGCATCAGGAAGGCGATAATGCCATAATAACTATTGCAAAAGCACTTGAAGCAGTCTCGGGCGGAAAAGAGATCGTTGCCCGCTTCGGCGGAGACGAATATATCGCAGCGGGAATGTGCAGCGATCCCGATGATGCGGAAGATTTTGTAAAGCGTTTCAGGGAATATCTTGACGAATATAATGAAAATTCGGGAAAAGATTATATTGTTGAAGCAAGCTGCGGAATAGTAAAAGATATACCATCCGAAGGCGAAACGATAGATCATTTCATAAAGAGATCGGACGAGCTGATGTATGCGCAGAAATCAACACGGCGCAAATACCGCGGATATTGCAGGCGCAAAGACCGCGTTTACAACGCTCCCGATGCACCCGCCGAAAATAAATAACAGAAAAAATAAAAGACCCGCAGTATGAGTAAAACACATCATACTGCGGGTTATTGTCTTGGCGCGCTGTAAGGGACTCGAACCCCTGACCTACTGGTTCGTAGCCAGTCACTCTATCCGGCTGAGCTAACAG
>CANQPX010000043.1 GCA_947625915.1 uncultured Clostridia bacterium
CTCTCTCTTGCAGAGCGTTCCCCTCTTGCCGCTTACAGCGGCAATTCACCCCTTTGCAGAGGCGCCTTCGTAAGGGGAATTTCGTCGTCTGCGGACGACGACCAAAGGCTCTGCCTTTGGAAACCGCCAGCGCGGCTGCGCTGGATCAGCTTTTCGGGCAAAGTTTTGTTTTTCGTTTTTTAGTTTGTCCGCGCCTTTTTTATTTTTTCTGCTATACGCCTTGTTTCGTTACCATTCTTATGAGCCTTGCAAGCGCGGATACCGCAAATACTCCCATCGCTATCGATCCCGCTATGCCGACCGATTCCATAAATTGATGAGAAAAACTTTCTATATCTCCGCCTACCAGTGAGATCATGGTATTGTACATATTTCCCCCGGGAACAAGCGGGATTATACCTATTACAAGATACATATTCACCGGAACGTGCAGCCGCCTTGCCATAAGCTCCGCATAGACCGACACCGCCGCTGCCGAAAAGAAATAACAAAGCATCTGCCCCGAACCGCTCATTTCAAAACCGATAAAAATAAGCTGCGTCAGCACCGAACCTATACCCGCAGTGAGCATATGCTTAAATCGTATGTTGAACTGTACGCCGAATGCGATAGACGCTATGAGACTGTAGACGCAGGGGAGCAAAATATCGTTAAGTATATCCATTTCCGCTTTTCCCCCTTATATGGAATTCATTAGCGCGATGGCAGAAGCCGCGCCTACAGCCATTCCCACGGCTACAAGTATGGCTTCGGTAAGAGTATACATACCCGCCATGAAATCTCCCGCTATAAAATCTCTCATGCAGTTCGTCAGCGTTACTCCGGGAACAAGGTTCATGGACGCGCCGATTATTATTTTGTCGAAATTTTCGGTAAGACCGATCCTTGAAACGAGCACCGCTATTGAAGCGATCACTATGGAACCGATAACGCTCTGGAAAAATACGCTCGGCTTTACTTTATTCACATATCCCTGAACAGCAAAAACTATCATGGAAATTATCCCCGAAAAAAGCGCGTCCGCAGCCGTTCCGCCGAAAAACAGCGAGAAAGTTGCTCCCACTACCGCATAACTGAAAAGCCGCACGGGATAGCTGTAGACTTTCCTTTCGCATATCTCGGCGATATGCTTTTGTATCTCGGAAAAATCGGGCTTTTCGGCGCATATATATCTTGAAAGGTTATTTAACTTATCCACGCGGTCAAGATTTGTCCCGCGGGAAGATATCCTTACCGTTTGCGTAAGGGGAGGGGCGCTCCCGTCATTTACGGTGATAATAAGACTTGCGGGAATGGCGAAAACTTCTATCCGCTTTTCGCTGCCCGAAAAACCGTATGCGGCGGCGATCCTGTAAAGACTGTCCTCAACGCGGTATATCTCCGCGCCGTATTCAATGAGCATACTGCCGATACGCGACGTTATCCGCAGAAGTTCTTTTGCCGTAATATCCATAACATAAGACCTTTCACAAAATATATCCGCCGTCTGCCGACAGCACCTGACCGGTCATGAACGAAGAATTTTCCGAAGCAAAAAACAATATCGCTTCCACAATGTCTTCAGGAGTGCCTATTCTTCCCACAGGTGTGTTTTCACGGAGGATATCCATATCTTCCTCGGAAAGGTGAGAATTCATATCCGTAGCGACAACGCCCGGAGCAACGCAGTTGACGGTTATGCCGGAAAGTCCTTCTTCCTTTGCGAGAGCCTTTGTGAAGCCTATCAATGCTGCTTTTGCGGCGGAATAATGTACTTCGCAGGAAGCCCCCGATATCCCCCACATTGAGGAAACGTTTATTATCCTGCCGTATTTTGAATGTATCATGTCCGGCAGGACAGCCTGTGTGCAGTTATATGCGCCCTTGACGTTCACGGCGAACATTCTGTCCCACATTTCCTCGGAAATATCTGTAAACAGTGCTTGTTCGGCGATACCCGCGTTATTCACCAGAACGCTTATACTTCCGAAAGAATCTCTTATGCCGCTTATCATTTCGTCCACCTGTGAACGGACGGAAACATCGGCTTTGAAAGCTTTTGCGCTGAAACCCGAGCAATTCAGTTCCGCACAGAACTTTTCCGCAGCGTCGGCGGAACTGTTATAATTTACGGCGACATTATATCCTGCCTTTGCAAAGGCAGCGGCGGCAGCTTTGCCTATACCTCTTGATGCGCCGGTTATAAGTACGGTTCTTTTCAAAAAATATCACTTCACATTCCGGATAACATTATGTGCATATTATAACATGAAATTTTCTTATGGTCAAGGAGCATAAAATCTAAAAAATAAAGTTCGTTCTAAAACAACACGGCAGATAATTTTGAATAAATATCAGTTGCGCTGTATTGTAAAACAACCCACCGGGTTGTTTTACAAGGCAAAATTTGAAAAAAATCGTTAGTTCAAGGGGGAAGCACTCAACCAAACGAAGTTTTGGTTTTCGCAGAGGCTTCCCCCTCTTTACGCCTGCGGCGCAAATGACGCTTGCGTCATTTTATTCACACCCCTGCGGAGCTCCTAAAGGCATTAGAGGATTTCGCCATCTGCGGATGGCTACAAGGGGTTTAGACGAATGCGAAGCATTCGTTTTTCCCTTAGACCCCACCAGCGCGGCTGCGCTGGTGCAGCTTTTCAATTTTGCGCCTACGGCGCAAAATTGTTAATATGCCCCGCATATTTTGAGCTTTTGTGTAAACTCAAAATTATTTTGCGATTTTTTCAAAAATACTATTCCATTTTTGAGAAAAATGTGTTATACTGTTAAGGTAATTACCTGAAAGGAGAGCGTTCCGTCGGTGAACGCATATTGAAAACATGAAAATTTTGTGGCGTGTACTCTTCCTTATCGCCGTTTCTATGGGCGGCGTGGCTCTCGTAAAAACTGCGGTGGAGATCATGAATATGGAAAACAAAAAATATATCGAACTTTGATCGCTTTGGAGTTGTAACTTTTCTATGAACAAATATCAGAAGCTTGCCGGAAATACGCTGATCTTTGCCATCGGAAGCTTTGGCGCAAAGTTTCTCAGCTTTTTCCTTATAAGACTTTATACCGGCTGTCTGAACACAGATGAGTACAGCACTGCCGATCTGCTGTATCAGACGGTGAATATCCTTTACCCCATAGTTACGATGAGCATGGCGGACGCCGTTATCCGTTTCGGCATGGATAAAGGCTATGACAGCCGAGCCGTGTACACTTCGGCAATTACTTCCACGGTGATAGGGCTTGCCTTGCTCGCGCTGCTGTCTCCGCTGTTCAACCTGTGGGATATTTATGCGGGATATTCTTTTTTGCTGTATGTGTACTGCTATTTTTCAAGTTTCAGACAGATAGCGTCGAACTTCGTCCGCGCAAAAGGCTATGTGAAACTTTTTGCAGTGGACGGCATCATATCTACACTGACAATTGTAATTTTCAACATTATTTTCCTTGTGGTATGCAAAATGGGCGTGGAAGGCTATATCCTTTCGATAATCCTTTCCGACGCGCTGTCCTTTACGGGATTGACATTCATAGCGGGACTGCACAAATACCTTGATTTCAGATACTTTGCAAAGAAAACTTTCAAAGAAATGTTAAAATATTCCGTTCCGCTTATCCCGACTTATATACTCTGGTGGATAACTTCCGCTTCAGACAGATGGCTCGTTATCCACTTTGACGGCGCGGCGGAAAACGGCATCTACAGCGCGGCTTACAAAATACCGTCGCTGCTTATGATGTTCACAACGCTGTTTTTTCAGGCGTGGCAGATGTCCGCTATCGAAAACCGCAGCGACAGCGAACTTCCCAAATTTTACGGCAAAGTCTACGGCGCATACAGTTCCGCTCTGATGATAGCCGCCGCAGGGATAATTATGCTCGTTAAACCGCTTACATATCTTTTGGTTGACAACGATCCCGAAAAGAACTATATCTTCGGTTACCACTATACGCCGATACTGATAATAGCAATGGTCTTTCAGTGCCTGTGTCAGTTCACTTCAAGCGTTTATAACGTCAAAAAGAAGTCCTTGAACTCCATGTGGACAAGTGCGATCGCGGCAGCGGTGAATATAATCTTAAATCTTATCTTCATTCCTAAGTGGGGCGCATACGGAGCGGCGATCGCAACTGCGGCGGCGTATGCTTCATGCTTTGCGGTGCGGATATTTGACGTTACAAAAATGATAAAGTTCAAAGCGGAACATATCCGCATGATATTGAACACGCTTATCATCATTGGAATGGCAGTTCTTGCGATCACAGAGCCGAAACTCGTTTACCTGTGGCTCGCGGTGCTGTTCGTGATGATAACGGTATTCAATTTCGGCGCGGTATTAAGTACGGTCAAGAAAATTCTTGGCAGATCGGGAAGATCAGATCAATAAGGAGAGCGATGATTATGGGCATTACATTCAAAGAATTCAGCAAAGACTACGAAAGATGGGCATGGCAGATCAACGGGAACGTTTCTTACCATGAGGATATCAAAATGTTCTCGCTGACTGCAAAGGACACAAGTTATGTTCTTGGAGTCCTTGATGACGGTTATATCATTCACGGATATTTCGGAAAGAAGATCCCCGATGACGATCTTACATATCTTCTGAGACTGACGGAAAACCCTTGGACGCTGAAAACAAATCTCCGCGATAAGGGTACTTTCATGGACGCGGCGGCTTTCGAGTATCCCTGTCACGGAACGGGAGACTACAGGGAACCTTGCCTTATGGTAATGGATAACGAAGGCATGACGACTTGCGACATTCGCTATGTTTCACATAAAATTTATAAGGGCAAACCCGCACTTGAAGGACTTCCCGCAACTTTTGCAAACGAAAACGAAGCGGAAACTCTCGAACTCAACTGCATCGACAAACATACAGGGCTTGAAGTTGTGCTTGTTTACACGGCTTTTGAGGATCTGAACGTCATAACAAGAAGCGTTCGCCTTAAAAATGCGGGAAATGCTCCTCTTAATGTGAAAAGAGTCCTTTCCGCCTGCGTTGATTTCGATAACGATGGTTACGACCTTATCACATTAAACGGCAGCTGGGCAAGAGAACGCGTTCTCGAGCGTTCAAAACTTCATCACGGAAAACAGGGGATAGATTCCGTCAAGGGAGAATCTTCCCACCAGAACAACCCGTTTATGGCGCTTGTTTCCCACAATGCGGACGAAGATACCGGCGAAGCTTACGGCTTCAACTTTGTTTACAGCGGAAACTTTTTCGCACAGGCGGAAGTTACTCAGCATAAATTCACCCGCGCGGTAATGGGAATAAATCATTTTGATTTCAACTGGCTCCTTGAGCCGGGAGAAGCTTTCACCGCTCCGGAAGTAGTTATGGTCTACTCCTGCGAGGGCATAGGCGGTATGTCAAGGACTTTCCACGACCTGTATCGTCAGCACCTTATCCGCGGAGAATATAAGGACAAACGCCGTCCTATCCTTATAAACAACTGGGAAGCAACATATTTCAACTTTGATACCGAAAAGCTTATAGATATTGCAAAACAGGCTTCAAAACTCGGCATTGAAATGATTGTTATGGACGACGGCTGGTTCGGTCACAGAGATTCGGATAACAGTTCCCTCGGCGACTGGTTCGTTTACGAAAAGAAGATAAAAGGCGGCTTGAAACACCTTGTTGACGAGGTGAACAAGCTGGGAATGAAGTTCGGCATATGGTTTGAGCCTGAAATGATCTCTCCCGACAGCGAATTGTACAAGGCTCACCCCGAATGGGCGATACAGATCCGCGGACGTGAACTTACCATGTCCCGTGAGCAGTATGTTCTTGACTATTCAAATAAGGAAGTCCGCGACTATATTTACGGCTTGATGAAAAATATCCTCGACAGTGCAAATATCGAATACATCAAGTGGGATATGAACCGTCAGCTTACCGAAGTCGGTTCAACGACTCTGCCGAAAGAACGTCAGCGGGAACTCTGGCACAGATATGTTCTGGGCGTTTATGACATGATGAACAGGCTTACCACCGACTATCCGCACATTCTTCTGGAAAACTGTTCCGGCGGCGGCGCAAGGTTCGATCCGGGTATGCTGTACTATTCGCCGCAGATATGGTGCTCGGACGATACGGACGCTATCGAACGTCTCAAAATACAGCACGGAACTTCCATATGCTATCCCGCGTCGGCAATGGGAGCGCACGTTTCCGACTGTCCGAACCACACTGTAGGACGTTCAACGCCTTTCTCGACGCGTGGAAATGTTGCAATGGTGGGAACGTTCGGTTATGAACTTGACGTTACAAAGATCCCGCAGGAGGACAGAGACGCTATCCCCGCGCAGATCGCGGAGTTCAACAAGTACAATCCCATTATAAGGACAGGCGACCAGTACCGCATAGGAAATATTTTCGAGGACAATATGTGGGACGCTTGGATATTTGTGGCAAAGGACAAGTCCGAAGCGGTGTTCACATTTGTGCAGGTGCTTGGCAGACCTAATTACAGAAACAGGCGGGTAAAGTTAAAAGGACTTGACCCGAACTCCATGTACAAGAACATGAAAAGCGGCGAGATCCACAGCGGTGCGGCTTTGATGAACGCGGGGATCTTTGTAGAACTGTACGGAGATTTTGCATCGGAAGTCATACATTTTGTAAGGCAGTAAAACAAGAGGGTACCGGTCTATAGAAAAAAATATAGTTGTTTGAAAATGGACTGTTTTAGAAAAACTAACTGTTCTGTATTGCCAAACAGCTCACCGGGCTGTTTGGCAAGGATTTAATTACAATTAATCGTTAGTGCCAAGGGGGAAGCCCTCTATCGCAGGGCTTCCCCCTCTTGCTGTCTGCGACAGCAATTCACCCCCTGCGGAGCTCCTAAAGGCATTAGGGGATTTCGCCGTCTGCGGACGGCGACCAAAGGCTCTGCCTTTGGAAACCGCCGGCGCGGCTGCGCCGGACCAGCTTTTCGGGCAAGGTTTTGTTTTTCGTTTTTTAGTTTGTCCGCGCCTGTTTTTAGTTTTTAGATAGTCTAAGAGGGTACTGAAAAATTATCAGTACCCTCATTTATGTTTGTATATAGTCGTTTTGTGAAGATTGTGATCGTAATATTTCTTTATGGATACGACCTTCCCACCCTTTATGTAGACCCTCGGGACACGCCTGCTTATGCCGCATATCACTTCGTAACCGATAGTCCCGTATATTTCGGCAAGATCATCAGCTGTGATGATCTCGTTACCGCTCCTGCCGATAAGCGTTACTTCATCACCTTCGGAAATTCCTTCCAGACCCGTGATATCCGCCATCATCTGATCCATGCATATACGCCCCGCGCCCTTTGCACGCTGACCGTTTATCAGAACTTCGTTCCTGCCCGATAAAAGTCTCGGATATCCGTCTGCATATCCGCAGGGTATCGTTGCGATAACACGGTCGCTGTCAGCGGTATATGTCCTGCCGTAACTTACGGTATCGCCTTTATGTATCGTTTTTATCTGCGAGATCACCGACCTGAGCGACATGACAGGGGAAAGCTCCACAGGCATTTTCAGCGAATAGTCCGGTCTCAGTCCGTAAAGAACTATCCCGAGCCTTGCCAGAGTGCTTCTTTTATCACGGTGGAACAACGCACCTGCGCTGTTCAGACAATGCTTATGCACAAATTTTACACCGAGTTCTTCGGCGGCTCCCGCTGCGGCAAAAAATCTTCGCTTTTGCTCATCGGTGAAACGGATATCTTCCTCGTTAAGACTGTCCGCCGCCGCAAGATGCGTGAAAACGCCTTCCGCACGGATATTCGGCAGAGAAGCTATCTCGGCGATCTCTTTTCCGCATTTTTCGGGATCTTCCGCGGAAAGTCCCACACGGCTCATTCCCGTATCAAGCTTTATGTGTACCCTTACGGGCATAGAAGCTTTTTCGGAAATTTCGTACGCGTTCTTTAACGATATCACCGACCCGATAATGTTGTTCTCGGAAAGGATATCGGAATATTCCGGATCGCTCCAGCTGAGTATCAGGATATCTCCCGTACAGCCCGACCATCTTATCCGCAAAGCTTCGTCTATATTGGAAACGCAGAAAAAATCCACGCCCATGCTTTGGTACAATTCTGTCATTTCGGTATCTCCATGCCCGTAACCGTCCGCTTTCACCACGCAGGCGGGACGTATGCCGTCAAGCACGGTCTTTAGAGCATTGAGATTTTTTTCCGCTGCGTCAAGGTCGATCTCCGCCCTGACGCGGTTAAGAAGATCTGCTTCCATGATAGTTATTACCCCTTTTCGGATAATGTTTTACAGGCTTTTTTATGAGAATTTAAAAAAGCTATTGTAAAAATGAAATATATGTGCTATAATATAATTTGTAATGTTGACATTTTTATTGAAATGAGGACTTTTTATGTTGGTATCCGACAGCGAAAAAAGCAGGACGGTATGCTTCTCGGGGCATCGCCCCGAAAAATTGCCGAGCGGCGGTGACGAAAGCTGCCGTGTGATAAGGGTCCTGAAAAGTATTCTTTACAAATCCGTCATAGACAGTGTTGAAGAAGGATATAACTGCTTTGTAACAGGTCTTGCAAGGGGAGTTGACCTATGGGCGGGGGAGATAGTCCTCGAACTCAAAGCACAGGGCGAGAAAGTAAAGCTCGTTGCAGCTGCTCCGTACAAAGGTCACGGCAGCAATTTTAAAAATGAAGAGAAATTTATCCTCGGAAATATCCTTCTTAAAGCCGATGAGATAGTTTATGTGAGCGAAAGCTATGAAAAAGGCTGTATGCAGAAAAGAAATGAGTATATGGCGGATCGCTCCGGAAAGCTTATCGCGGTGGTATCGGACTATCGCAGCGGAACAGGCGCTACCATAAGGTATGCCAGACGTCAGGGCTTGATAACAAGGATCATAGACGCCAAGAAACTTGAGGAACAAATGCAGCGATACGGGGATATCTCATCAAAGGATTATGACCTGTATGTGACATGATATGCTTTCGGGCAGTCCATGATGTATATTATACCATTATTCTCACCACTTTTCAATAGTGATAGGGATCATTTTTATAATATTTTCCGAAAAAATGAAAGGAATGTAAAAAATGGCAAGAAAAAGTGCTAAGATCGCAGTTACTTATGTAGTTACCATACTTATGACGCTGCTTATAATAGGAGGGATAGGTTATCTGCTGTTACAGAATATACTTGATCCCAAGGAGGAAGATAAAAAACGTCCGAGCATAGAGCCGATAGCGGATATCTCATCGGAGGAATATGTTCCTTCCGCAGATGACAGCAAAACTGCTTTGTTTATTTTCGATTCGGAAAAACGTCTGAGCGGCTGCTGTTTCCTGATAGTCAGGATGTCCGCCGATGAACGCAGGCTGATACTTATGCCCGTACCTGCAAACACTTATGCGGAAGCGGACGGAACTTCCGACAGTATATACGAATTTTACCGCACAGGCGGTACGGCAAATGCAGTAAAAGCTATTGAAACGCTCATGAATATAAAAATAGATCATTACATGAAACTTGATGATAAAAGTTTCGGCGTTATGATGGATATTTTCGGCGGAGTCGATGTCGATATCCCGTATAACCTTATGTATTCAAATCAAGATACAGGCGAGGAGACCATCTTCCGTGAGGGAAATATCTTTATGACTTCGGAGGATCTGCGAAAGTTATTCACATATCCTCTGTATAATTCGGGAGAGGAATACCGCGCAAAGATCATGGGCATCGCCTTGACTGACCTTATAAACGATAACGTCACAAGCGGATTTTCGGAAAATATAGGCGATTATTTCAGCGCGATAATAAATTCTTCGGTGGAAACAAATTATACCGCGTATGATTACGCGGAACAATCCGATACTATGAAATATATTGCCGAAAGTCAGGACAGGATCGCAAGTCTCGTAACGGTAACGGGTTCTAATGATGAAAATTCATTATTCGTACTTGATGAAAGCTTCAAAGCCGCTATTCCCGAATGGCTCAGGATCGGACGTGAGGACGGTTCCGCTCCGGCTCCGGTGCTGAACTGAAAATTTTTCCAAATTCAAAGGGATATAGTGCCTTTCTGGCGGATCTTAAAAAATAAGGAAATTTAAATGTATCATTTTATGCAGTCCCATATCGGCGCATAATTGCAGAGCGAATATCAAATAATACTCTCGGAAGTGTATTCTTCCGAGAGTTTTTGCTTTATGCCGTACATAACGGTATAAACGCAATAATGAAAGGGTGAATAAAATGCTTGATAAAATTGCACTTGTGCTGCTTATTATCGGAGGACTCAACTGGGGTCTTGTAGGTATTTTCGGCTTCGACCTTGTTGCGTGGCTTTTCGGCGGCACTGCTGCCATACTCAGCAGAATAGTGTATGTAGTCGTGGCTCTCTCTGCGATCTGGTGTATTACACTTTTGTTCAAAAATGACAGAGTAGCGGCAAGAAGCTGACCTGAGGGAATGACGGACAGATGAAAAGCTGAAGATCGTTTTAATGGAAAATATTCCTGTCGGTTTTCGGCAAACTTCTGTTTGTCG
This sequence comes from uncultured Clostridia bacterium, assembly GCA_947625915.1. GTDB lineage: Bacteria > Bacillota > Clostridia > Oscillospirales > Ruminococcaceae > RGIG8773. The sequence goes on from CANQPX010000043.1 coordinate 10,520, forward strand.
TTCCCTATTTTTTGTTTTTTGAAGAGGAAAGTTTTTCCTATGCAAAATTTTCCTTACAAATTATTTTTTGATTTGTTATCAAATTGTATCATAAAACCGTAAAATTGTCAAGCAAGGCAACTGTTCTAAAAGCATTAGATGTAAAATGTAACAAAAATATATTGACATTATGTAAAAAATGTGGTAAAATAACTTTAATGTATTATACAATTTTTCAGCAGATCGAAAGGAGTGCTTTCTTTGGAAAATCAGAAAACATATAAGATACTTTTAAACGGTAGGAACGGTGCCTTCGTTAACGATTTCATTCAATACACCGAAAGCTATTTCAAGTGCCTCAGTACATCGGACTGCCCGCAGGACGTTATGAACCATTTTGAACTGTTCCGCCCCGACGCTTACGTCTGCTTCGCCGAGACGGAAAACAGCAAGGTACTTTTCCAGACCAATGACCTTCGCGAAAGCCCGTTCTGGAACGACGCTCCGATCATAGTTATCTGCGATGAATCTATCGCCACAAAAATAGAATATTCCGCAAGATATGCGGTGGATATGGTCGTAAAACGCCCCATATCCGCAGGAAACCTTGCGCTTAAAATAATCCGCCACTTTGAAGAACTTAAAGAACAGGAAAAACTCCAACAGGCAGAAGAAGCTGCGGCAGCTGCCGAAACTTCCGCCGACAGCACAGGGGAAACTCAGGGAACTTCGGAGACGGAAAATACCGCCGTTCCCGAGGAGATAGCAAAAAGTACTCCCGAGGAAGTATCCGAATCTGAAAGAGACGCGGCAAATGCTTTAAAAAGCGCCGATGTTATGGATAAAGATGAACTCTTGAAACAGATCGACGCTCTCCGTGCGGAAATGGACGCTCCGCCGCCGCAGGCAAAGAAACATATCCTCGTTATAGACGACGATCGTACCGTTCTTAAAATGCTGAAAACGGCACTTTCGGATAAATATGACGTCACTACCATGGTAAACGGCATCATGGCGGTAAAATTCCTCGAAAGCAAAAAAGTCGATCTTGTCATTCTTGACTACGAAATGCCCGTTGAAACAGGAGCTTCGGTGTTCCGTAAGATAAAGGCAAGCGAAAAAGCAAAAAATATCCCTGTCTGCTTCCTGACAGGCATTTCCGACAGAGAAAAAATAATGGAAGTTATGTCTCTTAAACCTCATGGATATTTGCTCAAACCTATAGACATGGATATGCTCTTCTCTACAATAAGCAACCTCATTTAAAAGATCTCCCGAAAGGTAAATAACGCGATGGATACCGAGAAAAATGAATTATACCTGACAAACCTTATAGATATCGAAACTCTCCAGATGATACAGGACGCTTTTTCCAACCTTACCGGAATGGCTGCCCTTACTACGGACATAAACGGTGCTGCCGTTACGAGAGGTTCAAAGTTCACAGACTTCTGTATGCTGTATACAAGACCGAACAGGATCGGCTGCCGCAAATGCGAAGTCTGCGATATGCACGGCGCGGAACGCGCTCTTGAAAGAGGCTGTTCATATACATATTACTGCCATGCGGGACTGGTCGACTTCGCCGCGCCGATAATGGCTAAAGGCGAAATGGTGGGCTGCTTCATAGGCGGTCAGGTGCTTACGGAACCCCCTAATCTTAACCGTTTCAGAAAGCTTGCGGAAGATATGAACATCGACCCGGACGAGTATGTGGAAGCGGTGAAAAAGATCCCCATAGTTGACAAGGAAACTATCGACAAGGCGGCAAACTTCCTGTATGCTATTGCGATAGTTCTGTCAAACTTTGCTTACAGAGCCCACGAACTCAGCGAAAGCCAGAAAAAACTTGAAAAAGCTTCAAATATGAAATCGGATTTCCTTGCAAATATGAGCCATGAGATCCGTACGCCCATGAATGCGGTAATAGGTCTTGCAGACCTTGCGCTCCGTGAGGAAATGTCAACTTCCGCAAGAGAATATATCCATCAAGTAAAAGCTTCGGGGCAAAATCTTCTGGTCATCATAAACGATATCCTCGATTTCTCCAAGATAGAGTCGGGCAAAATGGATATCGTTGAAGTAGAATATGAGTCTTTGTCGCTGGTAAATGACCTTACCGGAATAGTTTGCAGCCGTATCGGAAGCAAACCCATAGAATTTACCATGGATATCGATCCCAAGATCCCCAAAATGCTCTACGGAGATAATGTCCGCATACACCAGATAATACTTAACCTGCTGACAAACGCGGTAAAATTTACCCGTCAGGGTGAAGTCCACCTGAAAATAGAATATGTCCCGAAAGACGAGGAGACAGCTATACTTAAAGCGCAGATACGCGATACGGGTATCGGTATAAAGGAAGCGGATATGAAAAAACTGTTCAATTCCTTCCAGCAGGTAGACAGCAAGAGAAACCGTAATATCGAAGGTACAGGTCTCGGTCTTGCCATTTCTCAGCAGCTGCTGAAACTTATGCACGGAAAAATTTCCGTGGACAGCGTTTACGAGAAAGGAACGACTTTCACCTTTGAACTGCCCCAGAAGATCATTGACGGCACTCCCGCAGTTCCCGACCTTGAAGAACACATAAAAGCCGCTCTGATAATCGGCAATATTTACATAAAGCGGCAGCTTATGAAAGATCTGGAAAAACTCGGCGCGGAATATGTTGACCTTACCGATGAAGGTTCGCTGGACGACGCACAGGCAGACTGCATAATAGTTGATAAAGATCTCTTTGAGGATTATGCACGCGGCTATCTTTCGGAACATGAGGACGTAAAGTGCCTTGTTCTTTCTCCGTATGATAATATGGAGTCAATAGATATGCCCAATGTAAAAGTTATCAGCAAACCCCTTTACTCACTCGGACTTTATAACGGTCTGGGAACGAACAATGTTACTCTCGGATATGAAAACGACTCTGAACTCGATACGTTTTCATTCATCGCTCCTGACGCCACTATTCTCGTTGTTGATGACAATACCGTTAACCTTACCGTTGCAAAAGGACTGCTCGAACCGCTGAAAATGAAGATAGATGTTGCAGCGAGCGCAGCTGAAGCCATAGACAAGATCCATTATGTAAAATACGATCTTATATTTATGGATCATATGATGCCTGAAGTAGACGGAATAGAAGCAACTCACATCATACGCAGGCTCGTTCCGAGCTATAATGATGTTCCGATAATCGCACTTACGGCAAATGCCATAGGCGGCGCAAAGGAAATGTTCATCGAAGAAGGCATGAACGATTTTGTCGCAAAGCCTATCGAAATAAAAGATATCGTCGGAAAACTCCGCAAATGGCTCCCTAAGGAAAAGATCGTTCCAATTGACGGAGACGCAAGGGAACTTTTCGCACAGGAAAATGCAAATTCCGACAGCGGTGGAAACAGTATCCTCGATATAAAGGAACTCAATACGGAAGCTGCCGTGAAACTTCTGGGAACAGAAGCGCTTTTCCGCACGGTGCTGAAAGAATATTTCTGCGCCATAGACAATAAATATAAGGTCATTTCCGAGCATAAGGCTGCCGAAAGATGGAGAGATTATACCGTTGAGGTACATTCGCTGAAAAGCACTTCCCGCCAGATAGGCGCAGATCCGCTGGCCGACATGGCTATGGAACTCGAAAAAGCAGGAAATGACGGAAATATCGATCTTATCATGGAAAAGACCGATACCATGCTTGAAGAATATCTTAAACTCAAAGATATCCTTGCGCCGTATTTCCCCGAATGTGCGGCGGCGGAAACAGACAAGATACCGAATATGGAAGATATACTTTCACTTCTGGAGCAGATGCAGGTCGCTCTTGACAATTTTGATACTTTGCAGATAGATGAAGCAATAGAAAATATGTCGGCATATAAATTCTCAGGCATGAACAGCAATTATTTTGAAGAACTCAAACAGGCTGCTCAGGACAGCGATATCGAGAAATGCAGTTCGATCATTGCCGAATGGGGCAAGGATCTTATCAGTTCGGGCGGAGACTTTTCCGATCCGGCTGTTACGGCGGAACTTCTGGAAAAAATGCGCAGCGCTCTTGACGCGTTCGACACTCTGGAGATAGATGATGTTATTTCGGAAATGGCAAAGCAAAGCTATTCCGGCGAACAGGGCGAACTTTTTGAAGCGTTGAAGTCTGCCGCTGTAAACACGGATATAGATTCAGGAAATGAGATCGTTGAAAAATGGACGGAACTGCTTTCGGCGGCAAAATGAAAACCCCGATTTACAAAAATTGACTTTTTATAAAAGATCCCGAATTATTTGTTTTTATAAAATTCATTTTCAAGCTTATAAACTGCGTATTTTCCCCATATGCGGGCAAAAATTTGCAATAAGTGAGCAGAACTGTTTCGGGATAATTTTTCAAATGTCTACAAGTATTTACAAAATGTTTTTAAATTAACTGAATTATCTGCGATAAATGCTATTGACATTCTCTTGCGGAAATTTTATAATAAAATCAGTGAATATGTTTTTTTCGCAGCAAAGGCGCTCCGATCTTTTTTCGGAGTGCCTTTTCTTTTTTCTCGGAAAGGTGGCATTTGTATGACTATAGCAGACGTTGCTTCAAGCCGCAGCAGACCTGTTACACCTGTCGCGGACGCAGGGGAAATTAACGAACTGCTAAGACGATACGGCGTTAAGTTCGGAATTTATAAAAACGGGCAGTTCAAGGAGCAGCTTTTTCCTTTTGACCCGATACCGAGAATTATCCCCGCAGAGGATTTTCAAGGTATCGAGAAAGGACTTATCCAACGCGTGGACGCTCTTAACAAGTTCCTTTATGACATTTACCACGAAAAAAATATCATAAACGATGGGGTAGTTCCTGAAAATTTCGTGTATATTTCAAGCGGATATCTTCCGCAGTGCGAGGGGATCACTCCGCCGAACAAAATCTACAGTCACATTTCGGGCATAGATCTTGTTCAGGGCAAAGACAAGGAATGGTATATCCTTGAGGACAATCTGCGCATACCGTCGGGAGCGTCCTATCCGCTTATCGCAAGGGAACTTACACGAGCGGCTTCTCCTGCGGCTTTCTCGGGAAACGACATCATCGACAACCGCAACTATGCAAAACTTCTCAAAGAAACTATGGATCACGCAAACCGCGGCGGTATCAATGCTATCCTTACGCCGGGACGTTACAACGCGGCATATTTTGAACATTCTTACCTTGCGGAGCTGACAGGAGCGGCACTTGTTCAGAATGATGAACTTTTTGTTGAGGATAATATCCTTTACCAAAAGACATATTCGGGAGGAAAAACTCAGATCGGCGCGCTTTACCGCCGTATTTCAGACGAATATCTTGACCCTCTTACGTTTGAACCGTCCTCGCTGATAGGCATACCGAACCTTATGGAAGCTTACCGTGCGGGAAATGTGGCGATAATAAACGCTCTCGGCAACGGCGTTGCGGACGATAAGGGAATTTACTATTTTGTTCCAAAAATGATAAAATATTACCTCGGCGAAGAACCTATACTGAAAAATGCGCCAACATATCTGCCGTTTTACAGTGAGGACAGGGAGTATGTTCTGGAAAACATTGAAAAGCTTGTTATAAAGGACGTTGCGGAAGCGGGAGGTTACGGCGTTGTTTTCGGACGCGATCTGGACGAAAAGGCGTTGGAAGATCTCCGTCAAACAATTATCCGCGAACCGAGGCGTTTCATAGCGCAGGAAGTAATAGATTTCCTTGATCTGCCGATACTTGAAAACGGCGGGGAAGTCATGCGGAAAGCCGATCTGCGGGCATTTGTGCTTTCGGGTGAAAAAACAAAAGTCTGGGCGTCGGGACTCACAAGATTTTCCCGCAACCCGGATTCATTCGTTGTCAACTCATCTCAGGGAGGAGGTTTCAAAGACACATGGGTACTATCTCGTTAGAACACGGCGACCGTCTTTACTGGCTGGGACGGTACACGGAAAGGGTCTTTACCACAATAAAATCACTGGAGCGGCTTTATGATAAGATCATCGACCGCGATCCGGATCATTACATAAAATATCTGGAATGTTTCGGGCTTTCGGACGATTTCGGAAGTCCCGAGAAGTTCCTGCAAAGTTTTATTTTCGGGCGGGAAAACTGTTATTCCGCAGCATACAGCTTGGAACGTGCTTATGATAACGGCATCGTTCTGCGTGAGGAAATTTCCACAGAAGCGTTAGCGTACTTGCAGCTTGCCTTGGACAGACTTGAAAAAGCCGACGCGTCAAAAAGTGGGCTTGTGGTATCGCTTCTGCCTGTTGAGGACACCATATTCAGTTTCTGGGGCTGCATTTACGATTATGTTTATGATGAAGAGATAAAAAACATAATTCTTTGCGGTAAAGCCGTAGAGCGGCTTGAACTTTGTGTACGCCTGAAATACAATGACGGACTTATCGGCAAAGAATTTGAACGGCTTTGCAGAAATCTTTCCAAGATCCCCAGAAACACGCCTTACCGTTACAACACCGAGCAGCTTTCTGTCTTAGTGGAGATCATCGAATCGGAAAGCTGCTGCAAGGGAAAGGAGAATGAAGTTCTCACCGCACTTGGAAAGTTATTCGATCCCGTAAAGGTCGGTTCTGCGGGACAGTTTTGAGAGTGGAGTTGTCGGTGGGGGTTCTTTAGTTTGCTTTTCTTGATTTTTATTTTGAATATAACCCTTTTTGCCAATTTATGCGAGGGGCAGACAACCATAAGGGAAGGGGAAACCCGACCGCCCCTATGGGCGCTCGCACGGTTTTCCCCTTCCC
>CANQPX010000044.1 GCA_947625915.1 uncultured Clostridia bacterium
AAGCTGGTCCAGCGCAGCCGCGCTGGTGGGGTCTAAGGGAAAAACGAATGCTTCGCATTCGTCTAAACCCCTTGTCGCCGAAACGAACGCAGTTCGTTTTTCGCAGAACGGCGAAATTCCCTAATGCCTTTAGGAGCTCCGCAGAGGTGTGAATAAAATGACACAAGCGTCATTTGCGTCGCAGACAGCAAGAGGGGGCTGCCACTGCGAAAACCAAAACTGCGTTTGGTTGAGTGCTTCCCCCTTGGCACTAATGGTCAATACAATTTAAGCCTTGCAAAACAGCCCGGTGAGCTGTTTTGCAATACAGAGCAATTAGCTTTTTTACAGTTCGTTTTTAAACAACCATAATTTTAAAAAAAACTTTTTTGCCTTTAAACAACACGGCGCAGACTTTTCCGAAACCATATCCCGAGTTACGGCATATAATGGAAACAGCGGATATTTCGCAAATAATCGAAAGGAGAACTTTTCATTCTATGCCAAGCGTCTTTTTAAGCCCCTCCACTCAGGAGTGGAATAAATATATAAACGGCGGAACGGAAGAAGAATATATGAACATCGTTGCCGACCGTATGGAACCTTATCTGCGTTCCTCGGGAATAGATTATTCCCGCAACGACCCCGCAAGGAACGTTCTCGGAGCAATAAACGACTCAAACGCGGGAAATTACGATGTACATCTTGCACTTCACACCAATGCGGGCGGAGGAGACTTTGCGGGAAAACTTCGTGGAATAGACATATATTACTCTCCGTATTCAACATGGAGCAGACAGCTTGCGGCTATCACGGCAAATAATTTTGAATACATTTACCCCGATCCCGATGATGTAAATATCCTTCCCACAACATCTCTCGGCGAAGTCAGCCGCACTAAAGCCGTTGCAATACTTGCCGAAATAGGATATCACGACAATTACTCCGACGCTGAATGGATAAAGTCAAATCTTACAGCAATTGCAAAAAGTCTTGTTCAGTCGCTTTGCGACTACTTCGGCATACCCTTTGTCGAAGCCGAACCGATACGGCAAGGCAGAGTGTCAACGGACGGTTCAAACCTAAACATAAGAGATTTCCCGTCCATGGACGCGCGCATAATAGGCACTATGCCCGACAATGCGCAAATGGAAGTATACGGCAGGACAGGAAACTGGTATGTTGTAAAATACGGCGGGCTGCTCGGATATTCATTTGCAGACTATATAACCGTTGAATGAGACCGAATAAAAACAAAAAAGTCCGGAGACATATGATCTCCGGACTTTTCTGGCGCAGAAGGAGGGATTTGAACCCTCGCGCCGGTTACCCGACCTACGCCCTTAGCAGGGGCGCCTCGTCACCACTTGAGTACTTCTGCATGGTAACAAATAAAATATTTTTTTGGCGGAGAGGGTGGGATTCGAACCCACGGTCCCTCGCGGGATCACCGGTTTTCAAGACCGGCTCCTTAAACCACTCGGACACCTCTCCATATGAGCCGTTTCACGGAACAAAGGTATCCGCAGGTTAACGACTTATATATTTTATCATACTTATAAAAGTTTGTCAAGAGTTTAAGCAAAATTTTTTTGGATTTTTTTATTTTGCGTGTTCTTCGGCATATTTCATAAGGCTTTCGCGGGTATTTTCCGTTTTCTCATCAATGACCGCTTCAAGGAGCATATCCAGTGCTTCTCCGACTTTCCTGCCTTCAAGTCCTATCGAAAGCATATCGTTACCCGACACGGCAAGATCGGAAAGCTTGAAACAATCTTCTTCCGCGATCAATTCTTCGGCTCTGTTCACCATAAGATCTATTATGCGCACTCTTTCAAAGCAAAAACTGCGTTTAGCGCGGTTATCGCCTTTCATTACTTCCATAAGCAGGAAAAAATCCTCCTGTCCAAGCTTTGATATCAGCCTGCGGACAACTTTTTTATCGTCTATCGGAGTAATATAGTGGAATTTTATAAGCTTTTCTATGCGTTCAACGGTATCGGACGGGAATTTGAGCCTTTTAAGGATATCCGCAGCCATATCCGCGCTTATGAGTTCATGACCTTTGAAATGACCTTTGCCTTCATCATCAAGTGTAAAACAGCGCGGTTTGCCTATATCGTGCAGCATAAGAGCGAGCCGCACATCGGGTATACGCGCGGAATATTCCGCAGAATAAGCTATATGCGTCCATATGTCATAAGCATGGTACCTGCTGTGCTGTTCAAAACCGACACAAGGCAATATTTCCGGTATGACAACTGCAAGCACTTCATAGAACCTGCTCAATACGCCGTAAGGAGACTTTCCCGACAGCAGGAGGACAAGTTCCTTGGAAAATCTTTCTGCGGAAACTGTTTTCAGCAGTTCTTTCATTTCAAATATCGCCGCGGCAGCCGTTTCGTCAATATCGAAGCCGAGTTCCGACGAAAACCGCAGCGCGCGCATTATCCTTAACGCGTCTTCTTCAAAGCGTTTTCTCGGATCCCCGACGCAGGTTATTTTTCTTCGGAAAAGGTCTTTTTGTCCGCCGTAAGGGTCAATTATCCCTGTTTTGGGGTTATAAGCCATAGCGTTTATCGTAAAGTCCCGCCTTGAAAGGTCGTCCGAGAGCTTTTGGGAAAATCTCACTTCATCGGGGCGGCGGTGATCGGAATACTCACCGTCGATGCGAAAAGATGTTATCTCAACATTTTCACCTTCGGAAACGATCGTGACAGTGCCGTGCTTTATCCCCGCATCTATGATAGTATATCCCTCAAAGCAGGATATTATTTCTTCCGGCAGAGCCGATACGGCGATATCATAGTCTTTCGGTTCGGTACCGAGGATCGAGTCTCTGACGCACCCTCCGACGATATATGCCTCATATCCGTTATTTTCAAGTATATCCATTATTGCGGATATATTCTGCGGGATATATATCTCCATTTACGATCACTTCCTCAAAAGGCAGTCTGTACAAAAGATATTATAACACATTTTCCTCCCCATTTCAAGCACTTGATCCATTTTATTTTAAAAACCGCTTCTGTGTGAAAGTTATGTGAAATGGCATTTATGCTTGCTTTTTTGTGAACATTGTGCTATAATATATATTATGATATTATTAATATCCGAGATCTGATATGATGAGTCCGCGGCAAAAAGCCGGACTTCAGGGCAGAAACATCTTTTTCACAGTACAGGCAGAAAACGATTTTATGAAGAAAGGAAGGACCTAATGAGTTCAAACTACAATTTTTCAAAAATTACACAGGAGATCATTGATTTTGCCGCTCTTTGCGAAAAGAATGACGTCATCGACCCACAGCTTTACACCAAATATGATGTCAAACGCGGCTTGAGAGACATAAACGGCAAGGGCGTTCTTGCAGGACTTACTGAAATTTCCGAGATCATCTCTTCAAAGACCGATGAGGACGGGAAGTCAGTCCCCTGCGACGGAGAATTGTACTACAGGGGGTACAATATAAATGACCTTGTTACAGGATTTACCACTGAAAAACGTTTCGGATTTGAAGAGATAACATATCTGCTGCTCTTCGGCGAACTTCCCGATAATGAATCGCTTACAAGATTCAGTAAGCTGCTTTCCGACTACAGAAAGCTCCCTACAACATTTGTAAGGGATATTATAATGAAATCCCCAAGCGATGATATCATGAACGGTCTTGCAAGAGGCGTTCTGACTCTTTATTCATATGACGATATACCCAATGATACCTCTATACCCAACGTTCTGCGGCAATCATTGGAACTTATCGCGCTCTTTCCGCTTATAGCGGTATACAGCTATCAGGCAAAAGCCTATTACCACGACGGCGGAAGCTTTTTCATACATCAGCCCGTGTTCGGTTATTCAACAGCGGAAAATATCCTGCATATGCTCCGCCCGGACAGTTCGTTCACTCCCCTTGAAGCGCATATCCTCGATCTTGCGCTTGTTCTCCACGCCGAGCATGGCGGCGGTAACAATTCTACCTTTACGACTCATGTCGTTACATCTTCGGGAACGGATACATACTCCGCAATAGCTGCTGCTCTGGCTTCTTTGAAAGGTCCTAAGCACGGCGGTGCAAACATAAAAGTTACCATGATGTTCAACGATATAAAAGACAAACTTACCGATTGGGAGGACGAGGACGCTATCCGCGACTATCTTACAAAACTTCTCCATAAAGAAGCTTTCGACCGCTCGGGACTCATTTACGGAATGGGTCACGCAGTGTATTCCGTATCCGACCCGAGAGCTTCTATCCTCAGAAAAGCGGTAAAAAGCCTTTCGGAAGAAAAACACATGGAAAAAGAATATGCTCTGTACAATAAGATAGAACGCCTTGCTCCCGAAGTCATAGCCAAGGAACGCAGGATCTATAAAGGAGTTTCCGCAAATATCGACTTCTACAGCGGCTTTGCATACAGTATGCTCGAACTTCCGCCGGAACTGTATACACCGATATTTGCCATAGCAAGAATAGCAGGCTGGTCGGCTCACCGTATCGAAGAACTTATCAGCGCGGGCAAGATAATCCGTCCCGCATACAGAAGCGTTCATGAGCAAAGAGAATACGTTCCCCTCTCGGAAAGAGAAGAAAACCGAGAATAAGTTTCAGTCTGTCAAAAAAGCTGAAAATAGGCGCGGACAAACTAAGCAGCGAAAAACAAAACCTTGCCCGAAAAGCTGGTCCAGCGCAGCCGCGCTGGCGGTTTCCAAAGGCAGAGCCTTTGGTCGCCATCCGCAGATGGCGAAATCCCCTTTACGAAGGCGCCTCTGCAAAGGGGTGAATTGCAACCGAAGGTTGCAAGAGGGGAACGCTCTGCAAGAGAGAGCGTTCCCCTTGGCATTAACGTTTATTGCTATTTAAATCTTGCAAAACAGCCCGGTGAGCTGTTTTGCAATAAAGAGCAATTTGTTTTTCTAAGAAAATCCGTTGTTTGACAACAAACTATATTATACTTTATCGGAAGCTGAACGGAGCCGCAAACAGCGGCTCCGTTCGCTTTTTTTGCACCGCAAAATATGAGCATTTAAAATGGTTATAATTGTAAATCATCTTTTACACCGAAAAATATGCAAAAATTATTGCAGTGTTGAATAAAATGTGGTATAATATAATTGTTGTATTATGTTTTTAACGTTATGTAAAATATTACCACGAAAGGAGAATTGCTCCGGATATTTCACAGCGCGGAGCATCATATATTATGTCTAAGATAAAAGTTGCCGTACTGTTCGGCGGTGTGTCCAACGAACACGATATCTCCCTCATCTCTGCGGAAAACATTATCTCTTCTATCCCCGCAGATAAATATGAGGTGATCCCTATAGGTATAACAAAAAAAGGCAGATGGCTCTTCTATCCCGGAGATATATCCTGTATCTCGTCCGGACGTTGGGAATCCAACCCCGACTGCGTACCTGCGGTCATACTCCCCGACCCGATGTATAAGGGCATTTTCAAGATCTCCGACGGCAGCTATTCACTTGTGAAAATAGACGCCGTGTTCCCCGCTCTACACGGTCAGAACGGCGAGGACGGTGCTGTTCAGGGACTCTTAAAACTTTCCGGGATACCATATGTGGGCTGCGATGTGCTTTCTTCCGCTTGCTGCATGGATAAAGCCGTTACACATACTATCCTTGAAGCAAACGGCATTGAAATGACCCCTTGGAAATGTATACTCAGTTCGGAACTGAACAAACTTGATGAAATATGCGACGGTATCGCTGCCGAACTCGACTTCCCGCTTTTCGTGAAACCCGCCAACAGCGGTTCATCGGTGGGAGCAAATAAAGCGGATTCCTTCGAGGAACTGAAAAATGCCGTCAAACTCGCTTTCAGTCACGATAAAAAAGTTATCGTTGAAAAATATGTAAAGGGCAGAGAACTTGAATGCGCCGTTTTCGGAAAAGACAACGCCTTTGCATCGGAAGTGGGCGAGATACGCTCCTGCAACGAATTCTATGACTATGAAGCAAAATACATACTCGGTACTTCCGGGCTTTCGATCCCCGCGGAACTTTCTCCCGAAATTTCAAAGAAAATACGCGAAACTGCCGTAAAAGCATTCGGGATAATGGGCTGCTCGGGACTTTCAAGAGTGGATTTCTTCCTTTCGGAGGACGGCAGAGTTATCCTTAACGAAATAAACACTCTCCCCGGATTTACTCAGATCAGTATGTACCCGAAACTTATGGAAAATATGGGAATACCTATTTCCGAACTGCTCGACAGACTTATAACACTTTGTATCGAGGGCTGAAACATGAACGAATGCGCAATAGGAGTGTTCGATTCGGGACTCGGAGGTCTTACCTGCGTAAAAGAACTGAACCGTATACTTCCAAACGAAAATATCGTCTATTTCGGGGACACCGCCCGTGTCCCTTACGGAACGCGAAGCCGCGAAACGATCATGGAATACGCGGAACAGGACATAAATTTTATCAAAAAACATAACGCAAAACTGATAATCGCCGCCTGCGGAACGGTCTCTTCCGTTCTGGGAGCGGATAAAAAAAATGCGGGAAATATCCCGTTCACGGGAGTCCTGCTGCCTACGGCACAGACAGCCTGCAAAATCACAAAAAACGGAAGGATAGGCGTCATTGGCACTCCCGCTACCATCAATTCCGGAGCTTATGTAAAAGCCATAAAAAATATCCGCCCCGACGTTTCGGTAACGGGGAACGCCTGCCCGCTGTTCGTTCCGCTGGTGGAGTACGGCTTTACAGGAAAAGATGACCCCATAGTAAAACTTGCCGTGGAAAAATACCTTGCGCCTATAAAAGCTTGTGATGTTGACGTGCTTATCCTCGGCTGTACACACTATCCGATGATAAAAGACGCGATATCGGAGTATATGGGCAGCTCTGTTTCATTGATATCCTCAAGCGGTGAAGCGGCAAAGTACGCGCTTGCTCTGCTTACAGAAAAAAATATGCTCTCGGGACGTTCGGAAACAGGCAAAAACGTTTATTACACTTCGGACAGCATAGAACTTTTTGAAGAAAATGCACACGCCTTCCTCGGTGACACCATAGGCGGAGAAGTACATAAAGTCGGCATAGATGAACTCATTTCAGCAGCACAGGATCCCGCCTGAAAAGCTTGGATCGGTCTTTCGCCTATGCCGCAGACCAATATACGGGAGATGTTTATATGGAAAAAGATATTACAATAAATCTTACAAGCATAAGTTCCGTTGACAGCGAACGCTCAAAGATCGAACTCACTACGGTGGGTAAATTCAAAAGTCTCGAAAACGGCGGCTTTCAGATCAGATATGATGAATCGGAAGTAACGGGCTTTAAAGGTTCTACCACCTGCCTTTCATTTTTCGGCAACGACATCGTTAACCTCCGCAGAACAGGCACCGCTCCGTCGGAACTTGTACTTGAAAAGGATAAAAAACATCACTGCCATTACGGTACGCCTTACGGCGACCTTACAATGGGGATATTCACTCATTGTATCGACAACAACGTAAACGAGGACGGCGGAGATCTGTATCTTAAATATACGGTGGATATAAATTCCAGCTATATTTCCGACAACGAGATCTACATTAAAATAACAGACTGATCGAAAGGATAGATAAAAATGATAAACCCAATAAAAGAAGCTTCAAATGAACTTCGCGAAATGCTTATGAGCGCGGTGGGGAGACTCGTTTCGGAGAGAAAAATAGAAGCCGTTCCCCTGCCCGCTTTCAATATCGAGATACCGCAGGACAGATCCCACGGCGATTTTGCTTCAAATATTGCAATGGCTTTTGCAAAGCCGCTGAAAAACGCTCCGAGAAAAATTGCGGAAATGATAAACGACGCACTTGTTCTTGACGGAAGTTCTTTTGAAAAAACAGAAATAGCAGGTCCGGGATTTATAAACTTTTTCCTGTCAAAAAGATGGTTCTCAAAAGTCGTTGCAAACGTATGCGCCGAAAAGGAAAATTTCGGACGGACGGACACGGGCGCGGGAAAGAAGATACTTGTGGAATACGTTTCCGCAAACCCTACAGGTCCTATGCATATAGGAAATGCCCGCGGCGGCGCTATCGGCGACTGTCTTTCCTCGGTGCTTGACCGCGCAGGATATGAAGTAAAGCGCGAATTTTATGTCAACGACGCGGGAAATCAGATAGACAAGTTCGGGAAATCCCTTGACCTTCGCTATGAACAGCTTTGTTCCGAAAACGGACAGGCTCTTATGAAAAAATTCTCCGATGATGAGGAACTTTGTCAGGCGATATATAATGACGCAGAAACCTTCCCCATGCCCGAGGACGTTTACCTCGGCGCGGATATAATTACCCATGCAAAGAAATTCTATGACGAAAACGGCAGTTCCTACGCCGACAAGACCGAGGAAGAACGCCGCAGCGCATTGGTCGCCATGGCACTTCCGAAAAATATTGCAAAACTGGAATCCGATCTTCTGAAATACCGCATAAAATATGACAACTGGTTCAAAGAAAGTTCTCTCCACGAAAGCGGCGCGGTAAAGGAAATTATCGAACTCCTCAAAAAAAGCGGTCATACTTATGAGCAGGAAGGCGCGCTGTGGTTCAGATCCACCGATTTCGGAGACGAAAAAGACCGCGTTCTTCTCCGTGCAAACGGCGTTCCCACATATTTTGTGCCTGACATAGCTTACCACTACAATAAACTCGTTACAAGAGGATTTGACAAGGCGATAGACATTCTCGGAGCGGATCACCACGGTTATATCCCGCGCATGAAAGGCGCGATGCAGGCTCTGGGCATCGACCCGAACCGTCTGGAAATGGTGATAATGCAGATGGTGCGGCTCGTAAAGGACGGCGAAACTTATAAGCTTTCAAAACGTTCGGGAAAAGCCGTTACGCTGGAAACTCTCCTTGATGAAGTTCCCATTGACGCGGCAAGATATTTCTTCAATCTCCGTGAAGCAAACTCCCAGTTTGAATTTGACCTTGACCTTGCCATTGAGCAGTCATCAAAAAATCCGGTATATTATGTTCAGTATGCTCATGCACGCATATGCTCAATAATAAGAAATCTTGAAGCGGAAGGATATGCTCTTGAAATTCTTCCCGCGGAAAAGCTCGATGTTCTGGAAACTCCCGAGGAGCATGAACTTATCCGTTATATCGCTTCGCTGCCGAATACCGTTGATATGGCGGCAAAAGACTATGACCCCGCTAAGATAACAAAATATACGCAGGAACTTGCGGCGCTTTTCCACAAATTTTACGACAAATGCCGCATAAAAGGCGCGGAAAAACAGCTGCTCAAAGCGCGTCTTTGCCTTTGTGAAGCAGCTAAGACCACTCTAAGGAATACCCTTGATATGCTGAAGATAGACTGCCCCGAAAAAATGTAAAGGAAAATTTTCAAATGGCTCTTTTTATAGAATGTGAATACTGCGGCTCGGTGTTCGACTGCGAAAAGGAAAGCGCCTGCCCCAACTGTGCGGCTGTCCCCGATATTGCACGCGTATCCGCCGCACGGAAAGCCGAGGAAGAAAAAGCAAAAGCTCTCCGCGCGGAAGTTCATGCCGCAAGAATGGAGGAACTTGCCGCACGGGCAAAGCTGACCGCTGCTCCAACGGGAAAATTTATGAGCAAACTTATAAAGCTCATACCCGTCTGGATAGTCGTTATCCTTATCTGCGGGATAGTTCCGTCGATCGTCAGCGCGTCCGTTTCAAGCACGGTAAGAAACAGTTTAAAGACTATAGACAGCGCAGAGATAACGGAGCATAAATTCGGCGAAGATGTTTCCTGCGGGGATATGTTCACCATAGCGGCAGACGGCGCATTCTTTTCGGAAAGCAGCGCGGTAAAAGCACTGCTGCCCGAAAATGTAAAGCTTCTTGTGGTACACATAAGCGCGTCTTCGGAAAACAAAGGCGAATACATAAGTATTTTCGATGATTACGATAGAGATATCTACATCGGTTACGGAAACAAATTTGCAACTCCTGTTTCAGTATATTCGCTTTCCGCGCTGAAAGATGATTTTGCGCAGAAAAGGTTTTATCTTTCGTCATTAAAATATTCCGATTCGGAAAGCGGTTACATATGCTACCTTGTGGAAGGGGAAACGGAAGATATCTCGCTTTATATCGATGAAACACATTCCGACGGTTATGTCCGTCAGCTTGACCGCATACACAAGATCCCTCTTGTAATTTCAAAGGAGGGCGAAGAATGAAGTCACACTCTGCTTTTGTAAAGATACTTGCGGTGGCACTGCCGATATTCGCTCTGATAGGCATATTTGTTTCACTGTCGCTTATTTCGGATACCATCTCGGATCAAAGTTACAAAAACTTCTATTCGTGGGAAATAACCGATGCCAAAGCTGAAAAGACAGACGACGGGCGATATTTTATAGAAGTTTCCGTAAAAAATACAAGTTCCTATCCGGCAACGCTATCTTCCGGAATGATCTGGGTAAAATGCGGAAACAAATATCTTGACAATGAATACGAGAGATATGATAATATTGAACTGTATTCATCACTTAACAGCACATATCTTCCTTCGGGACAAAGCACGGTATTTCCGATATTGGTCGATGTTCCGAAAGGCGAAACTCGGCTTACCGTAAGCGGCACGGGAATGTCCTATGCCCGCAGCGATATCACGGGAGAAAATGGCAGCGTTTCCGTTGAAGTAAAGCTGAAATGATCATTTTAACAAAAAGGAAGATCGTATGGATGTATCGGGAATTTTGCGGGAAAAATTTTTCGGCTATGACATGATAATTTTTTTGTGGGCAATTGCCGCAGCGGCATTTTACACAGCTGCCCACATTATAAGATATCAGCTGAAAAGATGCTTTTCCGAGGAATCGGAAGCCCGCAGAGAAAATAATTTCAAGCAGGAATGTATAAAACCTGCCGCAAAAGCAAATGAAGCGCAGATACTGAAAAAACATCTGAGACAGGAACAGTGCTATACCGCATTTCTGGATCTTATTTCCGCATTTCCGCTGCTGGGAATGATAGGAACGGTATGGGCATTGTTACAGCTTACGGCAAACGGTGCGGACGATATGATAACGAGCAGTTTCTTTGGTGCGCTTACGTCAACGTTCTGGGGAGCAGTGTTCGGAGTGATCGGAAAACTTCTCGACTGCATACTTTCTCCGTTAATAGAGGATAACAACGAGCGTTACAGCATTTGCATAGAAAGAAACACTCTGAACGCGGATATCGATGCGGTGAAAGCAGGTGAAGCTGATGAAAAGAAGCAGGATATCACTTGATTTTACTTCGCTGCTCGACATAACGATGATAATACTTTTCTGGTTCATGATAAAATACAAAGCTTCCGCCGAGGAAGTCAGAAACAAGGCGCAGGAACAGATAAGCAGCGTTCAGGCAATTGCCGCACAGCTTGAAGAGGAAAAAAACGCTTTTGAAGCGGAAAAGGAAAATTGGCAGAAAGAAGCCAACGCGGAATTTGAACGCATAAAAAATGCGGACGAAAATGCCGCAAAAAATCAACAGGCTCTTTCGGAATTCGACAAAGGTTCGGTAATATATATAAAGCTTGACAGTGAAACAGACAGTTCGGGAAATAAAAAATGGTTCCTGAACATAGAAAACGGAAAAGAGCATATGGGCAGATTTGAATTCGGCAAAAATACGGATATCACCGCAGAACTGACGGAAATTTTCCGCAATTCCGGTTTCGGCAAAGACGATGTTATGTTAGGAGTATTCGTTTACGACGGAAGTCAAGAAGGAACTGCTCCGATATTGTACACAAGTTCTGCCGAAAAGCACATAAAAGCCGTATCCGAGGAATACCCGCAGTTTTACTGCGCGAGTATAAATATTTCAAGATGAGGTGTTGAAAATTATGAAAGAAAAAGAAAAAAGCGGCGGCAAAGGCGGAATTTTCGTCATTATATTGCTGATAATAATTATAGCCGCGGCGTTTATATTATTCAGAGGAGGATTTGGCTTCGGCGGAGATAACGGCAGCGGAGATGACGGCGCATTGCCTGTTGCAGGCTCGATAAGTGAGGAAACGCAGCCTTCCGAAACGGAAAGCGATGTTTCCGCAAACGGCAATACAGTGAATATCACAATTGCGGAAAGTTACATATATGAAAACAATACTATCGCGCTCAACGATCTGATCGACAAGATAAATGCGCTGGAAAACCCCCAAGTAAATATTACCATTGAGGATTCCGCAGCGGCAAATTTATATGAAGATCTTATAATAGCACTTGATGAATACAACATTCCGTACTATGATGTTACTGCGGGAGAATAATAATTTTGTAAATGACAAAAACACGGCTTGGAAAATTTCCAAGCCGATTTTTTTACCAAGGTATGACCGTTCCGACTATTTCCTGCAAATTATTAAGGTTGTTTTCGGAAACATAGTTTTCCAGACCTTCTATAATTTTTATCGGTGCAAACGGATCCGAGAACATAGCCGCACCTATCTGAACTACCTGCGCGCCTGCCATCATCATTTCCACCACGTCCTGCCAACGGGAAATGCCCCCCATTCCGCAAACGGGGATCTTTACCGCATTTGCCACCTGCCATACCATTCTTACCGCAACGGGAAATACCGCAGGTCCCGACAGCCCGCCTACGTTGTTGTGAAGAACCGGACGGCGGGTCTTTATGTCTATCTTCATTCCAAGCAGCGTATTTATCAGCGAAACAGCGTCCGCTCCTTCCGCTTCAACTGCCTTTGCGATCTCCGCAATATTTGTAACGTTGGGGGAAAGCTTCATCATAACGGGTTTCTTAGTCGCTGCGCGGACAATTTTCGTTATCGAAGCCGCGCCTTCGCAGGTAACTCCGAAAGCCGCGCCGCCTGCCTTTACATTAGGGCAGGAAATGTTAACTTCTATCATATCAACATCGGTATTTTCAAGCTTTTCCGCAATTTCGCGGTACTCGTCCGCAGTAGAACCCGCAATATTTGCGATAATTACCGTGTCCTTGGTTTTCAGGTTTGGAAGTTCGATCTTTATAAAATGATCGATACCCGGATTTTGCAGACCGACGCTGTTAAGCATACCCGACGGAGTTTCCGCAATTCTGGGCGGAAGATTGCCGTTCCGCTTTGTGCCTGTTGTTCCTTTTACGGAAATTCCCCCAAGGTTGGAAAGCGAATAAAAATTTTCATATTCCCGTCCGTAACCGAAAGCTCCCGAAGCGGGAATGATCGGATTTTTGAAATTTACGCCCGCAAAATTTACCGAAAGTTTATCACTCATCAAAAAGCACCTCCTCCGCGTTGAAAACAGGACCGTCCTTGCAGACGTGAGCATAATATTCATCGCCGCCCCGGATAGTTCTGCAGGCGCAGACAAGACACGCACCAACGCCGCAGCCCATTCGTTCTTCAAGTGAGACCTGACATTTTATGTTATTTTCCTTTGCAATTTCAATTACCCGTCTTAGCATGACATCGGGACCGCAGGCAAAGATAACATCTGGCTTTTTCCGTGAAAGAACTTCTTTTAACGCATCTGTGACAAAACCTTTCTTTCCCGCCGAACCGTCGTCGGTGCAAAGGATAGTTTCCGCGCCCGTTGCTTTGAAGTCGTCTTGGAGAATTACCGCCGCAGCATTGCGAAAACCGCTTATGACGGTTCCCTTTTCGCCGAATTTTTCGGCAACTGCAAGCATGGGGGGAGTTCCTATCCCGCCGCCGATAATTACCGCAGTTTCAAACTGATCCACCTTGAAGCTCCGTCCGCCAAGAGGTGCGACAATGTCGATAAGTTCTCCCTCCGCAAGCTGTGACATTTCTTTTGTACCCTCGCCGCGTACTTCAAAAACTATCCGCAGAGTGCCTTTCTCGCGGTCGATAGAACATATTGAAATAGGTCTGCGGAGCGTAAAACCGTTTACTTTTACGTTAACGAACTGTCCTGCCTTGGCAATTTCCGCGATCTCGGGACAAAGTATGGTCAAGTCGTAAATTTCCTTGGCAAGAGTTTTTTTGGAAAGTATAATATATCTGCCTTGTGTGTATTTCATTGAAAACCTCCTGTAAAAAATTCCGCGGGAATGTTCCGCATAATCATTTTACCCAAAAATCGGAACATTCCCGCAGATAAAGCCGTTAAATTTTCGTAATGTCCACCATTTCCATATCCGTAATATTTTTGCCCATCATGAGAATGTCCGCAACGGCGTTTGCCGTGTCGATAGCGGTAAGGCAGCAGATAGAACGTTCTACCGTCTTGCGGCGGATCTTTACGCTGTCAAATGCGGGGATACGTCCTTTTGCCGATGTGGAAATTACATAGTCGATCTTTCCGCTGTCAAGGAGCGACATGACATTGGGCTTTTCTTCGGAAACGCGGCGGACTACATTTGCCGCTACCATGTTCCTGTTGAGCATGGAAGCCGTTCCGCTTGTAGCGTAAATGTCAAAGCCGAGATGCTCGAATTTTTCCGCAACGTAAAGTATCTCTTTCTTGTCGGTGTCGCGGACGGTGATAAGAACTCCCCCGCCTTTTTTCTTCTCAAGGTTGTAGCCTGCCGCCACAAGTCCTTTGTAGAGCGCGTCCTCAAAGCTGCGGGCAATTCCCAGACATTCGCCTGTTGATTTCATTTCCGGACCGAGAGCGGTATCAACATCATGAAGTTTTTCAAAGCTGAACACGGGAACTTTTACCGCGATAAAGTCTGCTTCTTTGTAAAGTCCGCTGGTGTAACCCTGATCTTTCAGATTTTCGCCGAGCATTATCTTTGTTGCGATATCCACCATGGGAACGCCGGTTACTTTGGAAATATACGGCACCGTTCTGGAAGAACGTGGATTTACTTCAATAACGTAGACCTCGTCGTTGTAAACGACATACTGGATATTTACCAGACCGATAACGTGGAGTTCCATGGCAAGACGTCTTGTGTATTCGATGATCGTTTCGCGGATCTTTTTGGTAAGGGTAAGCGCGGGATACACTGATATCGAGTCGCCGGAATGTATTCCCGCGCGTTCAATATGCTCCATGATTCCCGGGATAACGAAGTCCACGCCGTCACAGATCGCATCAACTTCAACTTCCTTGCCCATCATATATTTGTCGATAAGCACGGGATTCTCCAGACCGCCCCGCATGATGATCTCCATATATTCGATAATATCCTGATCCGAATGGGCAATTATCATATTCTGACCGCCAAGAACATATGACGGGCGCATAAGAACGGGGTAACCCAGATCCTCCGCGGCTTTCAGGGCTTCTTCGGTGTTCATGACGGTATGACCCGCAGGACGGGGAATTCCGCACTTATTGAGAAGTTCGTCAAAACGTTCCCTGTCCTCGGCGGCATCAATGCTGTCCGCAGACGTTCCCAGAATGTTCACGCCCATTTCGGAAAGGTGCTTTGTAAGTTTTATGGCTGTCTGTCCGCCGAACTGAACTACAACGCCGTAAGGCTGTTCCGTTTCTATAATTGCTTCAACATCTTCTTTTGTAAGGGGGTCAAAATACAGTCTGTCGCCCGTGTCAAAGTCGGTGGAAACGGTCTCCGGGTTGTTGTTGCAGATGACCGCTTCATAGCCC
>CANQPX010000045.1 GCA_947625915.1 uncultured Clostridia bacterium
CGTCCGCCGCCGCCTACTACAAGTATTTTCATTTTATCACCGTTCCTTTTGTGATATTTTAAAACAGAATTTCATCAAGATCTGCTTTATAAATTTTTGACCTGAACTCGCAGCTCCCGTCGATCTTTTTATAAGAACCGTAACCGTCAAATTTCAAACCGCACTTTTCCATTACCCTGCCCGACGCAGGATTTTCAACGGCGTGCTGAGCCGTAAACTTCCTTGCTCCGAGTTCATAAGCATATTTTATCATAGCTTTGACGGCTTCCGTCGCATAGCCTTTGTTCCAACAGTCAAAACGCAGATTGTAACCAAATACCCGGAAACCGTTTCCAGAACTGTCAGGCGATATGTCTCCGCTGCCGATAAGCAGACCGTCCGACTTCCTTACATAGACCCAGACATTTGGAACGGTTTCCAGCCAATCCCTGACCTGTTCTGCGGAGGAATAAGTGCTGTAACTCATATACTTTGTAACGCGCTCGTCCCCTGCCCATTCAAAATATGCTTCCGCATCGTCGGCAGTCACCTGCCGAAGTATCAGGCGTTCGGTTTCAATTGTAGGGAGAATACTATTATCCATACTATTATCCATAAGATCAATGGTGGAAAAGGCGAATTCCCGTAAACGCCATTGCCATATTGTACTTGTTGCAGGTCTCGATAACGTTATCATCACGGATAGAACCGCCCGGCTGCGCTATGTATTCAACGCCCGACTTGCGCGCACGCTCGATATTGTCGCCGAAGGGGAAGAACGCGTCAGAACCGAGGCAAACGCCTGTATTCTTTGCAAGCCATGCTTTCTGTTCCTCGCGTGTGAAAGGCTCAGGCTTTTCGGCGAACCACTTCTGCCATTCGCCCTCGGCGATAACGTCCATATACTCGTCGGAAATATAAACGTCAATCGTGTTATCCCTGTCGGCACGGCGAATATCTTCCTTGAATTTCAGACCCATTACCTTGGGAGACTGTCTGAGCCACCAGATATCAGCCTTGTTTCCCGCAAGGCGCGTGCAGTGGATCCTTGACTGCTGACCTGCTCCGATGCCCACAGCCTGACCGTCCTTTACATAGCAAACGCTGTTTGACTGGGTATATTTCAGAGTAATAAGGGAAATAAGCAGATCCCGCTTCTTTTCATCGGGAATATTTTTATTGTTCGTTACAACATTGTCAAGGAGCGCGTTGTTGATGTCAAGGGAATTTCTTCCCTGCTCGAATGTAATTCCGAACACCTGCTTTGTTTCAACGGGTTCGGGAACATAATTCGGGTCAATTTTTATAATGTTGTAAGTGCCTTTTCTCTTGGACTTGAGGATCTCCAGCGCTTCGGGTTCATAACCCGGGGCGATCATTCCGTCGGAAACTTCCCTTTGGATCATCTTAGCGGTGGGAACGTCGCAAACGTCCGAAAGTGAAATAAAATCGCCGTAAGAGGACATTCTGTCCGCACCTCTTGCCCTTGCATAAGCGCAGGCAAGGGGTGAAAGTTCGCCCAGATCGTCTACCCAGTAAATTTTCTTTAATGTATCGGAAAGGGGCAGTCCCACAGCCGCGCCCGCAGGTGAAACGTGCTTGAAAGATGTTGCCGCGCAAAGTCCTGTTGCCTTTTTCAGTTCGTTAACAAGCTGCCAGCCGTTGAAAGCGTCCAGAAGATTGATATATCCGGGCTTTCCGTTAAGGACTTCGATGGGAAGTTCTCCGCCGTTTGCCATAAAAACTCTTGACGGCTTCTGATTGGGGTTGCAGCCGTATTTTAAAAGCATTTCATTTGCCATTTTAAATTCCTCCCGAAAACTTATTACACGTTCTTGTTTACGATTCTTGACTCATATTTTCCCGTGCCGAGATCGATATATCTTACGAAAAGCGAAACTTTATTATCTGCGTTAAGGTTGTCCCAGATGAGTTTTGTCATTTCATCAATTGAAACATCGGGGAGTTCTATATTCTTGGGTTCGCCCTCAAAGCTTGGCAGCGGGTTTCCCGCACCGGAATATGTGTGAATGAACTTTGCTTTTCCCGCTATCGGATTGCTGTAAGCGTAAGTGTATCTCTGGCAGGAACTGCTGTCGCCGTCCGCGCTTTTCAGTATCGACATGGCGAAATTCATTTTTCCCTCATCAAGGTGGATGATCCCCGAAATTCTCGGAGTAAAGTTGGGAGCGTCGTCCTCAAATTCACGGGTGCGGAGAGACTGCTCGAAAGTCATTTGCTTATCCATAAGATCGTAAATGGTGTCCGTCTGGTCGCCGTTTGTAACGATCGTCTTGCTGCCCATAACGCGAACGGGAGCGTAAATGATAAGGTGGGGATCGGTCATTTTAGAGGGATCGAAAGCCTGAGTCCTTATCCCCTCGCCGTCCTCAACGAAAACGCGGTTGCGGCTGTTTTCGCTTCTGCCCATGATGAAATACGCTGTTACAGCGTGTTTTCCGTCTGCGGACTTGCCGATCATAATTCCGCGTCCGTGGTAGTCCATGCTGTTAAGTTCTTCCGCGATAGTTTTTGTAATCATGCTGATTCCTCCTAAAATTTTCCTAAATAACAAACTGTATCCTGCGGCATCCGGACAATGCCGTTATGACTGAATTTATAAAACGCTTCCCGAAGCTCGGAAATGAAATTTTCGTAATTCGGGTCATCGCTTTTTATCGAATAAGAATGTGACAGCGAATATCCTATGAAATGCTCCTCATCAAAGATCATGGGATTATCCGCGCAGAATGTTTCCACTTCCGAAAAATACTTACTTTCCGTAAAGGAACTGCCGTCGTATCTGCCGCACTTTGAAATTTTAACGCTGTCGCTCATTCCGCAGTATTTTTCAAATATCTTGTCACGCTCCGTGCGGAGCTCGCTTTTCCCGTGTGTGTTCCAGATAATTGCAAGCCGTCCGTCAGATGTTAAGATCCTTTTACATTCTTCCTTGAATGTGCCGCTGTCGAACCAGTGGAAAGCCTGTGCCGCCGTCAAAAGCCCGAAACTGTTGTCGGGAAGCCCCGTATTTTCTGCGGCAGCATTTACTATCTCCGCAAAAGGAACATTCTCCCGCAGAACCGAAAGCATATCCGCATTTGGTTCAACGGCTGTTATTTTTTTGAATTTTGTGAACAGACATTTTGTGAAAATGCCCGTTCCCGCGCCTATATCGGCAACGTTTTCCGCATTAGTCCTGTCGTAAAGAAAATCAATGACTTCCTGCGGATATGAAGGTCTTGTATTGTTGTAAATTTCCGCTTTACCGGAAAATAATTTTTCATTCATCGACATATGCCCTGCCGTTTTCAACTCTTATCTTATCTTCGCAGAATAACGCCACGGCTTTGGGGAGAATTTTCCACTCAACATTTTCCATAACGCGCTTTTGCAGAATTTCGGGAGTATCTCCGTTCAGAACGGGAACTGTGTCCTGTAAGATTATAGGACCGCCGTCGCATACTTCCGTTACAAAATGCACCGTTGCGCCCGTTACCTTTACTCCCTTTTCAAGAACCGCTTCATGAACGTGCAGTCCGTAAAAGCCCTTTCCACAGAAAGACGGTATCAGCGCGGGGTGAACGTTCATCATCTTATTAGGATAGGCGCGGCAGACAGTCTCGTCAAGGATCGTCATAAATCCCGCGTAAACCACCAGATCGGCGTGTTCATTTTCAAGTGTTTCCAACATAGCTTTGCTGTATTCGTGAACGTCGGGAAAATCTTTCCGCACAAGCGTTACCGTTTTTATGCCGTTCTGCTTTGCCCGTTCAAGAGCGTAAGCGTCCGCTTTTGAAGAAATAACGCAGGTTATCTTCCCGCCTTTTATATCTCCCCGCTTTTCCGCGTCGATAAGCGCCTGCAAATTCGTTCCGCCGCCCGAAACGAGGACAACTATATTTTTCATTGTTTCATCTCCCGAACAATTAATTTTTGATAAGCGCGGATATCCCTATAAGCAGAAATACCGCGCCTATCACCGTCACGGCAAGAGCCTGCTGCACCTGATCCGGTTTTTCATCGGCAAAATAAAATTTCCCGTATTTGATGTTCGCGCATACGTCGGCATTATCGCCCACACTGCACCTGAGCCGATCCTTGTATTCGTAACGATAATATTCAAGACGTATCGTGCCTGTCTCAGTCTTAGCTTCGACGATCGGGCAAACCACAGCTCCCATATTACGGTCTTCAATAGCGGTGACAGTTCCGCTCATATAGATAGTATTGCTGAGTATCTTTTTGTAATAGAAATACAGTGCCGAACCAATGGAAATCATTGCAGATCCTATTGCAATTCCGAAGAACGGTTCCGTAAATACCGCGCGCAGCAACATTCTCATAAAATTGTCACCTCAGCAGATAATTACTCCCTCGTCGCTTTCAACCAGTTCACCGAGGACGTAAGCCTGTTCGCCTGTGGAATTTATTACCTCTATTGCCTTGTCGGCGTCGTTCTTGTCAACAACAACGCACATTCCCACGCCCATATTGAAGGTGTTGAACATATCGTGTTCGGAAATTTTTCCGGTTCTTGCAATAAGGTCGAATATGGGCAGGACGCGGACGTCCGAACGCGCGATCTTTGCGGAAATTCCATGCGGCAGCGAACGCGGGATATTCTCGTAAAATCCTCCGCCTGTGATATGGCTGATGGATTTTACCTTAACAGCGTCAAGCAGAGCCATTATCGCCTTTACATAAATTCTTGTGGGAGTCATAAGACAGTCGCCGAGAGTCATTCCGATATCCGACTGATGGCGGGCAAGGTTCTGCTCATTAACGGTGAAAACTTTTCTCACCAGCGAAAAACCGTTTGAATGAACGCCGCTTGATTTTATAGCTATCATGATGTCTCCCGTTTTCTGCGAAGAAGTATCAATTATCTTGCTCTTATCAACAACTCCCACGGAAAATCCCGCCAGATCGTATTCTTCATCGGGCATAAGTCCCGGGTGTTCCGCAGTCTCGCCGCCGATAAGGGCGCAGCCTGCCTGAACGCAGCCTTCCGCTACGCCCGAAACTATCTCCGCGATCTTTTCGGGAATGTTCTTTCCGCAGGCTATGTAGTCAAGGAAGAACTGGGGCTTTGCTCCGCAGCAGATTATATCGTTCACGCACATTGCAACGCAGTCGATGCCAACGGTATTGTGCTTGTCCATAATGAAAGCAAGCTTTATTTTCGTTCCCACGCCGTCAGTTCCCGAAACAAGAACAGGCTCTTTTATGCCCGTCATGTCAAGCTGAAAAAGACCTCCGAAACCGCCTATGCCCGAAATGACTCCCTTTGTCATCGTACGGGCAACGTGAGATTTCATCAGCTCGACCGCCTTGTAACCTGCGGTAACGTCAACACCCGCTTCTTTGTAGCTATCAGAAAAACTTTTCATTGTCATTCTCCAATCTTTAATTTTCTATCTTGAATTCAAACTTATCCTTAGGCATTTCCTTAGGAACTTCACATGGGTAATTCCCCGTAAAGCAAGCGTCGCAGAAACCGCACTTTGCTTCGTCTCCCGCTACCTTGTCCACGCTCTCAACGCTGAGATAGCCGAGGGAATCCGCGCCTATTTCACGGCAGATCTCATCTACCGACATCTTGCAGGCAATAAGATTTTCCTTGCTGTCTATATCAGTGCCGAAAAAACAGGGATTTGTAAACGGCGGGCAGGAAATTCTCACATGGATCTCCTTTGCTCCCGCTTCACGGATAAGATTTACTATCCGCTTTGAAGTAGTTCCGCGTACGATACTGTCGTCAACAAGTATAACGCGTTTGCCCTTTACCGTGTCGTTCACAACGTTAAGTTTTATTTTTACGGAATTTGTCCGTTCCGCCTGTGTGGGCTGAATGAACGTTCTGCCGACGTAACGGTTCTTTATGAAACCAACGCCGTAGGGTATCCCCGAAGCGCGGGAAAGTCCCAACGCCGCGTCAAGTCCGCTGTCGGGAACGCCTATTACCACGTCCGCATCAACAGGGTGTTCTTTCCACAGGAATTCCCCTGCACGAAGCCTTGCTCTGTGGACGCTTGCGCCTTCTATCACGGAATCGGGACGGGCAAAATAAACATATTCAAACACGCAGAAACTGCTTTTCTCCGTTCCGCAGTAATTTTTTATTGAACGCACGCCGTCGCTGTCGATAACTATTATCTCTCCCGGCAGCAGATCGCGGATAAAT
Organism: uncultured Clostridia bacterium; assembly: GCA_947625915.1. Taxonomy (GTDB): domain Bacteria; phylum Bacillota; class Clostridia; order Oscillospirales; family Ruminococcaceae; genus RGIG8773. The sequence continues at coordinate 6,167 of CANQPX010000045.1, forward strand.
TCCGCTCCCACGCTGTCAAACGCACAAGTCTCCGAGGAAACGACGTAAGTTCCGTCACCGAGCTTTCCCAATGAGAGCGGACGAAAACCGAAGGGATCTCTTGCGGCAATAAGCTTCTTAGGCGACATCACTACAATTGAAAACGCTCCCCGAAGCCGTCCGACGGCTTTTTCCACCGCTTCTTCAATGGAAGGCTGTTTCAATCGCTGTTCTGTTATGGCGTAGGAAATAACTTCCGTATCGTTTGTGCTGTGGAAGATCGCGCCTTTCAGTTCATATTCCTCGCGGAGTTCCCTTGCGTTCACAAGATTTCCGTTATGAGCGATGGCAAGAGGACCTTTCATATGGCGGACGACCAACGGCTGTGCATTTGAGCGGTTGGAATTTCCCGTTGTGGAATAGCGGACGTGCCCGATGGCGATATTTCCCTGACCGAGACTCGCAAGGGTGTCCTTGTCAAAAACTTCATGGACAAGACCCAAGTCCTTATGGTGGGTAAATACGCCCCTGTCGTTTACCACGATGCCGCAGGATTCCTGACCGCGGTGCTGTAAAGCATACAAGCCTATGTATGCAGTCATTGCAACGTCCGTGGTCCTGTCCGAATAGACCGCAAAGACGCCGCATTCTTCATGTAAGCTGTCAAACATGACCGATCATTCCTTTCCATTCCAGCAATAGCTGCAAAGCTTACATTGCGGCAGTCCTACCGCCTTGACGGTGCCTTCAAGAGACTGGAATTCCAGCGAAGTGAGTTTCAGCCGCCTGCAGATCTCGTCGCGGAGCCTTTTTCCTCTTTCGGTGGAAGAACTGCTGTATTCCTCTATATATTTTACGCCTTCCGAGCCTTCCAGCTCGTCTATGATACGTCTTGCTATAAGGTCAAGTTCCGATGTGCTTCTTGAAAAGTTAAGGTATTTGCAGCCGTACATTATGGGCGGGCAAGCCGAGCGCATATGTACTTCCTTTGCGCCGTTGGAATAAAGGAATTCCACCGTTTCGCGCATCTGCGTACCGCGGACGATACTGTCGTCCACAAAAAGCAGCTTTTTGCCCTCGATAAGTTCATGTACGGGGATCAGCTTCATTTTTGCAACTTGGTTGCGCATGGTCTGGTTCTGGGGCATGAAGCTTCTGGGCCAAGTGGGAGTGTACTTTATGAACGGTCTTGCAAAAGGTATGCCGCTTCTGTTTGAATAACCTATCGCATGGGGGATCCCCGAATCGGGAACGCCGCAGACGTAATCCACATCGGGAAGCGTACCGTTCTTAATATCCGATTCCGCCATTATCTCGCCGTTCCGCGTTCTCATGGTCTCAACGGTAACGCCCTCATAGATCGAGTTCGGGTAACCGTAATATGTCCACAGGAACGTACATATTTTCATATTATCGCCGCCGGGGCTAAGGACTTCGCAGCTTGTGGGAGTTATCTTCACTATCTCTCCCGGAGCAAGTTCCTTATAAGTCTCATACCCTAATTTCTGGAACGCGAAAGACTCAAAGGAAAAGCAGTACCCGTCCTCACGTTTCCCCACGATTATGGGGAGCCGTCCGTTCTTGTCCCTTGCGGCTATTATCCCGTCCTCGGTAAGTATCATAAGGGAGATCGTTCCGTCCACCTTTTCCTGCGCGTAACGTATCCCCTCCACAAAGGAACTTTTCTGCGAGATAAGCGCGCCAACAAGCGAACTTGAGTTCACCTTTCCGCTGCTCATAGTCTCAAAGCTTGCAAAGCAGTTATCGAGGAACTCCGTCCGTATATCGGCGGCATTATTTATTATCCCCACCGTACAGACCGCGTAGATACCGAGTTTTGAGCGAAGAAGTATAGGCTGCGGATCTGTATCGCTTATGCAGCCGATGCAAAGGTTCCCCCGCATGGACTCGATATCCTTTTCAAACTTTGTGCGGAACGGTGAATTCTCGATGCTGTGGATATTCCTCTGAAATCCCAATTCGGGTGAAAATGAGGTCATACCGCCGCGGCGTGTTCCAAGGTGCGAATGGTAATCTGTTCCGAAAAAAACGTCACTTATGCAGTCGCGCAAAGACGCTGCTCCAAAAAAACCGCCCATAGCTCACTCTCCCAAGTAATGATCATTCACCGAAAATTCTCTTCATCATTTCCTGATAAGCTTCTTCGACTCCGCCCATATCTCTGCGGAACCTGTCCTTGTCAAGTTTTTCATGAGTCGTGCTGTCCCAGAAGCGGCAGGTATCGGGGGAAATTTCGTCCGCAAGAAGGATCTTTCCGTGGAACCTTCCGAATTCTATCTTGAAGTCGATAAGATCAATGTTATGTTCCTTAAAGAATTTAAGCATAAAGCTGTTTACCGCAAATGCGTATTTTGAGATCGTGTCGATCTCTTCCTGAGTTGCAAGACCAAGACCGAGAGCATAATAGCTGTTGATGAACGGATCGCCCAGTTCGTCGTTCTTGTAGCTGAATTCAAGAGTAGGTTGTTTAAGGGGAGTTCCCTCGGCAATGCCCAACTTCTTTGAGAAAGAGCCAGCCGCAACGTTTCTTACGATAACTTCCAGAGGAACTATCTCAACTTTTTTGACGATAGTTTCCCTGTCGCTGATCTCCTTTACAAGATGCGTAGGAATACCTTCTTTTTCGAGCAGACCGAACATATAGTTTGTCATTTTGTTGTTTACAACGCCTTTGCCGCGGATAGTGCCTTTCTTTTCGCCGTTGAAAGCGGTGGCGTCGTCCTTGTAGTCAACGATAACAAGGTCGGGATCGTTTGTAGCAAAAACTTTCTTTGCTTTGCCTTCGTAAAGCTGTTCGCCTTTAACAATATTTTCCATAACAATTTCCTCCTATGATTTTATATCAGATAAAATTTAACTAAGAATAAACTCCGCAATTTCCCGCGGACTGCTGAAAATATAGTCCGCGCCTGCTTTTTCAAGTTCGCCGGGTCTGCCGTAGCCGAAAAGCACACCTGCGGAAGCTATGCCGACTTTTTTCGCGCCCTCAATGTCATAGAACCTGTCTCCTACCATAAGGACTTGTCCGAGGTCGGTAACTCCGAGCTTTTCTATTGCATTGCGGATAACTCCCGCTTTTTCGCCGTTTGAACCGTCGGGAGCGGCGCCGCATACCGCTTTAAAAAATTTCTTTATGTCAAAATATTCAACTATCTTATCCGCCATGACCTGCGGCTTTGTAGTCGCCACCGCAAGAAGTTTTCCCGCGTTATCAAGCCGTTCAAGAAGTTCGTAAATGCCGTCGTAAAGGGAATTTCCTATAACGCATTGATCCTTGTAAGCTTCTCTGTAAAGTTCGGCAGCTTGGCGGGCTTCCTCCGGAGTCATTCCGCAGTATTCGGTAAAGGAATACACTAACGGCGGTCCGAGAAAACCGTTCAGCAGCGTTTCTTCGGGAATTTTCCTGTTCATTTTTTCAAGTGCGTACCGAACGCAGTCCAGTATTCCCGGTGAAGAGTCCGTAAGCGTTCCGTCAAGGTCGAAAAGTATTGCAGAATAGTTCTTTTTCATGATAAAATACCTTACTTTGCGTTAAGGATATCATCTATCGAAGCCTGAAGCTTCTTGTCCTTTTCGATAACGCCGTCTATCATGTCCTGCTTGGCTTTCAGCAGCTTTTCGGTCAAGCCCTCATCGTTCAGCGCGAGCATCTGTACCGCAAGGATAGCTGCGTTCTTTGCTCCGTTCACCGCAACGGTGGCAACGGGTATGCCCGAAGGCATCTGTACCGTTGCAAGCAGCGCGTCCAAGCCTTCAAAGGTCGACTTTATGGGGATCCCGATAACGGGAAGTATGGTATGTCCCGCAATTACTCCCGCAAGGTGCGCAGCCATTCCCGCAGCGCAGATAATTACGCCGAAGCCGTTCTTTGCGGCATTTGCGGCAAACTCGGAAGCCATTTCGGGAGTCCTGTGTGCGGACATTATATGTACTTCGTAAGGGACTCCGTAGTTTTTAAGTTCGGCGACCGCAGCCTTGACAACGGGAATATCGCTGTCACTTCCCATGATAACGGCAACTTTTTTTAACATAAAATACCTCCCAAATGAATTTTTTGAAAACAAAAAAGCTGTGAAGGTACATCACAGCTTGCAGATACACTTATATTCCGATATGGCAAAGCCGCCGCAACAGGAACAAATTCCCATAGACGGCAGAGAAAGGTAGGAAAAAACGGTCAAATTGCAGGAAAAACCACACATTGACAAGCCCTCCTCGGAAATCGGAAACAGATCAAAAAAAGCTTACCTACTAATTATAACCCATTTTTCCGTCAATTTCAAGTGTTTCACAAAAAAATTAAAAAATATCTCAAATAGTATTGCATTTTTAATAAAATGTGGTATAATTATTATAAAATATTAACGCAGAGGTTATACATATGGAATTTTATATCCCCGATCTTTCAGAATTTATCATCCGTTGCATAATCATTACCTTATTTATAATCATTTCGATCAAGTTAATAAATATGTATTTAAATGGTCTGTTCATTGGCACTTATGAAAATGAATGCAGCGATAAAATTTACTCTATAAACAAATCTTTATGCACAGGCTGCGGCAATTGTGAACCTGAGTGTCTTAGATCCGCCATTTCTAAAGATGGTAATACTTACTCCATTGACCCTACCCTTTGTATAAGCTGCGGTATCTGCACAGATGTATGTCAAGAATCTGCCATAGAAATATTATAATTTTTAAATTACACAAAAAAATTAAAAATTATCTTAAATACATCTTGCTTTTTTCAAAAAATATGTTACAATAGTATATAGGGAATTTTCCCGAATACTTAATGGAGGTGCTTTCAGATGGCATACAAAATTTCCGATGAGTGCATCAGCTGCGGCGCTTGCGCAGACGGATGTCCCGTAAACGCAATTTCCGAGGGCGACGGCAAGTACGTTATCGACGCTGCTACTTGCATTGACTGCGGCGCTTGCGCAGACAACTGCCCCGTATCAGCTCCTAAGGCTGAATAATTTGCGATACTTAAAACAGCGCCGTGCTTTTGTGAGTTCGGCGCTGTTTTTCTTATAATAAAAGGGGTGTGGATATATGGAAACAAATTTTCCTGCTTTTTCCTCGGGTTTTCCAAAAACAGGGGCATACAGCGGAAAAACCGCAAAAGTTCCCGAAAATGCCGTTTCGGCAGATGAAACAAAAACCGATATTTTCCAAAAAGCGGCTGATGAGTTCTTCTCAAAGAAAAGTTATGAGGAGATCCGCTATGAACGCCGCAAACGTCAGGCGGAAATAAAGCGCGAACAGCAGCTTGCCAACGACTACAGGCTCGCACGCCGCAGAAAACTTAAACTTCTGATAAAAAAGCATGAGGACTACGTTCGTTTTCTTGAAGAAACTGCTCTGAAAAAGTCTTTGAGCGAACGTGAGCGCATAAAGTCTCCCGACAGTACGGGAGCCGAGATAAATGCCGCTGCCGACTTAAAGACCGATGCAAAGCAGCCGATGTTCATAAGGGTGAAATGAGTTTCAGTCTCCTTGATAAACAGGATATTTATGCTTGTCCGCTTCGGTTATCTCACGCATTACCCTGCATGGCGTTCCAACGGCGATAACTCCGGAGGGGATATCCTTCGTAACAACACTTCCCGCGCCGATAACGGTGTTATCCCCTATCGTAACTCCTCCGAGAACTATGACTCCCGCGCCTATCCAGACGTTGTTCCCAACTGTTATGGGAAGGGCGGCTTCAAGTCCCTCGTTGCGCTGTTCAACGTCAAGAGCGTGTTCCGCTGTTGTAAAAACACAGTTCGGAGCAATAAAAACATGATCTCCGAATGTCACCTTTCCACCGTCCAGTATCTGGCAGTTGTGGTTCATAAAGAAATGATCGCCAACGGAAGTATTGCAGCCGTAGTCGCACCAGAACGGAGCATTGACTATAATGTCTTTTCCTGTTTTGCCTAAAATTTTCTTTAACAAAGCTGTCCGTTCCTCAAAAGCGGACGGCTTTAATTGGTTATACTCAAAACAAAGATCGTTGCAGGCGGTTATAGTATTTATAATTTTCTCATCGTAATTTGCATTGTAGAGATAGCCCGCAGCGGCTTTTTCTCTTTCGGTCATAAAGATCCCTCCCGAAAAAATTTTTACAGAACTAAAAACAGCGTTCCCGCCGTAATTAAAACGCAGCCGATAAGCGACTTAACGGTAAATTCCTCATGCAGAAAAACAAATGCAAGTATCAGCGTCAGAACGGTACTCATTTTGTCAATGGGAACAACTTTTGAAGCTTCTCCCGTTTGCAAAGCTTTATAATAGCAAAGCCATGACGCGCCTGTGGCAAGTCCCGAAAGTATAAGGAATATCCAGCTTTTCTTGTCGATAGATGATATACCGCTCTGCGCGTGGGTAAGGAAAACCATTCCCCACGCGAGCAGAACTACCACCACCGTTCTTACAGCGGTGGCAAGGTTAGAATCAACGCCGTTTATGCCGACCTTTGCAAGTATCGAAGTCAGTGCGGCAAATACCGCAGAAAGAATTGCAAAAACAAACCACATAAAAATTTCCTCTTTTAACTTATCGGAAATTTACGCGCTTTTTTTATCGTCCGTTCCGCGCATGAATTTCCGCAGTTTTATGCTGAAAAATACGCATATCATTACTCCGATGATCCCGATAACGAAGAACAGCATTGCCGCTCCCGAGCCTTTTCCCGTTCCGAAAAGCAGTGATAACAAACTTTCCTCGGGAACTGTTTCCATAAGCGGTTCAAAAACTTTATCCACCAGAACGCCGCCCGATAAAAATCCCAACGGTATCGTAAAAAATTGCAGAGTGTTGCGGCAGGAGAAAACTCTTCCCTGCATTTCCACGGGGATCTTATTCCTGAAAATAACGTCCATATCCGCGTTCATCATCGGAATGACTATCCAGCCGAGGATCGCGCCTATGCACCAGATAAAAGGAGTTTTTCCGAAAGCAAGCAGGAAATTTTCCGTACTCATTGAAATAAATAAAGTTATGCATATGGATCTTACACGATTTTTCGGCGCGGGGATAACAGCCGCAAGAACACTTCCCGCCAGTGAAGCGATGCCCGCACAGGCATTTATTACACCGAGGATATTTTCATTTCCCGTTTTTGAAAGCACCATTGCAGGCAGCACCGTATCATATACCGACGCGGGAAAATTTATACACGCAAGAAACATCATCAGATAAAGCACCGGCGGTTCATTTTTCAGCCACAGCAATCCCTGTTTTGCGGAAGTCCAAAAACTTTCGTTTTCCTTTTCGGGGATATCGTTTTCGGGGATCTTTATAAAAAACAGCAGTGAAAAAAAAGCGACTGCAAACGTAACAAGATCCACCATTATGACATTATCTATCCCACCGAAAGAAAACAGCACCGATGCGAGCACGGGAGTCAGGATCGAATTCAGCGACTGTGAAAAAGAACGCAGACCGCTTGTTTTTTGGTAATATTTTTCCGGAACGAGCAGCGTTGCCGCTACTTCTCCCGCGGGCTGCTGAACGGTATTCATAAGCCCGTTCACGGCGTTCAGCAGATACAGGTGCCAAGGGCAAAGGGCATTTGTTTTTATAAGCAAAAGCACCGCCAGTGTTCCCAAAGCCGCCGTAAGGTCGCACACAAGCATAGTATATTTTTTGTTCCAACGGTCGGAAAGCGTTCCCGCGAAAATGCTCATAAGCACATACGGTGCATAAGAACACACCGCAAGCAGCGATGTTTCCAGAGCGGAACCGTTTTTCATATACAGCCAAAGCACCAGTGCATAATTTGTCATTCCGCTGCCCAGAGCGGAAAAAGTTTGTGTTATCCACAAAACAAGGTATGTTTTTAAACTTTTTGAATTTTTCATAATTACTTTGCTCCTTTTAAGTTATTTTAACCAAAAAAAGCAAAGTCTGAGGACAAATTATCCTCCATGCAGCGTCCTCAGACCTTGCATGGAGCAAAAGCATTGATAAGCAGCATTTTATCATCTCCGTAATACTTTAATATTATATAATAAATTTTTTCTTTTGTCAACAAAAAAACGGCTCCCGCATCGCGAGAGCCGTTAATTGCATATTGAATATCAATTATTCATTGATAGCTGTAACAACGCCTGAACCTACTGTACGTCCGCCTTCACGGATAGCGAAACGGAGTCCTTCTTCAATAGCGATAGGAGTGATAAGCTCAACGTCCATTGTTACGTTATCGCCGGGCATACACATTTCCTTGTCAGCAGGAAGTGTGATAACGCCTGTAACGTCAGTTGTTCTGAAATAGAACTGAGGTCTGTAGTTGTTGAAGAAAGGAGTATGACGTCCGCCCTCTTCCTTCTTCAGAACGTAAACCTGTCCCTTGAACTTGGTGTGGGGGTGGATAGAACCGGGCTTACAAAGAACCTGACCTCTTTCGATATCTGTTCTCTGGATACCACGGAGAAGAGCACCGATGTTATCGCCTGCTTCTGCGTAGTCAAGGATCTTTCTGAACATTTCGATACCTGTAACGACTGTCTTATCCTTTTCATCTTTAAGACCAACGATCTCAACTTCATCGCCTGTCTTGAGTTGACCTCTTTCAACTCTGCCTGTAGCAACAGTACCACGGCCTGTGATGGTGAATACGTCCTCAACAGGCATAAGGAAAGGAAGATCGGACTTTCTGTCGGGAGTAGGGATATACTCGTCAACAGCGTCCATCAGCTTCTTGATGCACTCATACTCGGGAGCGTTAGGATCTGTAGAAGAAGAATCAAGAGCCTTGAAAGCGGAACCGATGATGATAGGAGTATCGTCACCGGGGAACTCATACTTATCAAGAGTCTCACGGATATCCATTTCAACCAGTTCGAGGAGTTCGGGATCGTCGACCTGATCGGACTTGTTCATGAATACTACGATATAAGGAACGCCAACCTGACGAGCAAGCAGCAGGTGCTCCTTGGTCTGAGCCATAGGACCGTCTGT
>CANQPX010000046.1 GCA_947625915.1 uncultured Clostridia bacterium
CGGTCTACATCGTCCTGATATGTGCCGTGTGCAGCCTGATCTGCGAGAGTCTTCATTCTCTGGAGAATGTTGTCGGTCTCAGTGAGAGCGCCCTCGTAAGTCTGAACCATTGAGATACCGTCCTGAGCGTTCTTAACGCCCTGTGTCATGCCGGCGATCTGGGATCTCATCTTCTCGGAAACTGCCAGACCTGCTGCGTTATCGCCTGCGCGGTTAATTGCATAGCCGGAAGAAAGCTTTTCAAGGGACTTAGAAAGTTTGCTGTTGTTGATACCGAAGTATCTGTTAGCGTTCATCGCTGTTAAGTTGTGCTGTACTACCATAATAGTTACCTCCTGTAATAATTTGTTACTTGCGAATCCTTTCGCATTTCACTAAAGTATGCTTTAGCGAAATACAAAAAATTACAGAAATGTATTTTTATTGATTATTATGGAAAATTAATTACAGATATGGGCTATATTGTAATTAATTTGTATAATGTCATATTTTATTATTAAAATATCTATATATTGATTTTCAAAGGGCATTTTATTGGTAATTTAGCAATAACTTTGTGTAAATTTATAAAAATATGTATTTATATAGAAAATTATGTAAATATTATCAAATTATTGCCCCAAAAAAATTTTTTGCCCCTATTGCATTTTTTAAAAAAGTATGCTATAATATTTTAAATAGCGTATTTTTGATCGGAGGTGTAATTATGGAATTTGGTGCAATACAGTTGATCGGCGGCATCATTATGCTGATCTGCAGTGTTTTGCTCATCATCATTACCATGGCTCAGGAACAGAAACAACAGGATATGAGCTCCGCTATCACCGGTCAGACCGATAACTTCTTCGGGAAAGGTAATGTCAGCAGTTCCAGAGAACAGGCTCTCGCAAGACTCACTAAACTGCTCGCTGTAATATTTTTTGTCGTTACAATTGCGGTGAATATCATTCCCGCTATCATCGAAAGAGTTAGTAATAGCTGACCGTGCGTTCGGCTGCTGCGTGCCATGCGCGCCGGACCGCTGTCCTGTGTTTGCTCAAAACACGGGACTTTTTTCTTAATGGAGGTTTTTATGGCTGATATTAAAGATATTTACAAAAACAGGATCCGCGCGCAGCTCATGTCTCAGGCGGGCAGCCGCGGTATGACCTATAAACGCCTTTACAGCCTTTGCAAAGGCAGAAAACCAAGCGCGGACTCCTTCGCTAAAGCAATTGCCGAAATGAAGCGCGAGGGAATTATTTTTGAGGACAAAAACGGCATTGTGCTTTGCGAAGCGGCAGGACTCGTTCATGCAACGGTTTTAAGGATAAATAAAACTTTCGGATTTATTGCCGATGATGAGGGCAGAGAAATTTTTGTGCCGGGGAAATTTCTACTCGGTGCAATGCCCGGCGATTCCGTAATGGCAAAACTCCTTCCCCAAAGAGGTGAAAATCCCGAGGGACAGATAGTTTCCGTCACGGAAGAGGGATTTTCGGAATTTGTCGGCGTTGCGGAAAAAATAAACGGGCGGCTTTTCATTATGCCCGATAATATCGCTAAAGAGCCGCTTGAGATCTCAGAAATGAATGTGCCTGTTAAAGAAGGCGATAAAGTCCTTGCCGAAATAAGCTGCCGCGGTGAAAAACATTCCGAGCATCGGGTAAGAGTCACCGACGTTTTCGGCAGCAGTGAAAAAGCTTCAAGCAGTGCGGACGCTATCCTTCGCATCAACGGCATTGAGACGGAGTTCCCTTCGGAAGTTCTGGACGAAGCCCGCCATGCGGAGCATACGGGAATTCCCGACGGCGAGATAATGAAACGCCTCGATCTGCGGGATAAGATAATTTTCACCATTGACGGCGCCGATACAAAGGATATCGACGATGCAGTCTCTATCGAAAAAACTTCCGACGGCTGGGAACTTGGCGTACATATTGCGGACGTTTCTTTCTATGTAAGACCCGGCACTGCGCTCGACTATGACGCCATGCTCCGAGGAACATCGGTATATTACGCAAATAAAGTCGTTCCCATGCTGCCGAAAGAACTTTCCAACGGCATATGTTCCCTTAACCCCAATGAGGACAGGCTCGCTTTTTCCTGCATTATGAAAATTGACGGCGAAGGTCAGCTCGTTTCTTATAAATTCAGCAAAAGCGTTATATGTTCCCGTGTAAAAGGCGTTTACAGCGAGATAAATATTTTGCTCGACTGCATAAAAAACGGCAGGGAAGTTCCTGCCGAGATCGCGGAAAAATATGACGGACTTACCGAAAGCATACTGCTTATGGACGAGCTTTCGGCAATACTTACGGCAAATAAGCTGCACAGAGGTGCGCCGCAGATAGATTCCCCCGAATGTAAGCTGATAATTGATGAAAATGATGTTTGCGTTGACGTTAAAAAGCGCGAGCGCGGCAGAAGCGAACTTATTATAGAGGAATTCATGCTGATGGCTAATACTTCGGCGGCAAAACTTGCAAAAGAAAGGGGAATACCCTTTGTTTACCGCGTACACGAAGACCCCGCTCCCGAAAAAATACAGGAACTTGTAGAAACGGTATCGCAAATGGGCGTCACTGTTCCGAACTTTTCGAGCGTGAAGCCGAAACACCTCGCGGAAATACTTGAAAAGACAAAGAATTCTCCGCTTGCGCCGATGATAAATAATATGGTTCTCCGCTCAATGGCAAAGGCAAAGTATTCGGAAGAACCTTTGGGACATTTCGGACTTGTTCTGGCGGATTATTCTCATTTTACATCTCCGATAAGGCGTTATCCCGATCTTGCGATACACCGCATACTTACGGATCTTTGCTACAATAAGCAAAGTGAAAAATATATGGTAAAGCGTTATGCCGCGTTTGCTTCCGAGGCGGCAAAAACTTCTTCCGAGTGTGAACTTACGGCGATGCGCGTTGAGCGTGACTGCGAGGACTGTTATATCGCGGAATATATGTCGGCGCATCTGGGAGAAAGCTTTGAAGGAACGATCTCATCGGTGCAGGAATACGGATTTTTTGTGGAACTTCCCAACACGGTGGAAGGGCTTGTGCGGATCGAAAGCCTTACAGGCGGACCGTATGATTTTGACGGAAAGTTCGCGTTCACGAAGTTTGGAAAGTCCGTTTACCGTGTAGGAGACAAGGTAAAAGTTATCTGTGCGGCGGCGAATGTTTCGTCGGGGCAGGTAGAATTTTCGGTTGAAGAATGAGAGCAAATAAGATCAGCCCGAACGGGGATCTCCGTTCGGGCTTGAATTTTAAAATGTTATTTTAAAAAGTTGCTCTGCGGCGTCAGTTCTTCCTTAAAAGCTGAAGCCCTATAAGCGCCATGGTAAATATAAAATTATATGTTACCGCCATTGACGCGGAAAGTTCCTGAAAACTGTTCAGGATCACCATTACAAGGCATATAAGTATGCCGAGAAGCGTGGAAACGGCTTGCAGCGCCGTGCCTATAGCTATAGTTCCTTTGATATGTATGCAGCTGAGAAGAAGCGATACTGCGGAAGAAAATTTTCCCGAGCAGGCAAGGGCAGCTTTTTGCGATACCTGATATGCCGTGACTTCATTGAATTTTTCATGAACTCTGAACGGGATAAGCTTGAGATGTTCGGGGGAAACATCAAAAAGTTCCGAAAGCCTGTTTATCGACACAAGCGAATCTACCGAACGCACCATAACGTATATATCGTTTTTCTGGAGATCGCGCAAAGCTTGCTTTATTTCCATTGTCGGAGTAATTTCAACAAGGAACATTGCCGAAAGTTCTCCCGATATGGAAAGATATACCGCATGACGTCCGCCCGAGGTATATTCCTTTTCTTTTGTAACGGAAGGCATACCGTCAATGCTGTGATTTACCATAAGTTCTCTGTTGCCGAGGAGAACGCGCTTGTTGTTTATCCAGCCGCAAAGCCCCATGGAATCCTCGAAGATATAGCTTTCAACGGGTTCGAGAAGTTCGGTCTTTCCCGCGATTATGTCGTAGAACATATTTTTAAGTATACTTCCCGCCTGTGTGGTAAGGCTTGCCGCTTCAACGATAGCTTCATCTATCCTTGTATCGGAAAATACTTTTATTGCGGAGAGTTTAACGCTTCCCTGCGGGAAAAGCTGTTCCGCGTCAACAAGTATGCTGTTTGTATCGGCGAATTCGTCCACGCAGTCAAAACCGAGTATAACGCCTTGTGATTCGGCGTTTTTCTTTGATGCTCTTAGCATGGGAAAGTTCACTATCAGCATTGTTGTAAATCCCGTGCATATGGCTATGACTCCCACAAATACGGATATACCGATATACACCGAAGAAGGTCCGTGCTCTGTTTTTCCCACAAGTCCCGCTATGACTCCCGTTATCGCTGCCGCGATAAGGACTATCGGCGAGAATATGCGGCAGAACCTGTCTGTGCTGTCGCTTGCGTAGGAAGTTTTAAGGAATTCCGAAAGGAATTCGGTCTTTCGCATTGCCGCAAGTTTCGGGAAATCGCTCAATGCGCCGCGGGTGAAGTTTTGTGCTGTTTCCTCATCATTTATGCGGAATATGGCGTACTTGTCGCCGCTCCCGGAGACGAAGCGGAAACTTTTTTGCGTACGGCTCACTATGAAAAGTTTTCCTATCGTATTGAAGATGAGTGAGGCGACAGCAACAGGGATATACACATGGACAAAATTTCCCTTTACGAGATTAGTGTTTGCGAACATTATCATGACCAGTGCTATCGATGTGACCAGTGATACAGCGCAAAGGCTGTCGCAGTCGGCTTTCAGCGAACCTATTTTTGACAAGCCGCAGGAGATAACGGTATAACTTGAAAATGCTGCGAACAGACCTATCACCGCATTTACGAAAAGATATGTATTCGTTTGGGTGCGTTTATTGAGGAGTTCCATTATCGGAAGAGCCTGTGTATCGTTTGCTGCGGCGATGTAAAAACTTGCCGCAAAGCATATCACGAGAACTATCAGTCTTAACAGCAGGCTGCCTTTGAGTTGGGCGATGTCGTGTGCGATAGAAGGTGCGTCCTCAAAACTTTCAAAGTCGTCGATCACTTTTGGAACGGCGTCCTCGTCTGTTTCCTCATCGGAAACGTATTCTTCATCGCCCACGAGGACAAAATCCTTGATCTTTTTATTTCTTCGTTCTTTGAGGGCTTTGATCTTTTCGAGTTCGCTTTGTTCCTTATCCGAAGGGATATTTGCGGTATCCTGTATTATTTTATCGTCAAGGTTCAGGTCGATATCCGAGATGGATTTTCTTTCTATGGGGGCAATATGCTGTGTACGGGAGATACGTTCTTTTTTGGCTTTTATCATGCCGTCGAGAAGTTCTGTATTTCCTGAAATTTCCGAGTCGTCTGTTTTGGGGATAAGTCTTGTGAAAAGGTCGGTAAGTCCCTTATGCATGGTATGCTGGGAAACTTCTTTTTTTTCGGCGGCTTTTTCGTTATTAGAATATTCACTTAGGATATCGTCGAGATTTTTTTCGCCTATTGCGGAATATTTTTCAAGGGGATCGTCCTTTGGAGCGGCATCGTCCGCGCCTGCGCCGCTGATAGGCGGTTCGGGAGTCGTCTTTGTATTCTGAGCGGGGGAAGGTTTATTGGACTTTTTTCCGAAAATGGAACGCAAGCCTTGTTTTATCTCATCTTTTACTTCACTTGAAGCAGGTTCGCGGGCTTTATCGCCGTATGGATCCTGCTGTTCAAACTTTTCCGAGAAGGATCTGTCCGGCTTAGGTTCGGGAACATAGGAGTTTATGGGATTTTTTTCTTTTACCGCGGAGAATTCTTCCGACAGGCGGTCATATTTTCTTTCAAAAGCGTCATTGGAGCCGACATTTTTTGCGGGTGTTCTTGACGCGGCGGGTTTAAGACCGATATTTTCCTTGTTATCTTTAACTTTGACGCGTTCAAAAGAACTTGTGTCAGCGGAACTTGCGTCGGTATTTATGTTGGCAGGAGCGGGTATTTCCGCGGCACTGTCGGCAGTTTTGGGGGAATTATCGGTCTTGCCGTAGCTGCCGAGGATATCATCGATGTTGATATTATGTTTAGGGCTGTCATTTTCATCGGAGGAATATTCGCTCAAAATGTCGTCTATCGAGTATTTACCGTCAGCCAAAGCCAACTCTCCTTTCAAATAATTTTATATCGGGACAAATGTGATGTCCCATACAGAAGATGTAAAATTTAAATTACAAATTGTAATATCATATATTTGTTAAACAAAATGTTGAAATTTTCACGCTTATTTTTGCGCTGTAATTCTTTGTCTTACTATTTCGTACATAAAAATTCCCGCTGCAACGGAAGCGTTAAGGGAAGTTATCTGTCCGAACATGGGGAGTTTAAGGAGAAAATCGCATTTTTCCTTTACAAGTCTTCCCATGCCGAAACCTTCCGAGCCGATAACGAGGGCAGCTGCTCCGCGCATATCCGCGGAGAGGTAATTTTCTCCTGAAGCGTCTGTGCCGTAGATCCATATGCCGTTTTCTTTGAGGGTATCGAGAGCGGCGGGGATATTTGCGACTCTTGCGGCAGGAAGGCGGCTTGCCGCGCCTGCGGAAGTTTTAAAAACGGTAGTATTCAGTGATGCGCTCCTGCGTTTGGGGATAATGATCCCGTCCGCGCCTGCGGCTTCGGCGGTCCTTATGATCGCGCCGAGGTTGTGGGGGTCTTCTATCTCATCGCAGACGATGATGAAAGGCGGCGTGCCTTTTTTCCTTGATATGTCAAGGATATCCTCTATGGAAACGTATTCGGCGCAGGCTCCGCTTGCGGCTGCGCCCTGATGTGAAGCGCCATTGCACATTGCGGAAAGCTTATCGTCGGTGACCTGTTTTACGACGATACCTTTTTCTTTAGCCATACGGCATATAAGACCGAGACTTCCGCCGCTGCCGCTGACGAAAACGGTGTCGATATTTTTGTTGGCTTTCAAGGCTTCGATAACGGGGTTCCTGCCGACGATGAGGGAATTTTCCTCATCGGGGGAAGAGTTCCGAGCGGGTCTTTGCCGATCTTTATTATAATATGGCATAACGTCCTCCACGAGATAACAAACATACTTATTTTAAATTATACCATATTACAGATAAAAATACAAGAATTTTGCAAAATTTTTATGTAAATTTTTATAACTCGGGAAAAAATGTCACTTTTGCCCCGTGATAAACAGTTATCCCGCACAAAAGCGGGTCTTGTGCGGGACGGTTCATAAACTTATCAGAAGGTATATAAGGAGCGTTACTGCGACGGCTGAGATCGCCGCAGCACAAAGTTTCAGAGCGAGCGGAACAGGGACGGGCGGTTTTGCGGGAGACAATCTGCCGATATATTCTCTTGCTTCATCTTCGAGCAGTGCGGGGGAAATGTCACGTTTGTCGGCTTTTACATAAAGAACGGCTTTTTCAAAATACTCGCTGTCTGTTCCTGTTATTTCTATAACTCTTCTGTTTACGCCTTTTATCATTTTTGGGGGCAGCTCCTTTCAAAAATTTGCCATATCGGGGCGGCTGTTTTGTACGGGTCATAGGTTTTTTATATTACAAATTGTTAAGATCTTCCCGATGTGGAATAATGAGGTTTTTTGATACAAATTATGGATATTTCAAAGTAAAATTAAACAAAAACCGCTTTCCAAAAGGTTTGACGGCTCTTTTCCACAATTCTTCAACATTTTTCTGATGACCGTTATCCTTAGTATTATAGCCCGTTTCAAGGTATTCTATACCATATGTAATCATAAAAATGTGGAAAATGTTGTGGAAAGAATAATTATTCGCATAAATGTTGAAAACTCGGTGGAAAAAGTTTAAAACATCGGCTTTTAAGGTGGTTCCCGGGTGTTGAAAACCGATTTACAAACTGTATTATGCAAAATATGTGTAAAAATATTCATGCTCACGGGATAAACCTGCACAAATCACGGCGAATGTATGACCATGCCGTTTGCCCTATTGCAATCTGCGGGAAAATGTGATAAAATAAATGTGTAAAGTTTTTATGACAAAAAGGAGCGGAAAAGTATGTTCAATCCTATACAGAAGATCCTTAATACAAAATTCCGCAATAAACTTATCTTCATGTGCATAGCTGCGATCGTCCCCATTACTCTCGCGGGCGTGTTCCTGCTTTACAACCTTATCGACCTGATGAGAACAAATGCCGAAAATGAAGCTATCTTTGAAGCCGACAGCGTCAAGACCCGCCTTAAAGATACCGTTACCACCGTTTCAAATATAAGCGACAGATTTGTTGAAAACGAAAATTTCAACAACTTTATCAACGACCGAAATGTGAACAAAGACGAATATTACAGCTTCTATATGCAGAACCAACCGGTTTCGGAATACCTTGCTTCTTATCCTCAGATAGATAATATTACCCTTTACTTTGAAAACGAAGAACGTTCATATGGTGAATACTTTATTTACGCAGATAAAGATATAAAAAATCAATATTGGTACAAAGAAGCCGAAACATCGGGATCCCCGAAATGGCAGATAATTTTACGCGATGAAAGCTATATCCTTGCTATGGTACGCCCCCTATTTGACGAGCAGAATAATTTCTGCGGTACTATGCTGCTTTCGCTCAGTTCCCAATGGCTCGATGAGATAACAAAAGATCTAAATTCAAAAACCGTGTTCGCCGTTGCTCAGGGAAGGGTCTTTTACAGCAATATCGACGGCGTTGACCCGGGCAGGGTACTCAATAACTCCGATAACCCCGTTCCTGTCGGGGTGAGCGATTCGGAGATACTCAATAAAGGGAAGAACCCTCTCGAAAAGTACGGTTATACCGTACTGTCATACTTCGATTACGAAAATACAGGCAATCAGTTCCAAGTGTATATCGTTAAGCCGAGTTCCTTCTTTAACGATATAACAAAAAGAGCCGTTTTCAACTATGTGACAAATACTACTCTAAGTATCGTTCTCTCGGTGCTGCTGACAATATTGTTCTCAAGCATCTTCGCAAGAAGGATACAGTTCCTTAAAAATCAGATGCATAACGCCGCAGCGGGGAATTTTGAACTATCGGAAGAGATCAAAGGCACAGACGAAATATATGACCTTTATATCGATCTGAAAAAAATGGTAAGCAGTATGCAGGAACTCATAAATGACGCGTATAAGTCAAAGATACGTTCCGAAAGTTTCAAACTAAATCAGATAGAAGCCGAGTTCAAAACGCTTGCAAGTCAGATAAACCCGCACTTCCTTTACAATACGCTGGAAACTATCCGTATGAAAGCTTACTGCAACAACGATAAGGAAACTGCCGATCTGGTAAAGAAACTCGGAAAATTCATGCGCCGCTGCCTTGAAGTAAAGGACGGCATGGTAACTCTCGGCTCGGAACTCGAATTCACAAAAAGTTACCTTGAACTCCAGTCCGCAAGGTTCGGCGACAGGATATCGTATTCTATCTACTGCGAAGTGGACAGGGAATATAAGATCCTTCCGCTGATAATACAGCCGATAGTCGAGAATGCTTTTGCACACGGCATAGAAAGTTCCAAGGCTAACGGAAAGATAACCATCAATATAAGATATAAAGGCGATAAGGTGGAAATAAGCGTTTCGGACAACGGTCAAGGAATGACTCCGGAAAAACTTAACGAACTTCTGAAAAAATTGAAAGAAAACGATACTTCTTCCGGTAAGAGCATAGGTCTTACAAATGTTAATAAACGAATAAAAATGTACCACGGCGAGGAATACGGTATCTCGGTAAAAACAGCTATGGGCGAAGGAACTACGATAGTGATAATATTGCCGAGAACGGTAGATGAGAACGTTATGAAGAGACTGCCGGAAAAATACAGCGAGATAAGCGGAAATATTTCCTCAAAAAACGGCAAAGATCAGAATTGAAAGGAGTGCTGTAAATGCTGAGCGTGCTGCTTGTTGACGATGAACCGAATGTGCGTCAGGGAGTTAAAATGATGATACCGTGGAGCGAACTGGAACTTGAAGTTATAGGTGAGGGCGAGGACGGCGATGACGGGCTTTCAAAGATAATGAAACTTTCGCCGGATATAGTTATTGCCGATGTGAAAATGCCCGGTAAGACCGGCATACAAATGATAGACGCAGCGGTGAAAAACGGATTTTCGGGAAAAAGCCTTATACTTTCGGGATATTCCGATTTCACTTACGCAAAGGAAGCAATGTCTCTGGGAGTGAAGCAGTTCATACTTAAACCGGTAGATGAGGACGAGCTTATAGAAGCTTTAAAGACCGTCAGGGACGAGATACTCGAAGAACGCCGCGAAAAGCTTGCCATGCAGCAGATAAACGACTATATGAGCGAGCAGCTTACCCATGCGCTGCTGCTGGGAGATGCGGAAGTCCTCGGGAAAAGCGATCTTTCAGCATACAACTATGATACTTATGATGTTGCGGTGATAAGTTTTGCGGACGATATTTCGCAGGAGGAAAGGACTTCTCTGCCGGAAGTGATAAAAAAGCGTTTTGAAGGTTCCGGCACGGATATAGTAACTTCCGGTCTCAGCGGTGTGGCGGTAATAATATTCAAGGGCTGGAACAGGCAGCGAATGATCGAGATGCTGACTAAATTCAGCAGAGAATATGCGGGAAGGATATTCATTACCGTTGGTCAGACGGTATCATCGGCGGATAAGATAAAGGATTCATACAGCGAGGCAAATTCACTTCTCAACAGCAGGTTCCAGTATCTGCATTACGGGGTGCTCACTAAGGAAAATTCCGAACGGAACGAGAATAATACTGCCGAGATCGATGATATCACCGATCAGATATGCGCTTATATCGAGATAAACGATACCGAACGCCTTGAAGCATCTGTTGAGCAGCTGCGGATCGCGCTTTGCGGGGAGAATTATACTGCCGAAAAGATAAAAGTTACTTGTATGTCGGTGGTCATAGATATCAGAGCAAGAATGATAAAAAGTATAGGCGACAAGAAAGCGGAACAGTTCATTGATGATGGATTTATAAGCAGGCTCGGAGAAATGACAAGTTTGTTTGATATGATAAATCTTATAAAAAGCACGCTTACGGAACTGTCCTGTACGCATTTCGGGAAAACAACAAAAAGCACTATGGAGCGGGTCGTTCAATATATCCGTGCCAATTACAGCAGCGAACTCAGACTGGAACTTCTGGCAAATATTTTCGGTTACAACAGCGCTTATCTCGGTAAAGTCTTTCACCAGTACACAGGTGAGAATTTCAACAACTACCTTGACAGTATACGCATAACCGAAGCGAAGCGTCTGCTTGCCATGGACGAATACAAGGTCTATGAAGTCGCGGAAATGGTAGGTTACACAAATATAAATTATTTCCATAACAAGTTCAAGAAATATGTCGGCGTAAGTCCTTTGAGTTACAAGCGTCAATGCCGTGACCTGTCGGAAAATAAGCAATAATGTTAATAAAATGCAAAAAATTACAAAAGATTATTGAATTTTTATGTTAATTCATGTATAATAGTGGCAATAAGATATAATTATTCCCGATTTTTATTAAATTATGGAGGTAATTGCCATGGAATACCGTCTTTTTAAAAATATCATTACTGCCGATGAAAGAAAAAAATATGTTGCCGAACTTAAATCAAATCTTCCGTTGTTAAGACTTAAAGCAGGTATTTCACAGGACGAACTTGCCGGAGTGATAGGCGTTTCGCGCCAGACTTACGGAGCAATAGAACGCGGAGACAGACCTATGGGCTGGAATACTTATTTGTCGCTGATATTTTTCTTTGACAATCAGTCGGATACTCACAGCCTTATAAGGGCAATGGACGCTTTCCCGCATAAATTTATAAGCGCGATAAATGCTGACGATACCGCGCCGGAAGAGATAATGACAAGCCTTATCGAAGATTATCCGGAAGTGTTCAATAAGCTTGATGACAGCGCGCTGACTACCATAAGAGCGCTGATAATGATAGAGTATGCACGTTGCACCAACCAATCGGGAGAAAATGTTGTAAGAACTTTTGACGGTATAAGTTTTATGAAAATTCCTTCGCGGGAAAAGAGATCGGACGGTTCCGGCAGAAAACTCAGGAAGAAAAGAAATGTATAAAATTTATAAAATATAATGTAGTTTGTTGCCAAACAGCTCACCGGGCTGTTTGGCAAAATTTAAATGGCAACAACCGTTAATGCCAAGGGGAACGCTCTCTCTTGCAGAGCGTTCCCCTCTTGCCGCTTACAGCGGCAATTCACCCCTTTGCAGAGGCGCCTAAAGGCATTAGGAGATTTCGCGCTCTGCGGAGCGCGACGAGGGCTCCGCCCCTCGACCCCGCCAGCGCGGCTGCGCTGGACCAGCATTTCAATTTTGCGCTGCGCGCAAAATTGTTAAAATAACTTTTTTGAGAAACAAAAAGGCGTTCCAACGCGTGGAACGCCTTTTGTTTTTTTATTCTTCTTTTGCGTTTACCGAAATACCGAGAATGTCAAGACTTTCTTTGTCAACAGGAGACGGACAGGAGGACATCAGTTCGGATGCGTTCTGTACTTTCGGGAATGCCGTTACATCACGTAGACTGTCCGCGCCGCACATTATCATTGCCAGTCGGTCAAGTCCGATGCCCATTCCGCCGTGAGGCGCCGCGCCGTATTTGTAAGCGTCAACAAGGAAACCGAACTTTGCTTCTATTTCCTCATCGGTAAGCCCCAGAGCCTTGAACATCTTCTGTTGGAGTTCATAGTCGGTGATCCTTATAGAGCCGCTGGAAAGTTCCGTGCCGTTGAGAACAAGGTCATACGCTTTTGCAAAAACTTTTTCCGGCGCAGAGTCAAGATATTGCAGACATTCGTCCATTGGCATGGTGAACGGGTGGTGCATGGCGAGCCATTCGCCGCTTTCCTCATCATACTCAAAGAACGGGAACTCGGTTATCCACAGGAAATTGAATTTTCCTTCCGGAATAAGGTCAAGCTGTTTGCCCACTTTAAGACGAAGTGCGCCGAGAGTGGGAAGAGTTACGCTGTTCTTATCCGCAACTATAAGCACAACGTCTCCCTTTTCCGCGCCGAGCGTTTTGAGGATATTTTCAAGTTCGCCGTCAGCCATGAATTTTGCAAATGAGCAGCTTGGAGCATCTTCTACCCAACGAACGTATGCAAGACCTTTTGCGCCTATGCCTTTGACATATTCTGTAAGCTTGTCTATCTCTTTTCTGGTGAGAACGGCAGCGGCATTCTTGGCAACGATCGCTCTTACGGAACCGCCTGCTTCAATTGCAGAAGTGAACACTCCGAAGCCGCAGTTCTTAACAAGTTCCGAAATATCTTGAATTTCCATTCCGAAACGCGTATCGGGCTTATCCGAACCGTAACGGTTCATGGCGTCGGTGTAGGTGAGTCTTGGCAGCGGCGTGGGAATGTCAATATCCAGAACATCTTTGAAGATACGTTTTACAAATCCTTCGCCCATTTGCAGGATATCTTCCACATCGACAAAGGACATTTCAAGGTCTATCTGTGTAAATTCGGGTTGTCTGTCTGCGCGGAGATCCTCATCGCGGAAACATCTTGCAAGCTGCACATAGCGGTCAAATCCCGCGATCATAAGGAGCTGCTTGTAAATTTGCGGAGATTGGGGCAGAGCATAGAATTTTCCCGGGTGTACTCTTGAAGGAACAAGGTAATCTCTTGCGCCTTCGGGGGTAGATTTTATCATCATAGGGGTTTCAATTTCTATAAAACCGTTCTCGTAGAAATAATCACGGGCAGATTTTGCTATTTTGCTTCTGGTGATGATGTTATCCTGCAAAGTTTTTCTTCTGAGGTCGAGGTAACGATATTTAAGGCGGAGTTCCTCGTTGGTATTTGTGTTATCAACGATCTCAAAGGGCGGGGTCTGGGCTTTTGCGAGGATACGCAGATCCTCAACGAAGATCTCAACACGTCCTGTTGCAATTTTTTCGTTGATGCTTTCGCGTTCGCGGACAGTACCTTTTGCCATAACGACATATTCGGAATGGCATGAAGAAGCTTTTTCAAAAACGGTCTTATCGCTTGTTTCGTCAAAAGTGAGCTGAACGACTCCCGTTCTGTCGCGGAGGACGATAAAGATTATGCCGCCCTTATCGCGGACTGTATCGACAAATCCGCCCACGGTAACGGTTTTTCCTGCTTCTGTGACTTCGCCGCAATAGTGTGTTCTTTTCAGACCTTTCATATTGTCTGCCATAGTAAAGACTTCCTTTCAAAAAAATTTGAATTTTATTTTTTTATAAATAATATTAGTTTGCTTTTCTATTACAAGCATAGTAAAAATTTTTTTAGTTTTTTCTTTCGGTGTAAAACCTTTGCGGGCTTTTAAGAACGCTGTTCTTATCTTTTGTTCATCTTATAGCCTTTTTGCCATTTCTTGCGAGGGGTAGACAACAATAAGGGAAGGTATGGGGTGGGTGGGGGAGCGGTGGGGGTTCTTTAGTTCGCTTTTCTTAATTTTTTATTTTGCTTATAACCTTTTTTTGAGTTTTCGGGGGACAGAACCTTCCGGGAAGGGCGAACCCGAGCGTGGGCGCTTTTAACAAAAGCTTAGTAAAATTATTTTTGTTTCTTGTGCGAGGGGCAGACAACCATAAGGGACGGGGAAACCCGAGCGTCCCTATGGACGCTCGCCGGTTTTCCCCTTCCCTT
>CANQPX010000047.1 GCA_947625915.1 uncultured Clostridia bacterium
CGCTCTGCGGAGCGCGACCAAAGGCTCTGCCTTTGGAAACCGCGAGCTGGGCTCAGCTCGACCAGCTTTTCGGGCAAGGTTTTGTTTTTCGTTTTTTAGTTTGTCCGCGCCTGTTTTTAACTTTTTGATAAACCAAAAGCGGCACCGTATATAACGATGCCGCTCAAAAATTTTATATTTGTACCGAGTAGTTCGGAGCCTCTTTTGTGATGTAAATATCGTGCGGGTGAGATTCTTTCAGACCTGCTCCTGTTATCTTTACGAACTGCGCCTTTTCATGCAGTTCTTCTATGGTTTTGCAGCCGCAGTAACCCATGCCCGAACGTATCCCGCCCACAAGCTGGAATATAGTATCCGAGACCATTCCCTTATAAGGAACACGTCCCTCTACTCCTTCCGGAACAAGCTTTCTGCTGCCTTCTTGGAAATATCTGTCCTTTGAGCCGCAAGCCATTGCTCCCAGAGAACCCATTCCTCTGTATACTTTGAAACGTCTGCCTTGGAAGATCTCTTCCTCTCCCGGCGCTTCATCGCAGCCTGCGAGCAGCGAGCCGAGCATTACAACGTTTGCTCCCGCCGCAAGAGCCTTTACTATGTCTCCCGAATATTTTATTCCGCCGTCGGCAATTATCGGGATATCATATTTTGCCGCAACACAAGCGGCGTCATATACCGCCGTTATCTGGGGAACGCCTATTCCCGCAACGACTCTTGTCGTACATATCGAACCCGGACCTATGCCGACTTTGATACAGTCGACTCCTGCTTTTATGAGGTCTTCCGCAGCGGCGGCAGTAGCGATATTTCCTGCTATCAGCGCGGTATCGGGGAATGCGTTCTTGATCTTATCTATGCAGGTGAAAATATTCTGAGAATGTCCGTGTGCGGAATCAAGCACGAGAACATCTACCTGAGCGTCAACAAGAGCCTTTGCTCTGTCGAGAACGTCCGCGGTTATGCCCAGAGCCGCGCCGCAGAGCAGTCTGCCCGACTTGTCTCTTGCGGAATTGGGGTACTGGACGGCTTTTTCTATATCTTTTATGGTGATGAGTCCTTTAAGTGTTCCGTTTTCGTCAACGATAGGAAGTTTTTCTATCTTATGGTGCATAAGTATTTCCTGAGCGGCTTTCAGGTCTGTTCCCACCGGAGCGGTGACAAGATCTTCCCTTGTCATAACATCGCCTATAGGAATGTTGAAATCCGTAAGGAAACGGAGGTCGCGGTTAGTGAGTATGCCCACTAATTTTCCGCTCTTATCCACAACGGGAACGCCGGATATGCGGTATTTTCCCATAAGTTCATCGGCTTCGGAAACGAGTCTGTCCGGAGTAAGCGAAAACGGGTTGACGATGACGCCGTTCTCCGAACGTTTTACCTTATCCACTTCGTCAGCCTGTTTTTCGATAGTCATATTTTTATGGATAACGCCGATGCCGCCTTCTCTTGCCATAGCAATAGCCATATTCGCTTCTGTAACGGTGTCCATGGCTGATGTCATGATAGGAGTATTCAGCACTATGTCTTTAGCGAGCCTTGTCCTGAGATCGACCATATTGGGGGTACAGTCGGATCTTGCCGGTATGAGCAGTACATCATCGAAAGTAAGACCCTCTTTAACAAATTTGTTTGAATAGTTTGTTTCCAGCATAAGATTAACCTCCTTATTCAAATCGTTCTTTTTTTGGATATTTCTATATAGGATAACACTTTATGCCGCTTTATTCAAGTCATTTTTGTGAATAAGCAGGTAAAATTATTTCAATATAAATCGTCATTTTTTGTGCAATTTTTACTTTCCCGATCTTGGCTGCTCGTTACATCAGGGCAAAAGTTTCCCCTCATCTTTAAGGAGTTTATAAAAAGTCGGTTCAAAGGAAAATTCCTCCATAAGTTTTTCCGCTTCGGAGAGATACATTTTCCTGTTTTCTGCGGAATTTTTCCGTTTTACCGCGCGGATAAGTATATTTTTCGGCGTATATTCAAAGTCAATGAATTCCAGAAGCTGAGTTTTATATCCGCAGGCTTCCAGAAGATTTGCTCTTATGGAATCGGTGCAAAGAGCGGCGATCCTTTCCTTTACAATGCCGTACCTTGTAAGAATAGAGAAATTTTCCTTTTTAATCTGTCCGTTCAGCTCATGCTGACAGCAGGGAACGGAAAATATCATATCCGCGCCGCGCATGACCGCGTTGAAAAGCGCATAGTCCGTTGCTGTATCGCAAGCGTGGAGAGTTACAGCCATATCAAGCTTGCCGCTCATTGACGCGCTGCCGATATCCCCCGTCTCAAAGCGCAAGCTTTTGTAACCGTACTTTTCCGCGGCGGCATTACACTTTTCTATAACGTCCGCTTTCAGGTCAAGCCCGAGCATTTCGGTACTGATGCCTTTTATCTCCGTAAAATAATGATACAGTACAAAAGTAAGGTAAGATTTTCCGCAGCCGAAATCCATTACCCGCAATGTCCTGCCGTCATTCGGCAGATCTTTTACCGCGTCGTCGATAATTTCCACAAATCGGTTTATCTGGCGGAATTTGTCATACATCGGCTTTGCGACTTTTCCGTCTTTTGTGAACACTCCCATATCCACAAGCGCGGGGAAAGGCTTATCCTCGGAAATGATGTAATTTTTCTTTCTGTTATGGGTATTTTCGGCGAAAAAATTCTCATTTTGCGGAATTTTCCGTTTATTGAAAAGTATTTTCCCCTTTTTTGAAACGGAAAGTTCAAATTCGCAGGAATTACCCCAAGCGTTTATCTGCCGCCAGCCCTCGGAAATAAGTTTTTCGCAGCGTTTTTCCGTTTCTTCTTCCGAAATATTCTCATGGAAAGCCTGCTTTTGAGTAAATTTTTCCAACAAAAAGCCGCCGTCCGTTCGGGAAATGCGGATCTTCAAAAATTCCGAACCGGCAGGCGGCTTGCTGACGATAATTTTTTGGGGAGGATCCTCAAAAATAATTTTCAGATGATCCATACAGAGTTCTCCTCGTGTGGGAAATGAGCTTTTATTTTATGAGGTCGCGGAGAACGAGAGCCTTGTTAAGGTCGCCTTCGACTTTGAGTTTGCCTGTGAAATACGCCTGTATGGGATCCATTTTTCCCTCGCAGATCTTTATGAAATCCTTTGAATCGGCAATGAGCAGAGCGTTTCTGTCGTGGTAATCGTAAGGTTCTACCGAAAGTTTGCCGTTTTTATACTCGGCATAGAAAGTTCCCTCGCCGTCGCCTGTGATGTTGATCTGCATGGCCATATCCCCGTCGAGTTTGGAAACATCGGCTTTCATAAATATTTTTTTAAGTTTTTCAAAATTTTCCTGAAAAGTCATTTTAAAAGTTCCTTTCTTGATAAATTACAAACATTATACCACATTTTTTCTTTCAGGTCAACCATTTTGAGCAATAATGAACACAAAAAGCCGCCGCAGACAGACTGCGGCAGCATATTCATCTCTTTTGTACGGCAAGGCGTCTTTCGTCCTTTTCAAATCGGATCTTCCATCTGACGTTGAAATTTTTCTCACGTTTCATTGTGAAGAAGCTGCATATCATATCCACCGACATTATCACCGTCAGCAACACTGCCGCCGTCATTCTCGGCGAAAGCGGCATACGCTCTATGCTGTTCATCAGCGGCAGGAAACAATATTCCTCAAATACGGATATAACAAGCGCAAAACCTATGCTTGTGGGCAAAGAAGTATACTTCGTAAGGTGGAACGGTATCCATGAATAATTCCAGTATTCTATCCCGCAGGTCTTTTCCATGAATGTCCCCAGCAGTATCTCTCCCAGACTTACTACAAGCATTATCGTAATAAAATACAGTATCTTCCCCACTGCTTTTGAGAGTTTGAACGCCGCATATATCTTTGCCGCAAAAGCCGACGGTGTGCCGAAGCAAAAATGCATTGCCGTTACAAGCAGTCCATATCCGAACAGGAACGGGAACCTCATGTTCCTGTTATCCATATATCCTTTAGTGAACGCGAGCCATATATTTTCAAGCGAGAAGCCGAGAAACGATATGATCGCCGCCATTACTCCTACCGAATATATATCGTATGTACCGTCCATAAAAATTTTCACTTCCTGTTTTTATTTATCGCTTATTTCGTAATATTCCGCTTCAATTATATCGGGCTGCTGATTTTTTATTATCCTTACGGTAGTTATCACCGTATAAAGGTTCAGCAGACCTTCCGCAAGCAGCGATATGCCCAGAAATACCGTAAGGACTTCCGCGCCTTTTGCGGAATCGAATATAAGTGCAGTTCCTATGACCGCCGTCACCGCCGCAAGTATAAGTATCGCCCACCAGCTTTTTATGCCGAACTTTCTTGAATCAAAGGATATCCTTATCTTGAATATCCCGTCAATGAGTATCGCGATCCCCATGACTATGCATATGAACGACATAAGATCTTTTGGGTTTATAAGAATTATCCCGCCCAGTATCATCATTAATACTCCCGCTTCCATATCGAACTGGAAAGCCAGACGGTAAAGGTCTTTTGAAAGGCAGCCTACTATCCTCATTATCCCGAAGGCAAGCATTGACGAGCCAACGATGATGCCTATTATTTTTGCGGAAATATCAGGCACGGCTATAAAAAAGATCCCTGCCGCACAAAGTATCGCGGAAACTGCTATACAGCCGAATTTTGCTATTTTCATCGGTGCTGTGGAACGTGTTTTCATAGTTTTCCCTCCTATTATTGACCGCTTACAACATAATTATACCGCCGCCCCGTATATTTTTAAACAGACAAAAAAAACAATGTGCCTAAAAATCAGGCACATTGTCGAATTTGTCTGATTTTCAAGCACAAGTATGTATCATTTTATTTCATAATATTTCATCATTGTCTCGAAAATTTCTTTTCTTATCTCGCGTATACGTTTCAGATCGTCATGGATATCGTCGCTCATTCCGTTCATGAGCCAGTTCGATATCGTTCCGAAAGCAAAATTTTCAAGGCATTTTCTTATCAGCCGTCCGTCCTCATCATTGATGTTCCTGCCGTCAAGAAGGGTAGACATATATGTTCCTATGGCATGGCTGCAAATGTTCCACAAATACCGTTCGTAAAGTTCGCGGTTCGTTGAATTATAAATATGCAGAACAGCTTTCTTCTGCGCCAGAGCGGAATTTATCACTTCGTCTATGCAGTCGTCTATCTCCTCGACTTTGGGATACTTCTTCATTATCGCTTCAAGATCCTCGGTAAATATCTCCTCCATAAGCTTGGGGATATCCTCAAAATAATAGTAAAACGTATTCCTGTTCACTCCGCAGTCGGAAACTATATCCTTAACGGTTATCTGGGAAAGCGGACGCGTATCCAGCAATTTAAGGAAAGAAGTCCTTATAGCATTTTTGGTAAAGCTTGACATTATTATCTACTACCCTATCCGATTATTATCATAAATACATAATACAACATTTCCGCACACTTGTCAAGAACGGTATATTTTTTTTCAGTCTGTATAAAAAGTATTTACAAAGAATTATTTTTTAGAAAAACCAATCGCTCTTTATTGCCAAACAGCTCACCGGGCTGTTTGGCAAGGTTTAAATTACAATAACCGTTAATGCCAAGGGGAACGCTCTCAAACAAACGAAGTTTGTTTTTTGCAGAAGCGTTCCCCTCTTGCCGCCCTTTGGGCGGAAACGACGCTTGCGTCGTTTTATTCACACCCTTTGCAGAGGCACCTTCGTAATGGGGAATTTCGCCGTTCTGCGAAAAACGAACTGCGTTCGTTTCGGCGACGAGGGCTTAGACGAATGCGAAGCATTCGTTTTTTCCTCAGACCCCGCGAGCTGAGCTCAGCTCGACCAGCTTTTCGGGCAAAGTTTTGTTTTTCGTTTTTTAGTTCGTCCGCGCCTGTTTTTAGTTTTTTGACAGTCTGATATTTTTTGTTTTCTGTCTTACAAAGCCTCCGCCGCGTTATTGTTCCTGCCGAAAAGTTCTTCGGTCTCTTTTTTCAGCCGCGGGAAAGCCGACAGATCGGGACTTATCGAAAGCAGCTCCTTTGCCGCTTTCTGACACTCCGCAAGCAGTTCCCTGTCCGCAGCGATATCCGCGATCTTCAGATCCGGAAGTCCGTGCTGACGGTTCCCGAAGAAATCCCCCGCTCCTCTCATTTTCAGATCGTATTCCGATATCTCGAAACCGTCAGAAGTCTTTGTCATTATTTCCAGCCGCTGTCTGGATTCTTCCGTAACATTCCCCGCTATAAGCACGCAGTAACTCTGATATTTTCCCCTTCCCACACGTCCTCTCAGCTGATGCAGCTGAGAAAGTCCGAACCTGTCCGCATTTTCTATCAGCATGACCGCTGCGTTTGGAACGTCAACTCCCACCTCCACAACAGTAGTTGCCACCAACAGATCTATCTCATGCGCTTTAAATCCCGCCATTACCTTTTCTTTTTCCGCGGCGGGCATTTTTCCGTGCAGCAGTCCCGTTCTGTAACCTGCCAGAACGGTCTTTTTCAGACTTTCGGCATATTCTTTTGCCGCCGCAAGTTCCGAGCCGCTTTCTTCTATCATCGGGCATACTATATAAGCCTGCCTGCCCTCGTCAAGTTGCTTTTTGACAAAGCCGAATGCGCGTTCTCTGAGTTTTGCCGTTACAGCAAAAGTCTCTATCTTTGATCTTCCTTTGGGAAGTTCGTTCAGCACCGAAATATCCAGATCGCCGTAAATTATCATTGCCAATGTTCTCGGGATAGGCGTTGCGGACATTACTATCTTGTGCGGAGCATTACCTTTCACCGCAAGAGCCGCACGCTGTCCGACTCCGAAACGGTGCTGCTCATCGGTTATCACCAGACCGAGGGACTTGAAAACCGTTGTTTCTGAAATAAGCGCATGAGTTCCCACAGCCACGAAGCGGCTTTCACTTGCAAGACCTTCCAGCGCTTCCGTGCGCTGCTTTTTTGTCATCGAACCCGTTATCAGGCAAACGCCTATCCCAAGGGGAACGAGCAGTTCCGAAAGCGTCTTATAATGCTGTGCGGCAAGTATTTCCGTCGGTGCCATAAGTGCGGTCTGGAAACCGTTTTCCGCCGCAAAATACGCTGCCGCCGCTGCAACTGCCGTTTTGCCCGAGCCCACATCGCCCTGTATCAGCCTGTTCATCGGAGAATCTCCGCACATATCATTTATAATATCCGAAACTGCGCGTTTCTGCGCTCCGGTGAGTTCAAACGCCATAGAATCGTATAATTTCTGCATATTCACGTTCTGTCGGGACATTTTGCAGGAATTTTCCGTTTTTGTGCGGTTTTTTATCATTATCATACCGAGCTGCAATTTGAGAAGTTCATCAAACGCAAGGCGCTTTCTTGCAATTTCCGCGGCATGATCGTCCTTGGGAAAATGTATGCTCCTTATTGCGAACTCAAGCACCGCAAGAGAATATTCGAGCCGTATATCGTTTGGCAGCGGGTCGGCAAAAAATTCATCGTCCGCCTGTTTCAGCACCTCTGAAATATTTGTTATCAGCATAGCTGCCGTAAGACCTTCCGTAAGGGGATATACGGGGCGCAGCAGATTTTCTTCGGAAGTTTTCAGTACCGTCGGGGAATTCATTTCTTTTCTTACAAGATTACCCGATACTTTTCCGCTGAAATAATATTCCCCGCCTTCTTCCAGAGCGTCCGCCGCATAGCGGTTGTTATAGAAAACTATGGTAAATCTGTCGCCGTTATCGTCCTCGGCAAAGATCTTATATAACACCAAGCCCTGTCTTATCCTTGCGGCGTTATTCTTTTTAATTACCATAGCCTTTATAACGGCGTGTTCGCCTATCACCGCTTCACAAACGGGAACTGTCTCGGAGTAGTCGATATATCTTCTCGGGAAGTGGAAAATAAGGTCGCCCACTGTATTTATGCCCAATTTGCCGTAAAGTTCGGCGCGTTTTGCGCCCACGCCTTTAAGTTCGGTAATTGGAGTATTTTTTGTCATAGCGATCACTTTCCTTTCCGAGATAACATTTACATTATATCAGTCTCAAAAACATTTGTCAACGCAAAAAAGCGCACATTTAAAATATTTTTAAATGCTGTCGAAAAATAAAACAGGCGCGGCTGCTTCAAAATTTTTATCGGCTAAAAAAAATTTTAAAAATACCCTAAAGTTTTTGATCTTCCTGCCGATATATATTGTAAGAGGTCTTTTACATCGGATATCACAAATAATACTTCAAAGGAGGATAATTTATGGACTTCACATCATGCGGTCAAATAAATAATTACGTCAAAAGTATCGATATGCAGCAAAAATGGCAGCAGAAAAAACAAAGCGGCGATCTTTCCGCCGACGGAACAAAGTCTGTGAGCCAATGGGTCGAGGAACAGAAAAACAAGTTTTCCCAAAATGACAACGGCGGCAGCGGCGATAAGACCCTTACCGGCATAAGGAACAAGCTTTCCTGCGGCGGAAAACTTTCTCCCTCCGAAATGCGCTACCTGCAAAAAAAGGATCCCATTGCCTATGCGCAGGCAATGGACGTTGAAGCGGAACGCGCCGCTTATATCCGCGAACTGAAAAAATGCCGCACCAAAGAAGAGGTGCAGCGTTTCAAAATGTCCCATGCCGCAAAAGCACTTACAACTGTCAATTCCGTAATGAACGACCCCAATATCCCGCAGGAGAAAAAACTCAGCGCGGTAATGAGCGAACAGCAGAAAATGTCCGCTATAGATAAAGAAACGGCAGAATTTGTAAAAAGCGGTGAGTATTCCGCGCTCCCTACCGAAAGAGAACGCTTGAAAGCCGAAAAGGATATGGAAAAAGCCAAAGCCGAAGAAAAACGCTGCAAAGATTCCAATGAAAAAGCTGCCGAACAGGAACGCAAGCCCGTTCATAAAGACGAAAACGGCAATAAAACGGAAAAGAAAGTTTCCGCACACAAAAAGGAAAAACCCCGTTTCACCGAAGAACAGGCAAAAAATACTCCCGAAGCCCGCAAAGTGCGGCGCGCCAGAGCTAAAGCCGCATATGAAGAAAATAAGGACAGCTACGCAAAAGCTATCCTTACTTCCCACGCGTCGGATATCGATAACAAAGCCTGAGATATCTTTGTGTGTGTTCGTGTTCCCGTGCCGCTATCTGAATTTCTCCCTTTCCATTACCGCAAGTTCATCACAGCGTTCGTTCTCGGGATGCCCCGCATGACCTTTTACCCAGACAAATTTTACTCTGTGCTTTTCAAGGAGCAAAAGCAGTTTTTCCCACAGATCGACGTTAAGCGCGGGCTTCTTGTCCGATTTTACCCAGCCTTTTGCTTTCCACGACCTGACCCAACCCTTTGTTATACTGTCAACAACATACTTGCTGTCGGTGGTAAGCGTCACATCGCACGGATATTTAAGTGCGGAAAGTGCTTCTATGACTGCGGTAAGTTCCATGCGGTTGTTTGTGGTCTCAGCTTCGCCGCCGGAAATTTCCTTTATATGTCCGCCTGCGCGGAGTATCGCTCCGTAACCGCCCGGACCGGGATTTCCCGAACAGGCTCCGTCGGTGAAAATTTCTACTTCCATTTTCCGCGCTCCTTTGCAAAATATCAGCCGATCGGGAATTTTACCGGTCGGCTGTTGTTTATCCGAAATATCATGATACCATAAGTCCGAGGATCGTTATGCCTTTTTCTTCGCTGCCTGCCGCAGGCTTTAACTCAATGGTATGCTTAACATTGTCCTCGCCGAAAAGCACCTGCTGTGTGTTTCCGTAATTTCCCCAGCCACCTGTAAAATCGGCGTCCAGAGTTCCCTTTTTCACACCGTCGGCATAAACTTCAAATTTACCGCTTTTTCCGTCCGTTGTACACATGAAGAAAAATCCCAGATTGCTGCATTCAACTTCAAATGTTATGCTTCCGCCCGAAGTAGTTTTCCAGTTGTTATGGAACTGATCGTAAAAATCCTTTTCAACGACTTCAAAACCTTCCGAAGAAACTGCCGTGATATCGGCGGCGCTGAGCATTTTTGCGTTTGCGTAATAATCTCCCGTATATGCGCTCGTGTCAAAAGCGGAAGGCTCTTCGGTAATAGTATCCTTTTCCTCATAAACGCTGTCAAGATAGCGGCTGATGATCTGATTTATAATATCGTGTCCCGCATCGTTGGGGTGGATATTGTCGGGAGAGATATCCTTCCAATTGAGAGTACCCGCCGCAACTTCGGGGTAAACCGCGTCATGGTAGCTTATCATGGGCAGATCGTAGGCTTTGCCGATCTCCTTATGAACGTCCTGAAGGCTCGTTCCGTCCTCCATTGTCGTGAACAGGAGCATCACCGCAGGGTTCGAGTCGCAGGAAAGTATCTTCCTTACAAGGCTGTCATAGGAAAATTTATTCATGACTTTATCCGTGTCATTTACCGAAAATTCAACTATCACAACATCGGGCTTATATGAAAGCAGCTGCTCGTCCACACGGTGAACGCCGAGATAACTGTTCGTTCCGCCGATACCCGCGTTCACGAACTCAACATTTCCTCCGGGGAATTTGTTCTGCCACCAGTCATTGAACTTTGACGCATAGCAGTTTGCGGGTACAGAAGCAAGGCTGCCCTGTGTTATCGAACCTCCGATAACTCCCACGGTAACTTTTTCGCCGCTTTCGGCTTTTTTCATTGCAGCCGCAAGGCGGGTCTTGTTTCCCTCACTCATGATAGCTCTGTTGTACATTTTATCCGACACTCCTTTACTAAGATCTACGGGTACGCTCGGGTCAACGTCATTTGACGTATCCGATGTTACAGCTGCGGGCTGAGAAATCTCCGCAGCAGATGAGTTTCCTTCACCGACAAGTGATGTTTCGCCGTCCTCCGATGAAATTTTTCCGCAGGCGGAGAGCACCGACGCGCATATCAGCAGTGAAACAGCCGCGCTTACGGCTTTTTTGACGATATCAGACATTATTACCTTCCTTTGCAATTTATTTTTTACATGATGAGCCGAACTCATACAGTATCAAATAGTATCAAAATATGCTGCCGTAAACACTGCGGCAGAGTTGCAGTATATAGTGGCTTCGTTTGTGGAAAAGCTGTATACTATATCATAGTAGCATTTTGCGGGCGAAGCCTCCGAGGGAATGTTCCATTTGGTGAACTTATCCTGTGAGCGTTTGTTAGGACCGCAGACAAGAAGTCCCGGAACGGGTTCTTCCACATCGTCCGCTTCGGAAGGTCTGTGGTGCGGGCGTTTCACGCTTTCTGTGCCGAAACCCGTGACGAAGCACATTCCCATAGCGTTTTTCCCCAGAACGTAGCCAAGCTGTTCATAAGCGGTATTAAGGTAAGTTTCATATCCGAAGATCTTATAAGAAGCGATAAGCAGCATACTGTCCGTCATTGAGTACATATTGCTGCCGCGGATATAGTCTTCCTCGTCCTTTGCGGTGCCGTAACCGCTCCATCTTGCCAATGAGCAAAGACTGTCCGCTCTCGTTCTGAACCTGAACAGCATGGTCTGTTCGGTGAACTCGTCTTTTGCGCGTTCTCCGAAAACATAGCTGAGAACGCCGAAACCTCCGTTATCCCTGTTAAGGAAACCTGTGATATTTGTTTTTCCGCAGAGTTCTTTTACGCGGTCATGGAAAACTTCATCGCCCGTAGTCTGGTAAAGTTCGCATACAGCCCAGAACATATCATCATCGTTGTTGTTATCGAAGAAGTCTCCCGCAGCGCTTATGACTGTGGTAGGCGGGTTGACGAAAGGCTGATAATCGGGGTTGTTCATGAGCCATATCCAAGCGTTTATGGAAGCTTCATGTAGTTTTTGGGAAAATTCCTTATCGAAAGGCTCATAGATCCTTGAAGCCAGTGAAGTTACCGCGCAAAAGCAGGTAGAAGCCTGATGCGATTTCGGGAAAATATATCTTTGCGTATCGTCATTTTCAGGCATAACTATGGGAGTAGCGGTCATAGGCGCGATCTTATGGTACACGCCGCCGTCTCTTGACTGCATTTTCATCAGCCATTCAAGACCTATTCGGCATTCGTTGAGTATATCCGGCAGACCGTTGCCCGATTCGGGGATATCAACGCTTTCCGCAAAACTTTCCGGAAACAGTTTATATGCATATAAAAGGTGTCCGAGCGTAATGCAGGTACATACCGTATATTTTCCGTAGCCGCCCGAGTCGTGCCAGCCGCCCGTAACATCAAGTTTTATCGAAGGATTTTCAAAAAGCGGGATAAGTTTATTATGGCACGAGCCGTGGGCATATTCTCCCGCAAATCTGCTGTCGAGCGGAGAACATCTGTTGAAATAAAGCCCTTTCAGCAAGCTGTTTTTCAGTTTTTTATACGGAGCCTTTGAGATCGTGAAAGGGCAGGATCTTTTCATTCCCGCTCTGATGTAGAATTCGCCGCACTCGGTAAGCCCCGAAAAATCTATTTTTGACACGCTGTCGCCCGAGGCGATGTCAGACACGGGAAAATCCGGTATGCCCGTGAATACGGTCCTGCCGCCGTTTATTTTCACAATGCTGAAAGAATCCGCAGAACCCGTAAGGTAAGCTGTTTTAGGCATTGAGTCGATATAGCCGACCTGATTCGGCATGATTTTTTTTACCACAGTTCTGCCTTCTTTCGCAGGAGATTCTCATATCCTCATTTTATATCCAATATAATTATACATTATTTTTATTCAGTAAATAATGACATTTTTTATAACTTTTTTGCTTTTTTTATTAATTATTGCTTGATATGTTTACTGAAATATGTTAAAATTGATTTGAACACTGCTTATGCAGTCCTTATATGAAAGGAAGATATGTTATGAAGATCTCTCACGATGACGGAAAAGTTCTCTATATGGGAAGATATGACAGGGACTCGGCTTCGACAAAGCTTTACTTTGTCGGTTCTCAGGCAAAGCTGAGATTTAACGGCACAAAACTTGCGGTGAATATAAACGCAAAAGTTTTCTGGGGCGAAGTCAGCCTTGGCGCTGTGATAGACGGAAAAGTGATATCCGTTCCGCTGCTGACGGAAAATAATGAAAAGGATATTTCCCTCACGGTCGCGGAAGGTCTTGAAAACAAGACCCATGAAGCAATTATCTATAAAAGATATTCTTCCAATTATTTTATAGCGGTAAAAGGTTTTGAGACGGACGGAGAATTCCTTATGCCCGAACCGTTCCCGAAACTTAAAATGGAAGTTTACGGCGACAGTGTCTGCGCTGGAGAAGTTTGCGAAGCTGTCGACTATGTGGGAAAGAACGATCCCGAGAACCATAACAGTATCTATGATAACGTATGGCACAGCTTTGTTATGCAGACAGCGCGGAATATCGGTGCGCAGATACATAATATCGCACAGGGCGGCATAGCACTTTTTGACAGGACGGGATATTTCCATTACCCCGAAACCATCGGCTTGGAAAGCGTTTATGACAAGACCTGTTATTTCCCCGAAGCGGGAGAGATCACCAAGTGGGATTTTTCAAGATACACGCCGGATATCGTTGTTATCGCCGTCGGTCAGAACGATCAGCACAACCCCGTTACAAAGGAAAACGACCGCAATATCTCCGATCCGTCATACCGCAGGAAATGGAAAGACAAATACATCGAGATCGTAAAAGATCTTGACGGGCATTACAAGAAAACAAAATTTGTCCTTACCACAACAGTCCTCATGCACGATCCCGACTGGGACAATGCCATTGAAGAGATAACTTCCGAGTTGAACGGTATGGGCATAAAAGCGTATCACAATATGTTCAGCCGCAACGGTGCGGCTACTCCGGGGCACCCGCGCATTCCCGAGCATAACGAAATGGCTCGTGAGCTTACG
>CANQPX010000048.1 GCA_947625915.1 uncultured Clostridia bacterium
AATGAAAGGAGCGATATTATGTCACCTATTGCAAAAAAAACTTTCAATATGATAGAAATGCTCCCCGATGAAGAACAGGAACTTTTATATGAAATGGTAAAACGTTTTATACTGGCGTGGGATCCGGATTTTACAAAAGTCACGCCGGAAGAACGTAAAAAAATGGAAATTGCCGAAAAAGAACTTGAAAACGGTGAATATGTATCCGAAGACGAAGTATGGAAACAATTGGGAATATAAAAGTAAAAGGCATTGCCGATCATTTCGGTCAATGCCTTTTTTGCTGAAAAATACTTCTATAATTCCTTTTGCAGATCTACAAATTTACAGAAAAATTTTTCGGCAAAGTATTGAAATTTACGGCGAAAAATGATAAAATAATATGATATATTATGTAAAGGCGGTTTTGCTATGGTTTCAAGATTTACTAACCTTATCGACCTGAACGATATGCCTACCAAATGGTGGAACGAAGTTATCTCCCTCGGCGCGAAGATTGCCGACGATCCGCAGAAGTATGCCCACGAGTGCGACGGAAAGATAATGGGAACGCTTTTCTATGAACCTTCCACCAGAACACAAATGTCCTTCCAGACCGCTATGCTCAAACTTGGCGGAACTATCATCGGTTTCGACAACCCTGCCACTTCCTCCGTTGCAAAAGGCGAAAACCTCAAAGATACCACTAAGATAGTTTCAAATTACGCGGATATAATGGTTATGCGCCACCCCTCCGAGGGTTCCGCAAAAGCTGCCGCCCTTACCGCCGACTGTCCCATAATAAACGCGGGAGACGGCGGACATCTCCACCCCACTCAGACTCTTACCGACTTACTGACGCTTTCTAAAGAAATAGGCAGGCTCGATGACCTTACTGTAGGACTTTGCGGCGACCTGAAAAACGGAAGAACGGTACATTCCCTCTGTAAAGCCCTTGCCTGTTACAAAGGCAACAAATTTATCCTCATTTCCACTCCCGAACTGCGGCTGCCGTTCTATATAAAAGATATACTCACTGCTTCAGGCTGCGGATTTGAAGAAGTAAACACTATCGAAGAAGCCATAGCAAAACTTGATGTTCTATATATGACCCGCATACAGGCGGAACGCTTCAATTCCCGCGAAGAATACGAAGCGCAGAAAGATGTTTACTGCCTTGACAAAGCTAAAATGAAAAAAGGCAAGAGCAGTCTCTGCGTTCTCCACCCGCTGCCGAGAGTCGACGAGATCGCCATTGAAGTGGACGACGACCCCAGAGCATTATACTTCAAACAAGCAAAATACGGTATGTACGTCAGAATGGCTCTTATCCTGACGATACTTAAAAACGAATACCCCACCGTACTTCTCAGCGGCAAAATACATAACGATGTCTCATGCGGCAACCCCAAATGCATCACGCAGTCGGAAAAATATCTTCCCCACAGTTTCCGCGGCAGCGGCGATACCCTCGAATGTGAATACTGCGACGAAAGACTTCTCCGCAAACATTAAAACGGAAAAACGAAAAATCGGCGAAAGGACATTCCCTCGCCGATATTTCAAAAAATATTAGTTTGCTTTAAACTCATTCAACAATGAACTGCTTGATCTGTGCAAAGAATTCGGACGCATCATCGGTATGTGCTTCAAGCTTGATGGGCTTTGAAAGATCAAGGCTGAAAATACCCATGATTGACTTTGCATCAACAGCATATCTTCCGGAAATAAGATCAACATCGTAATCGCACTGAGATACAACTGTTACAAAGCTCTTGACATCGTTGATAGTACCAAGCATAACTGTGGCTTTGTTCATGATTTGTCCCTCCAATTTCATTTTAATATTGCCTTACGAAATTTTCCGTTCGGCTTAAATATAGCATAGCAGTTTTCCGCCCCTAAGTCAAGGGTATTCACAAAAATTTTTTTATTATTGTAGATACTACAAATTTAATTCTTGGCTTGCGGGAAAGTTTTTTAGCATTTTGCACAAAATAAATGTGGTGTTTTTATGAATGTTTATTTTTTTACCTTCGGTTGTAAGGTCAATCTTTATGAAACGGAAAATATGAAGGAAAAATTTTCCGAAGCAGGATTTGACATTTCCGCCGAAGAATGTTCTGCTGACATATTTGTCATAAACTCCTGCACTGTTACGGAAACAGGCGACAAAAAAATGAAAAAAGAGATCCGCCGCCTGAAACGCACC
This sequence comes from uncultured Clostridia bacterium, assembly GCA_947625915.1. GTDB lineage: Bacteria > Bacillota > Clostridia > Oscillospirales > Ruminococcaceae > RGIG8773. The sequence goes on from CANQPX010000048.1 coordinate 2,192, forward strand.
TATCCCGACTGTATTACGGTACTTACAGGCTGTTTCCCGCAGGCGTTCGGCGAAGAAGCGGAAAAGCTCTCCGAAGCTGACATCATAACAGGCACCAAAAACAGGAGCAAACTCCCGCAGATAGTTTTAAACTATATAAATGAGCATAAGAGAACTGTTGAAATATGCGGATATACCCGAAACGAAGCCTTTGAAAGCTGTTCAAACAAGGGATATGCAAACAACACCCGCGGATTTATGAAGATACAGGACGGCTGCGGAATGTTCTGCACATACTGCATTATCCCCTATTCGCGCGGGAATTTCCGTTCAAAGCCGCTTGCGGATATTGCTGCCGAGGCAAAAACTCTTGCGGACGCGGGGCATAAGGAGATAGTTCTTACGGGGATAAATCTTTCGTTTTACGGCATAGACTTCGGGAAACGGCTTGCGGACGCAGCGGAGACCGTTTGCAGAACAGACGGCATCGAGCGGGTAAGGCTGAGTTCCATTGAGCCGGAAATGATAACAAATGAGGATATAAAACGGCTTTCCGCTCTTGAAAAGCTTTGCCCCCACTTTCATCTGTCGCTGCAAAGCGGCTGCGACAAAACTTTAAAAGCTATGCACCGCCGATATCTTTCGGCGGATTATGAAAAACTTGTCGGTTCGCTGCGGGAAAACTTTCCCGACTGTTCAATAACTACGGACATAATGGTGGGTTTCCCGGGGGAAACGGAAGAAAATTTTCGCGAGTCTCTGGAATTTGCCCAAAAGATAGGCTTTGCAAAAGCCCACATTTTCCCATATTCCCAAAGGAGCGGCACTCCTGCTGCGGAAATGCAAAACCAAATTCCTCAGGAAGTAAAACACCGCCGCGCTGCCGAAATGGAAAAAGCTATGTCAATAAGCAGGGAAATTTTCCTCAAAAGTCAGGTGGGAAAAGTTTTTCCCGTGCTTTTTGAACGTGAAAAAGCCGACGGCATACACAACGGATATACCCCAAATTATACCAAAGTAAAAATATTAACAAAATATTCAGAGAAAAGTTTGCGCAATGAACTTTTTTATGTTAAAATAGTAGAAGCAGGAAAAGATCATTGCATAGGTGAAATCGTATCAAACCATTAAGGAGAGTATAAATTATGTCAGTCTATCGTATTTATGTCGAAAAGAAACCGGAATATGCCGTTGAAGCAAAAAATCTTCTTTCGGACGTCAAGACCGCTCTGCGTATCGACGAGCTGCGGAATATCCGCATACTGAACCGCTACGACGCGGAAGGACTCAGCAAGGAAGATTTTGAACTCGCGGTAACGAACGTCTTTTCCGAGCCTGCCGTTGACGTTTGCAGCAGGACGCTCCCCAAGCTCAAAGATACCGAATCCGTCTTTGCGGTGGAATTCCTGCCGGGACAGTTCGATCAGAGAGCCGATTCCTGCGAACAGTGCATACAGATACTTACTCAGGGCGAACGCTGCCGCATACGCAACGCAAGAGTTTACATAATTGACGGAAAACTTACTTCCGCCGAAATGAAAAAGCTGAAATCTTACATCATCAACCCCGTTGAGAGCCGTGAAGCTTCCCTTGATGAAGCCGATACCCTTGCTTCGGACTACGATATCCCCACAGAAGTCAAAACTCTGGAAAATTTTATACACCTTAAAGAAGTGGAACTCGCAAAATTCATTGACGAGTTCGGTCTTGCCATGGATCTTGACGATATAAAATTCTGTCAGAATTACTTCAAAAATGAGGAAAAGCGCGACCCGACAATTACCGAAATAAGAATGATAGACACTTACTGGTCAGATCACTGCCGCCATACAACATTCTCAACGATCATCGACAACGCTTCCATCAACGCGGATTATATCAAAAAAACATACGACAAGTACATCGAAGTCCGCAAGGAACTTGGCAGGACCGATAAGCCCATCACTCTTATGGATATTGCCACCATCGCCGCAAAGAAACTGAAAAAAGACGGCGTTCTCAAGGATCTTGACGAATCCGAGGAGATCAATGCCTGCTCGGTCAAAATAAAAGTTGACGTTGACGGAGAACTTCAGGACTGGCTGCTGATGTTCAAGAACGAGACTCACAACCACCCTACCGAGATCGAACCTTTCGGCGGCGCGGCAACTTGTCTCGGCGGAGCTATCCGTGACCCGCTGTCAGGACGTTCCTACGTTTATCAGGCAATGCGCGTTACAGGCGCGGCAAATCCCCTCGTTCCCGTTGAAGATACCATTCACGGCAAACTGCCGCAAAGGAAAATTACCGTCGGCGCGGCAAACGGTTACAGTTCATACGGAAACCAAATCGGTCTTGCAACAGGTCATGTTTCGGAAGTTTACCACCCCGGATATGTTGCAAAACGTCTTGAAATAGGCGCAGTCCTCGGCGCAGCTCCAAAGGAAAACGTTATTCGCGAAGTTCCCAAACCCGATGATGTTATCATACTCCTCGGCGGAAGAACGGGACGCGACGGCTGCGGCGGCGCAACGGGTTCTTCAAAATCCCATACCGAAGCTTCTCTCGAACACTGCGGCGCAGAAGTACAGAAAGGTAATCCTCCCGAGGAAAGAAAGCTCCAAAGACTGTTCAGGGATCCGGAAGTTACAAAGATGATAAAACGCTGCAACGATTTCGGCGCAGGCGGCGTTTCTGTTGCTATCGGCGAACTTACGGACGGTCTTGTTATCGACCTTAACAAAGTTCCCAAAAAATATGACGGTCTTGACGGCACGGAACTGGCAATTTCAGAAAGTCAGGAGCGTATGGCGGTAGTCGTACGCAAAGAGGACGAGGAAAAATTTATTGCCGCGGCAGCAAAGGAAAACCTTGAAGCAACAAAAGTTGCGGTAGTTACGGAAGACCCCCGCCTTAAAATGACTTGGAACGGCAAGATCATAGTTGATCTGTCAAGAGAATTCCTGAACTCAAACGGTGCGGAAAAACATACTACCGTTTCTGTACCCGTTCCCGTAACGGCACAGATAAAGACTTACAGCGACACTCCCGAAAGCTGGGAACAGCTTATGAGCAATCTCAACGTTTGCTCACAGAAAGGACTTGTTGAGCGTTTCGACTCGACTATCGGCGCGGGAACTGTTCTTATGCCTTACGGCGGCGCATATCAGCTCACTCCGACACAAGCTATGGCTGCAAAGATCCCCGTTCTTAAAGGCGAAACAGATACTTGCTCAATAATGGGTTGGGGCTACAATCCTTATATCAGCGATAAAAGTCCGTACCACGGCGCGATATTTGCCGTTATAGAATCAATTGCAAAAGTCGTTGCCGCAGGAGGAAGCTATAAAAAATGCTGGTTAACTTTCCAAGAATATTTTGAAAGGACGCAGGATAATCCCACACGCTGGGGAAAACCTTTCTCCGCACTTTTAGGCGCATTCAAAGCACAGCTTGAACTTGGCTGCGGTGCTATAGGCGGAAAGGATTCCATGTCGGGAACATTTGAAAATATAGACGTCCCCGCAACGCTTGTTTCCTTTGCGGTATCAACAGCTTCGGCAAAGAAGATAATCTCACCCGAATTCAAAAAAGCGGGCGACAAAGTTATCCTCATTACTCCGGATCTTGACGAAAACGGTCTGCCGGTATTTGACAGCGTAAGATCCTGTTTTGAACGTGTTGAACAGCTTATAGCGGACGGTTCGGCAGCTGCTGTATGGACTCTTGGATTTGGCGGCGTTGCGGAAGCAGTGGCAAAAATGTCCCTTGGAAACAGGATAGGATTTAAATTCGGCAAGAAACTTTCCGACGATCTGATGTTCTATTCAAGATACGGTGCGTTTGTCGTTGAACTTAACGGCGATCCGTTCACTGTTGAAAATGTTATCGGTGAAACTATCCCCGAATACATTATCGACTGCAAGACTTACACTGTTGATATGACAAAAATACAGAAGAAATGGGAGGACAAGCTTGAACCTGTATTCCCATGCAATATCAGAACAGAACAGAAACCCGCAAAAATATTCACTTATACCGCAAAAGATACCATACAGCACGCTTCATCATTTGCAAAGCCGAGAGTGCTCATACCCGTGTTCCCCGGAACGAACTGCGAATATGACACGGCGAGAGTTTTTGAACGCGCGGGAGCAGTACCGGAAGTCGCGGTAATAAAAAATCTTTCCTCCGCAGCGCTTGAGGACAGCGTTTCATACTTTGAAAAAGCTGTAAAGCAAAGCCAGATAATCATGATCCCCGGAGGATTTTCCGGCGGTGACGAACCGGACGGTTCGGGAAAATTCATTACCGCATTTTTCAGAAATCCACGCATAAAAGATGCCGTTCATGACCTTCTGGACAATCGTGACGGACTTATGCTGGGTATCTGCAACGGTTTCCAAGCACTTATAAAACTGGGACTTGTTCCGTACGGAAAGATCGTTGACATGACCGAGGACTCCCCTACTCTGACTTTCAACACCATAGGCAGACACCAGTCAATGATGGTCCGTACAAGGGTCGCTTCAAACAAATCTCCATGGCTTGCGGGCTGTGAAGTGGGAGAGATACACAGAGTTGCGATCTCACATGGCGAGGGACGTTTTGTTGCATCGCCCGAACTTATAAAACAGCTTGCGGACAACGGACAGATAGCGTTCCAGTATGTTGATATGAACGGTGAACCGACGCTTGATATCCGTTACAACCCGAACACTTCCTATGAAGCGATCGAGGGCATCACATCTCCCGACGGACGTATCCTCGGAAAGATGGCGCACAGCGAACGTATCGGTTCGGAAATTTGTAAAAACGTTCCCGGCAACAAAGATCAGAAAATATTTGAGAGCGGAGTTGCGTATTTCAAGTAAAAGAATTTTCGGCGGTCAAATATATGTGACCGCCGATTTTGTACGGAGTTTTTATGAACATATTCAAAAAAATAAAAAATTATTTTTCAAAGGGAGAACTTATTTTGTGGAGTTCTTCGGTAATTCTGATAATCGTTTCGTTTTTTATTTTTGACAGAGCGAATTACCTTACGCTGACAGCATCGGTAATAGGCGTTACCGCGCTTATTTTCAACGCAAAAGGCAATCCCGTAGGACAGGCGCTGATAATAATTTTCAGCATATTCTATGCGATAATTTCATACTCATTTGCCTATTACGGGGAAATGATAACATATCTGGGAATGTCCGCGCCAATGGCGATCGTGGCTCTTGTATCGTGGTTAAAAAATCCCTATAAAGGCAACAAAGCGGAAGTAAAGGTAAACCGTCTGAAATTAAAAGAAGTGATTTTCATGCTTGTGCTTACCGTGTTCGTGACGATAATTTTCTATTTCATATTAAAATATCTCGGGACATCAAACCTTGCGCCGAGTACATTTTCGGTTACAACAAGCTTTATCGCGGCATATCTGACATTCCGCAGGAGTCCGTTCTTTGCGCTTGCATATGCTTCAAATGACGTTGTTCTTTTAATTTTATGGATAATGGCGGCATTTGAAGATATTTCCTACCTGTCGGTAATAATCTGCTTTGCAATGTTTCTGATAAACGATCTTTACGGTTTTATAAACTGGACTAAAATGGAGAAAAGGCAAGCGGAATAAAATATCTGAACGGCATTTTTAAACCGTTCCGATATTTTTAATAATATTATTTTTTAATTATCGGCTGACGGATAACCGTTTTAAGCCTTTCGGGAGCGCATTTTCTCGGGTCGGAAAGGTAAATTTCATGGTGCAGTCTTTCTTCGGAAATATCCGTAACAAATCCTTCTTTTTCCGCAAATTCCCGCATAAGACGAATGGTCTGCGGTTCGCTGTCATACGGACCGATGTGCATACACTGAACGCATTTTCCCTCATTATAATTTAAAAATTCCACCTTTGAAAAATCGGTTTTCTTTTTGTTTTCCGCTTCGGAGATCGCCCAATCAAACTCCTCTTTTGTCACAAAATCAGGCAGGCGTATTACGGAAATAAATTCAAAATTCTCTTTGTGGGAAAAATCAATTTCCCCGCCGCCCGACTGTTTCCAGAATCCCTCAAGGGGCGGAACTACATAATCAAAATATCCGTCAATTTTATGCGTTCCCATTTTGCTCATTTTAATTGTAAAAGCAATTCCGTACAAAAGCCCGATAGACGCTTTATATTCGCCGTTTTCTGCGTTGGGGTCGCCCTTTCCCCGAACGGCGATATAATTCATTTCGGGAACTGTAACTATTGTGGGTCTTTTAGGCGGCATATAAAATTCCTTGTATTCTTTTTTAAAATCAAACGGCATAATTTTTACCCTCTTTATTTGAAGCTGTCTATTTCGTCTTTTTCGGTTTTGGTACAGGCAGTTCCTCATACATGGCGTTAAATAGACCTGTCAAAAACTCTCTGTTATCAACTTCGTCTACCAACAACATCTCTTTTGCTCCTTTATATGGCAATTCATAGGTCGCTGTTGGCATATAGCTGATTGCTGCTTTTATTGGTTTTACAAGCAATCTGTCATCATAGATACCGCCTATGATTTTGCCACGGTAATAGATGATAAATTCTCCCATCATAGCCCGATATGTAATTTCATCCAATTCGGATAATTGCCCTAAAATAAAATCTAAATATTCTTTACTTGATGCCATTATTCCACCTCAAATCCCGATTTATTTAAGACATTTTTCGGCAAGATCTCTGTGCTTTTGGACAAAGTTTTCTTCCCATGTTATTGTTTTACAAAGCCGGTCGCAAAGAAATTCTTCACACAGTCCGCAGAATTTTACGCCGTGCTTTTCGCAGCATCTGAATATCTCACAGCCGTTTTCCCACATATGTACACATTCGCCGTGATTTTCAAGACAGCCTGAACATTTGCCGCTCTGAAAATGTTCGCAGTCGGAACAATTTCCTCCGCAGGGAGTAATTTTACTGAGATCAATAGTTTTTTCCATACAGTATACCTCGTTTCATATGATTTTAACAAAAGTATACCATACCAAACCTGACAACAGTATGTCATATTTCATATTTTTTTGAAATATTTTTCAGTAGTTCGGAAAACTGTTCGCGGTATTCTTCAGGATAAATAATTTCCGCATTGTCCCCGAAAGTAAGAATATATCTGAAAAACGACGGAACGTCCGACCATGTAAAAGTTACTTCGATTTCGCCGTTTTCATTATATTTGATAAAATCGATGCCGAATTCGTCGATGATACGCCATTTTACCGAGTCGTCAAAACGCACTACAGCCGTTATTTCGCCCTTTGTATGCCTTAATTTATCGGGAACGTATTCGGGAATTTCTCTTTCTTCGCATTTTTCACCTGTATCTTTCAGATCGGTCATTCTCGTAAGTTTGAACATTCTACAGTCTTTTTTGTCTGTGCAAAAGCCCCGCACATACCAGTTTGACCATTGATAAATAAGCTCATACGGCTCAATGATCCTGCTGCTGTCACCGTTCGGAGAATGATATCCAAAAGAAATTTTTTCTTTGTTTTCTATCGCATTTTTTATAATTTCGATTTTAGCCGCCACTGCGCTTTTATCCCAGCCCGAAAGATCGATAATTATATTTTTGTTTGCAATAGACATTGAAGAACCTGCAGAAAATTTTTCCATAAGTCTGCTGTAATAGTTCGTATTGCTCACGCTGTCAAGACTTCGCAAGCCGTCAAGTACAGCGTGCATTTCTTTTGAAGAAAGCAGCGTCCTGTCTATTTTATACTTTTCCATTATGGAAATTCCCCCGCCGTTTCCCCGCTCGGAAAATATGGGTATGCCCGCCATTCCGAGCGTATCTATATCACGGTATACGGTGCGTTCGGAAACTTCGTAAAGTTCCGCAAGTTCACGAACGGTAACTTTTTCTCTTTGAAGAAGGATCGATAAGATCCCTACAAGTCTGTCTATTTTCATACTTCCTCCAAAATGATAAAAATAAAATTTTCGACATGGTTCGACAAAAATATAAACAACAGAGCATATATCTTTCCGAACACATTTTACAAAAATAAAAAAATGTATTGACAAAGCGAGAATTTTGCAATAAAATAAATAAAAAACGAATAAAAGAAAGAAAGGACAATTTTTATGACGGATCTTAAAAACAAAATAAGAATGGGAATGAAGCTTCAGGCTCTGCATGATGAATTCTGCCCGAATTTTGAACCCGATTGGGAGGACGACAGCATTTCAAAATACTACATATACCTGAATAATGTAACTCACAAGTATGCGGTAGGATTTGTATATGACTTTTGTTACACCGCAAGCGTGTGGTTCCCGGATATGCGGGTCGCTTATAAGGTCTGCAATATCCTTAACAAAAGGTCAAGGCGCGGTACGGATTGACCTCAAAAGCCTTTCCGTATCTCACTGATAAGCTTTTCTGCGATCGGTGAAAAGACCTGATATTTTTTCCAGATAACATATAATTTTGTTTCAAGTTTCGGAGAAAGCGGACGGAATACCAGTCCGCTTTCTTTGCTCGTATCTATAAGTTTGTCAAAACTCAGCATCAGCCCGAGCCCTTCCCGCACAAATACGGAACCATTATAAGCTAAATTAAATGTTCCCGACACATCGAGCATATCCGCTTTTTCTCCGCACCAACGGGAAATGTCGTTTTCCATGCTTTGCTCGGAGCATATGAGCGGTCTGCCCGTAATATCGGAAAAGTTTATTTCCGCTTTTTCCGCCAGAACATCATCATTCCTCATGATAACTCCCCACACATCGGCTTCGGGGATCTCAACATAATTATATTTTGAAAGATCCGGCGGCTCACATATTACCGCAAAATCCAGAAGTCCTCTGTCAAGGCGTTCAGCAGCCTGTTCGGTATTGCCGCTGGTGATATGGTAGCGGAGCCCGGGATACTGTTTGCGGAGTTCACCTATTTTCTTCGCAAGATAACGTATCTGACAGCTTTCCGCGCAGCCTATATAAACGTCCCCGCCTGTAATTTCGTCAAGAGTGCGGAATTCTTCTTCGGTCTTATCGACCATTGAAATAATATCCTCCGCACGTTTCCGCAATAACATTCCTTCGTCCGTCAAATGAACGCTGTAATTCCCGCGGTCAAAAAGCTTTTTCCCCAGTTCATCTTCAAGCTGTTTAAGCTGTCTGGAAAGCGTCGGCTGGGTGATATGGAGCTTTTCCGCAGCTCTGGTGATGTTCTCTTCTCTTGCAACGGTGAGAAAATACCTTAAAACACGAATTTCCATATGATATGCCTCCGAAAACATTATACCACATTCAGAAATGCTTTTCAAGCATTTCTTGAAATAAAAAATAAGTATTAGACATTTCGGAAATAATGTTATATAATGTATTCAGAAAGGGAGCGAAGAGTATGGCTTTTACCGAAGAAAACAACTTTTCGGAATGTTTGTCGGATATAGGGATATGTGAAAAAGAAAGCGCAGAAATTCTCGATGCTTATTCAAAAAATTCACTGTCCGAAGTTCTGGAGCTGCTGAAAAAACACAAAAAAGCCGTTCTCTGCGAATACCACAAGCTTGATAAACAGATCGACTGTCTCGATTATCTTATCTATCGTTTTGAAAAAGAGATCGGGACAAACTCGGAAAGGCGGTAATTTTTATGTCGGAAAAATTAACTCTTGTTTCGGAATGGGACAAAACTTTTCCCAAAAGCGAAAAAGTTGAACACAGCAAGGTAACATTCGCAAACCGTTACGGAATAACCCTTGCAGCGGATATGTATGTTCCGAAAAATGCAGGCGGAAAACTTCCCGCAATTGCTGTATGCGGACCTTTCGGCGCAGTAAAGGAACAGGCTTCGGGACTTTATGCACAGACAATGGCGGAGCGCGGTTTCCTGACTATAGCATTTGACCCGTCCTTTACAGGCGAAAGCGGAGGGACTCCCCGTTATATGGCTTCCCCCGATATAAATACGGAAGACTTTATGGCGGCGATAGACTTTCTTTCAGTGCAGGAAAATGTCGATCCCGAAAAAATAGGGATCATCGGCATTTGCGGTTGGGGCGGACTTGCTTTGAACACTGCCGCTCTCGATACGAGAATAAAAGCAACTGTCGCTTCAACAATGTACGATTGGCGCGTGTTAATGCCAACGGTTATTTTGATTCTGAAAACAGCGAGGAAAAGCGTTACGAAAAGAAAAAAGCCCTGAACGCACAGCGCATCACCGACTTTAAAAACGGTTCATATCAGCTTGGCGGCGGAGTCGTTGACCCGCTTCCCGATGATGCGCCGTTCTTTGTAAAGGATTATCACGCATATTACAAAACTGAAAGAGGCTATCATAAGCGTTCTCTTAATTCAAATGGCGGCTGGAACGTTATCGGCTGTATGTCGTTCATGAACCAGCCTATAAATTGTTACACAAACGAAATTCGCAGCGCAGTTCTCATTATCCACGGTGAAAAAGCACATTCCTGCTATTTCAGCAAGGATGCTTACGCTGCTATGACAAAAGACAGCAAATATGCGGACAACAAGGAACTTCTCATAATTCCCGATGCAGTTCACACGGATCTTTACGACAATTTAAATGTTATACCATTTGACAAATTGGAGAAATTCTTTAAAGAAAATTTAGCATGATAAAGAAGGTCTACTATGCAGATAATTGAAAATATGACGTTTGATGAAGAACGCGCTTTGTACGAAAGCCGTGACGTTACCGCAAGGAAATGTTCATTTGACGGTCCTGCCGACGGTGAGAGCGCGTTCAAAGAGAGCCGCAATATTACTGCGGAAGATTGTTATTTCAATTTAAGATACCCGTTCTGGCACAACAGCGGACTTGTTATATCAAATTCCGAAATGACCGAGAATTGCCGTGCGGCTTTATGGTACACGGATCATGCGGAAATTTCCCGCACAAAACTTCACGGTATAAAGGCACTGCGGGAATGTTCGGATATTACACTTCGGGACTGCGATGTAATTTCTCCCGAATTCGGCTGGTCGGTAAAAAATATCACAATGGAAAATGTCAATGCCGTAAGCGAATATTTTATGATGCGGTCGGAAAATATGAAATTTACAAATGTTGAGCTTGACGGAAAGTATTCTTTCCAGTATATAAAAAATGCGGAATTTGAAAATTGCAATTTCATCACAAAAGACGCTTTCTGGCACGGAGAAAATATTACCGTTCGGAACAGCACCGTTAAAAGCGAATATCTTGCATGGTATTCCGACGGGCTGACGCTTATCGACTGCAAAATTATCGGAACACAGCCGTTTTGTTACTGCAAAAACTTAAAACTTATAAACTGTGAAATGATCGACACCGATCTTGCATTTGAAAAAAGTTCTGTTGACGCGGATATTATTACGCCTGTAATCAGCATAAAAAATCCCGAAAGCGGGATCATAAAAGTTCCCGCGGTGAATGAAATTATCCGCACGGATCCAAATTCAAAATGCGAAATAATCATAAAGAAATAAAATTCGGGACTGCTTTTACGCAGTCCCGAATCAGCTTGTCGATAAAGCATAATATACATTTTTTAGTAAAACAAATTGCTCTGTATTGCAAAACAGCTCACCGGGCT
>CANQPX010000049.1 GCA_947625915.1 uncultured Clostridia bacterium
TTGCAACCTTCGGTTGCAATTCACCCCTTTGCAGAGGCGCCTTCGTATAGGGAATTTCGCGCTCTGCGGAGCGCGACAAGGGGTTTCACCCCTTGACCCCACCAGCGCGGCTGCGCTGGACCAGCTTTTCGGGCAAAGTTTTGTTTTTCATTTTTTAGTTTGTCCGCGCCTTTTCAATATCCCCTCTTGTCCATTGTCCGCACAAGATAAACAAATTCACTCTTGTAATCATCGCTTCTGTAATCGTAATTTTCAAGCATTTCAAGGATCTGTCCGCAGTCGGCATTTCCTTTGTATGCGCTGCCCCGAAGAACCATTGCAAATTCCGCCGCAGCCGCTGCAAAGGTCATGTTTGACGGCATTTTCTCGGTGTAAATTTCCTTTGAAACGGGAACTTCAAGCAGCTTGCTCGTATCGCCGTCGGGCTGTTTGTAACGCAGTGAAACGGTCAGAAGTTCATCGCTGTATTCACCGTTGCTTTCATATTCATAATTTACCGAACTGTATTTTAGCGTGGCAGGAGGAACAGCGGAATTTTCCCCGTCGTTGAGGATAAGTTCATATAACGCGGTAACGGTGTGACCTGCTCCGATCTCTCCCGCATCTTTTGTGTCGTCCGCAAAATCTTCATTTGCAAGTGCGCGGTTCTCATATCCCACAAGGTGGTAAGAAGCTACATTTTCGGGGTTGAATTCCACCTGAATTTTTACGTCCTTTGCAACGGCGTAAAGAGTTCCCGCCATTTCTTTTACAAGAACTTTCTCCGCTTCAAGACGGCTGTCAATATAGGAATAGTTTCCGTTTCCGTGGTCGGCAAGGGCTTCCATGCGGTTGTCCTTGTAGTTTCCCGTGCCGAAACCGAGAACCGACAGGAACACGCCCGAATCGCGCTTTTCCTCAATGAGCTTTGTAAGTTCTTCTTCACTGGAAATTCCAACGTTAAGATCACCGTCGGTGGCAAGGATAACGCGGTTGTTTCCGCCGTCTATGAAATATTTTTCCGCAAGTTCATATGCGCGGTTTATTCCCGCTTCGCCGAAAGTTGAGCCGCCCGCTTCAAGACTGTTGATGGCTTTCTTTATTTCGTCCTTTTTGTCACCGGTAAGACCTTTCGCCACAACTTTGTCCTCGCCCGCGTATGTTACAATGGAAATTCTGTCGTCCTCGGTGAGATTGTCGGTAAGCATCGAGAAAGACTCCTGAACAAGGGGAAGTTTATCCTCGGAAAACATCGAGCCGCTGACATCTATCAGGAAAACAAGATTTGTGGGTACACGTTCTTCTTGGGGAATGTCCTCCGCTTTCAGACCCACGAGAAGAAGTTTTGCTTCGTCATTCCAAGGACAGTCGGAAAGTTCCGTATTCACCGAGAACGGGTCGTCCGTTGTGGGTTCGGAATAGTCATAATCGAAATAATTTATAAATTCCTCAATGCGGACAGCGTCAGGGTCAACATATCCGCCCATTTCTATCATTCGGCGAGCATTGGCGTAGGAAGCCGTGTCAACATCTATGGAAAATGTGGAAAGGGGTTCTTCCGCGGCGGCTTTGAAACTGTTTTCGACAATGGGATTGTATTCCTCGGTGTTGTAATACCCGCCATCGTCCATCATAACAGCACCGTTTACTGCACCCGTCACAGCTTCCGTAAGTGCCATTGTGGTTTCGGGCGTAGCTTCGGGCATTGCTCCGTCTGCCGCATCGCCGACAGTTTCGTAAACCTTTTCGTATGACTTGTTATCCTGAACAGCGTCATAAGAATTTCCGTTCATAGGCGCTCCTGCGTTGCCGGTGCTTTCATCTGAAGCTCCGCAGCCAGAAAACGTTCCCGCTAAAATTGAAATTGCCGCTATAAAACTTAATATCTTGGTCTTTTTCATAGTATCATTTCCTTTCTGTTAATTGAATGATTGTACAACGCCCTCGAAAAGCGTTTCGCCCGAGGGAGACTCTATTTCGTACATAAACGGACGGTTTGCGGTGAAATATATTGGTTCGGCAAAACACATCTCCGCTTCATCGACAATTACCGCAGTTACCGCAGCGGCTTCCGTGCCTTTTTCGCCGCATTTCAGCTTTGCGGAATGTATCACTTCGGAAATATACAGGTTATCGCCTGAAATATCCGCCATTTCACTGAAATTTGCGTTATTCGGGTCAAATGCTTCAAGTATGGCGTAGCTTTTTAAAGTTTCCACCATTGAATTATTGAACTCACATTCAAACCTCGGCATAGATATCTGTACTTCCGTGAAATTATAGGAAAGTTCCATTGCCGCCGCAAGCTGTTCATTTGTCATGGAAGATATAATATCGCCGATATTTTTGCTTTCGTCCGTGGGAAGATACAGCTTCATTACCGAACCGTCCTTATAGGTCAGGACAATGCTTTTAAAGATTTCTCCCTCGGCGTAATCCACATTGTGGGTGTCGTGCATGAACATTACAGAAGCGTCTCCGTCAACGCCGTGGAAAATATATTCACTGCTTACGCCGCTGAAAGGAATTTTCCATTCGTTGTTGAAATACAGCGCGTTCACAAGGACCATTCGTGCAAAGTCGCTGAGAGGTGCGGAAAAAATCGTGGGGATAAGCCCGTTTGTCTTGCTTTTTACCCAGTTGTTGATGTCGTTTACAAACTTGTCGGAAGTCAGGTCCTCGGTGAAATTTTCCGCCTTGAAATTTTCGCTTATGCCGTTCAGGTATTCGGGGTAAACATTGTCAAAATTCTCCGACAGCCAGACGGAATCGCTTACGGTAATAGTTCCGTCCTCGCGGTCAAGTTCGGTGATAAGCTTTTTGCAGTCCTCGGTCATTTCCGCTTTTGAGGAATAACCAAGCGCGTTCAGTATCTGCGTTTCGGTGTCCGAACCTGTTTCCGCACCTGCCGCAGCCATGCTCATGGCAAGCTTTATGCTAAGCGGCGAAATTACAAAATTCTTTTCCTCGTCCTGCAAACAGCTTTTCAGAAGTGCTTCACTGAGTTTCCCGTTTATCGGCTGAAAATCTGTCGGCATATCAACGCCGGTGAAATCGGAAGTTTCCGCAGACGTGGTGCCGACCGTTTCGGGAATTTCCGCAGACGTAGTGTCGACCGTTTCGGAATTTTCCGAAATTTTCGCGGGCATTGTGTCCGTAGGGTGGTAGGTTTCGGGGATTTCCGTTGGCATTGTATCCGTTGGGTGGTAGGTTTCATATGCAGTCGTAACGCTTAGTTCGTTAAGAGTTTCCATATCCGCTTTTTGTGCAGTGCAGGCGGAAAAGCTTGCCGCCGCGACGATCGCGGAAATAATTTTTAAAAAATTTCTTTTCATACTTTTACCTCTTTATTCTTGTCTGACTTCGTGCCACTTTTCGAGCAGCGGGGAAATATCATTACTGTATGAAGATCTCATTCTGTCGTAGAAAAAGTCGTCCGCGCTTACCTGCGGATATTCGGCGGGAACGGAATTTTCGTCCAGACTTATCCAGCCGTTGTGGAAAACCAAGCCGCCGCTTTCGGTCTCCTCGATCTGGGGAGCGTTTTCAAAAGCAAGAGAATAGCTGCCGTTTTCGTTTTTCAAAGGCAGAATGTAGTTTCCGTCCTGCTTCATGGTGTAAATGGAACCGCTTTCAAGGGTGATGTTTTCCGTTTCTCCCGTCTCGGCGTTCTTGGCGGAAATTTCGTAGCAGGTGGAATTTCCCTTGCTGTAAACGCGGTCAACATATGCGTTTACGATAACGTCCGTCTGGATAAGAACATTTTCCTCAACGAAATATTCATTTCCCGATGATCTGTAGGAAGAAAAACTTTCAGCGTCTGCGGTATAAAGTCCGTCGCTCGGCAGGACTTCTTCTGTTTCCTCATTGACGATCCCTTCGTCGGCTGCTTCGGCGTATTCCGAAAATGCTTCCGTAACATCTTGTACTGCCGCAGACTGCGTCATGGGAGCGGTGCCCGGCATTGGTGACTCATCAGTCATTGACTCATTGGCGGACATTTCACGGGAAGTGTTGATGATCCTTACGGAAACGGGGAAAATTATCAATGCAGCTGCGCAGACTGCTGCCCATACGGCAGCGCGGCGGAAAGTTATCTTTTTGGGCAAAGGCTTTGAGGTGACGGTGCCTTCGGGTTTCGGCTCAAGGTTGCCCTCGATCTTTTCCCAGATGGAGTCCATATCGGGGGAATTTTTCTCCGCATTTTCCTTGTAAAGCTTGATAAGTTTGTTTGTTTTCATATGGAATCCACCTCCCCGATAAATTTTTTCAGCTTGCCGATGGCGTTACGGTATTTCCAAGTGACCGTTCCGAGTGGTTTCCCAAGAACGGCGGCAATATCGCGGAAAGTCATATCGGCGATGATTTTCATATTGACGATCTCCCGTTCGCCGCTGTCAAGCTTTTCAAGAGCCGCTTCAACGGTGATGTTCCCCTCGGCGGTATCTTCAGCGGAAACGCTGTCGGCAGGTCCTGCAGCGGTATCTTCCCCGCCGTCAAAAGGTGTAAGCAGTTCGCGGCTCTGTTTTTTCCGAAGATCGAGGGACATATTCCTTGCGATAGTGACAAGCCAGCGCTTATGCTTGCCGCCAAAGCAGTATGTATCCGCGATCTTCCAGAGTTTCAGGAAAAATTCCGATGTAATATCTTCGGCGTCGTGAGTGTTATGCAGCACCTGTAACGCGCACTGATAGATCATTTTTCCGTATTCATCGTAAATTTCCCTGAGACCCTGTTTGTCGCCCTGTTGGATAAGAGTTATCCTGCGTTCAAACTGTCTGTCCGTCATACTGTTTATCACCTCAATTTTACCCGTCTGATATAAATACGATCCGGGAGCGGTATTTTTATGGCAAAATTCTGCACAAAATTTCATTGTGAGAATTGTAATTTTCTACAAAAAGAGATCCCCTGCGAATTATTTTCCGCAGGGGAAAGATATTATTATTCACCCATGGTAAATATTGTATTCTGTCGGCGGTAGGAATCGTTATCCTTTTGCACAAGCTCGGCGTTCACCGCGCGGAGCTGTTTTTCCAAGCGGAACTTTTCCTCGCCCGACGCGTACTTTAGTTTTCTTTGGATCTCCTCGGCTTTTTCCTTTATAATTTTTATCTCGGAATCTACCTTATCGGTGTCGGCGGTACATTTTTCGCCGCTTTCGTCCTCGGGAACGCTGTAAAGACCTATAGGCTTATCCTTTTCCGACTCAACATACTCATCAAATTTCTTTGCGGGCTGCTGTTCGGGAATCTCGTTTTCCTTTTCGGGGATATTTTCTTCCGCTTTTTTCACCGGAGAAATATCCGGCGTCATAGCAGTGCGGTTCTGAGAAATTCCTGAAATATCCATATGTATTACCTCCTTGATATTTGCAAATTGATCGAACGCAAAACCGTTCAAACATATGATATCATATTTTTATCATCTTAACAATGGGGGGTAAAAAGTTCACGTAAAGTTTACAATTGTCAAATTACAGAACTTAAAGGCATTCAGCTTGTCGATAAAGTATAATATAGTTTTGTCAAGCAACGGATTTTCTTAGAAAAACAAATTGCTCTGTATTGCCAAACAGCTCACCGGGCTGTTTGGCAAGGATTTAATTACAATTAATCGTTAGTGCCAAGGGGAACGCTCTCTCTTGCAGAGCGTTCCCCTCTTGCCGCTTGCAGCGGCAATTCACCCCTTTGCAGAGGCGCCTTCGTAAGGGGAATTTCGCGCTCTGCGGAGCGCGACAATGGGCTCCGCCCCTTGACCCCGCCAGCGCGGCTGCGCTGGACCAGCTTTTCGGGCGAAGTTTTGCTTTTCGTTTTTTAGTTTGTCCGCGCCTATTTTTTCAGTTTCTCGACAGACTTAAAACATTTTTATTATGCCATAATTTTTTAAAATAGTCAAGTACCGCACTTCTTACTTAAAAAATTTACTCAAATATAACTTATTATCATGTTGTTTATTCATAATATGTATTTGAATTATACCGTAAGCTGTGGTATAATGAAGAAAAAACTTTGAAAGGAATGAATTTTTATGGCTATGACTATGACCCAGAAAATTCTTGCCGCTCATGCGGGTCTCGATAAGGTCGAAGCGGGTCAGCTCATAAAATGTAAACTCGATATGATCCTCGGCAACGACGTTACAACTCCCGTTGCTATCAACGAATTTGAAAAAGCAGGTTTTAACAGCGTTTTCAATACCGAAAAGATCTCTATGGTAATGGATCACTTTACTCCGAATAAAGACATAAAATCCGCTGCACATACGAAACAATGCCGCGATTTTGCTTCAAAACTTAAAATAAAGAATTATTTCGATGTGGGCGATATGGGCATCGAACACGCCCTTCTCCCCGAAAAAGGTCTTGTGGCTTCGGGCGAATGCGTTATCGGCGCGGACAGCCACACTTGTACATACGGCGCATTGGGAGCATTTTCCACAGGCGTCGGCTCAACGGATATGGCTGCGGGCATGGCTACCGGCGAAGCATGGTTCAAAGTTCCCTCAGCCATCAAATTTGACCTCAAAGGCAAACTCGGCGAATATGTTATGGGCAAGGACGTTATCCTGCATATTATCGGCATGATCGGCGTTGACGGCGCGCTTTACAAGTCTATGGAATTTTCAGGCGAAGGTCTGAAAAACCTTTCCATGGACGACAGGCTCTCTATGGCAAACATGGCTATAGAAGCAGGCGCAAAGAACGGTATCTTTGCCGTTGACGAGATCACAAAGGCTTATCAAGCGGATAAAGTTGACCGCGAATACAAAATTTACGAAGCCGATCCCGACGCTCCTTATGATGCAGTCTATGAGATCGACCTGTCGGAGATCAAGCCTACAGTGGCTTTCCCACATCTTCCCGAAAATACAAAGACCATTGACGAAGTGGGCGATGTGAAGATAGATCAGGTCGTTATCGGCTCCTGCACCAACGGCAGAATGGAGGACCTTGAAATGGCTGCAAAGATCATGAAAGGCAAAAAAGTTCACCAAGGCGTCCGCTGCATCGTTATCCCCGCAACACAGAAAATTTACCTCGAAGCTATGAAAAAAGGCTTGTTTGAAATTTTCATAAACGCAGGCTGCGCTGTTTCAACGCCTACTTGCGGTCCATGCCTCGGCGGACATATGGGGATCCTCGCAAAGGGCGAAAGAGCCGTTGCCACAACGAACAGAAACTTTGTGGGACGTATGGGACACCCCGAATCGGAAGTTTATCTCGCTTCCCCTGCCGTTGCCGCAGCTTCGGCAATTACCGGAAAGATCAGCAGTCCCAAGGAAGTTTTGTAAGGAGGCAGCACTATGAAAGTATCAGGTAAAGTTCATAAATACGGCGATAACGTTGATACCGACGTTATCATTCCCGCAAGATACCTTAACTCCGCAGACCCGAAAGAGCTTGCTCAGCACTGCATGGAGGATATCGACAAGGATTTTGTCAAAAATGTAAAAGAGGGCGATATAATGGTCGCCGTTAAAAATTTCGGCTGCGGTTCTTCTCGTGAACACGCTCCTATCTCCATAAAGGCAAGCGGTATATCCTGCGTTATCGCGTCAACATTCGCAAGGATCTTCTACAGGAACGCCATTAACACAGGACTTCCTATCCTTGAATGTGACGAAGCCGCTAAAAATATTGACGGCGGCGATGAAGTGGAAGTTGATTTCGACACGGGTATAATTACAAATAAAACTAAAAATCAAACATATCAGGCACAGCCTTTCCCCGATTTTATGAAAGAGATCATAAACGCGGGCGGACTGCTTAAATCTTTGAAAAAATAAGGAGAGAACTTAAATGAACAAGAATATTGCCGTTATAAAAGGCGACGGTATCGGTCCCGAGATCGTCACCGAAGCCATAAAAGTTCTGGATAAAGTCTGCGCAAAATTCGGTCACAGCTTTAAATATACCGATGTTCTCATGGGCGGCTGTGCAATTGACGCAACAGGCGTTCCGCTGCCGCAGGAAACTATCGACATCTGCCTTGCTTCGGACAGTGTTCTGCTGGGCGCGGTAGGCGGTCAGAAGTGGGACACACTTCCCGGAAATCTCCGTCCCGAAGCGGGACTTTTAGGCATAAGAGGCGCGCTGAAACTTTTTGCAAATATCCGTCCCGCAAAGCTGCTCGCTCCCCTTGCTTCCGCTTGTCCTTTGAAAAAAGAGATCACCGACAGCGGGCTTGATCTTGTTATCGTCCGCGAACTTATCGGCGGCGCATATTTCGGCGAAAAGAAAACTTACACCGACGACAAGGGCGTTAAGCACGCAAGCGATCTTATGACATATGCCGATTACGAAGTTGAAAGGATCTGCCGCGTTGCATTCGATATGGCAAGAAAACGCCGCGGAAAAGTACACTCCGTTGACAAGGCGAACGTGCTTGATTCCTCACGTCTCTGGAGAGAAATTTCCCACAAGGTAGCGGCGGAATATCCCGATGTTGAATTCAACGACATTCTCGTAGACAACTGCGCTATGCAGCTGGTAAGAAATCCGGGACAGTTTGACGTTCTGGTAACGGAAAATCTTTTCGGAGACATACTTTCCGACGAAGCGTCAATGATAACGGGTTCTCTGGGAATGATCCCCTCTGCATCGCTGGGTGAAACTTCTCTCGGACTTTACGAACCTATACACGGTTCAGCTCCCGACATTGCGGGACAAAACAAGGCAAATCCTATCGCAACGATACTTTCCGCAGCAATGATGCTGAAATATTCCTTCGATATGTCCGCAGAATCGGACGCTATTGAAAATGCGGTCACAGCAGTTCTCAATGAAGGTTACCGCACGGCGGACATCATGTCCGATGCAGCAGGTCTCAAGTGTGTTTCCTGCACCGAAATGGGCGATCTTGTTGCCGCAAAGATATGACATCTCCTAACTTTCCCCATATCATATACAAACACGGGTCTGTTCAATTGCGAGCAGACCCGTGTTGTTATCATCATCTGTTATTTTTATAATTACATTTTTTGAATTGTTTAAGTTCGCTTTCGGTAAGTTCGGGGAGATCCTTGTCAAATTCAACAGGACGATCTTTTAAAGCTTCAAGTTCTTTGATCTGCTCATCTGTAAGCGGCATAGAAAGATCAATTGTTTTCTTTACTATCATTCCGATCTGTCCTTTCGTTCAAATTATACCACTTTGCAGCACAAATTACAATACTTTTTAATATAAATTTTTGCCGCAGCTTGAAACTGCGGCATAAACTTTTCAAAAATATTCGTTGTCAAACAACTCACCGGGTTGTTTGACAAGGCAAAGACTAAAATTAATCGCAAGGTTAAGGGGGCGCCCTCTATCGCAGGGCAGCCCCCTCTTTACGCCTACGGCGTAAATTCACCCCTTGCGGAGCTCCTAAAGGCATTAGGGGATTTCGCCGTCTGCGGACGGCGATGGGGGCTCCGCCCCTCAACCCCGCGAGCTGGGCTCAGCTCGACCAGCTTTTCAATTTTGCGCTGCGCGCAAAATTGTTAAAATAATTTTTATTTATTATCATTATTTCTGATCGCAACTCGCCTGATCTTTCCGCTGATGGTCTTGGGAAGTTCATCAACAAATTCCACGATACGCGGATATTTGTACGGCGCAGTGTTCTTCTTGACGTGCTCCTGAAGTTCCTTTATAAGTGCTTCATCACCCTTGTCCTTGTATTCCTTGGTGAGAACGATAGTCGCTTTTACTACCTGTCCTCTGATGGGATCTTTTGCGCCCGTTACCGCAACTTCAAGAACGGCGGGATGTTCCATAAGAACGCTTTCTATCTCGAATGGTCCTATACGATAACCCGATGCTTTGATAACGTCATCGGTACGTCCTACATACCACAGATAACCGTCCTCATCTCTCCATGCCGTATCGCCTGTGTGGTAAATGTTGTTGTTCCATGACTTATTTGTTTCTTCGGGGTTCTTGTAATATTCCTTGAACATTCCGATGTTGGGAACGCTCGGATCCGCACGGATAACGATCTCTCCCGTTTCACCTGCGGGAAGTGTGTTCCCGTCCTCGTCAACGATATCAACGTTGTAAAGCGGGGTCGGCTTGCCCATTGAACCGGGCTTCGGCTCCATTCCGGGAAGATTTGCAACTACGAGCGTAGTCTCTGTTTGTCCGAAACCTTCCATAAGCTTCAAGCCCGTATATTCGAGCCATCTGTTGTAAACTTCGGGGTTGAGGGCTTCTCCCGCGATAGTGGAATATTTCAGTCCCGAAAGGTCGTAACCCTCTATACCCTCTTTTATGAACATTCTGAACATCGTTGGAGGTGCGCAAAGGGAAGTTACCTTGTAGTCCTGTATCTTCTGCAAAATATCCGCAGAATGAAATCTTGTGAAATCATATACGAACACCGATGCGGCACAAGCGAACTGACCGTACATCTTGCCCCACATACATTTGCCCCAGCCCGACTCGGATATGGTGAAATGCAGTGAATTTTCGTCCAGATTGTGCCAATGTTTTGCAGTCTGGATATGTCCTATGGCATAGTAGTGGCTGTGCATTACCATTTTGGGATAGCCTGTTGTTCCGCTTGTGAAATAAAGCAGCATATCATCGGTAACTTTATTCGGTATTCTTTCCAGAGTATCGGGATATTTTTCGATCTCCTTATCGAAAGACACCCAACCCTCTTTATCACCGCGGACAATGAATTTCTCAGTGATCCCGCCGTATTCTTTAAGGGATTCTTCTATATGGTCGGAGACTTCTCCGTCAGCTGTTGCGATAACATACTTAACGTCCGCAGCTTGGAAACGGTATGTGTAATCCTTTTTCATAAGCTGATTTGTTGCGGGGATAAGCACCGCTCCGATCTTGCAAAGGGCGATGGTCAGGAACCAGAACTGGTAGTGACGTTTCAGCACCGCGAGAACTTTATCTCCCTTTTTGATACCGTGAGCGAGGAGCATATTTGCGGTCTGATTGGATTTTTTCATAAGGTCGGCGTAAGTAAAAACTTTTTCCTCGCCTGTTTCGCTTACCCATACCATTGCTCTGTGGTCGGGCGCGCCTTTGGCTATTTCATCTATAACGTCATATCCGAAATTGAAATTTTCGGGAACGTGCATTTCAAGTTTTACAAGAGTACCGTTTTCATCAAATGTGTCGGTGAGAAAACGTTTATAGAAATTTCTAAGATCCATTTTCAGTCGTCCTCCAAAATTACTTTATAAGAATAGCAAGAAATTCGCATTTTGCGCCGTTTGCAGCGATCATTCCGTGGGGCGCGCTCGAATCGTATATTATCGAATCTCCCGCGTTAAGAACTTTGATCTTGCCGTCGATAACGGTTTTCAGACTTCCCGACAGAATGTAGTCATATTCCTGACCTTCGTGAACGGAAAGCGAAATAGGTTTTTCCTGCTCCTCTTCGGAATAAGGCGCGATAACAAGGAACGGTTCGATCTTCTTATCCTTGAAAAGATATGCAAGGTGCTGATACTCGAAACCTTCGCGGCGTTTAACGGGAAGTCCCGTGCCTTTTCTTACTACGCAGTAACGTTTCAGTTTAGGATTATCTCCCGTAAGCAGTTCGATGATATCAACGCCGAGGATCTCCGCGCATTTGTAAACGAATGTTACCGAGAAATCCTTTTCGCCCTGTTCGATGAGCGCATAATCTTCCGGAGAAGTATCCGTGCGCCTGCTCATTTCTTCGGCAGAAATGCCCACGATCTCGCGCAGAGCCTTTAATCTTTCCGCTACTTCTTTAATGCTGTAGTTCATACAATTTGCTCCTTTACTGTAAATTCCGGTATCTGCTCCGGAGTTTCCGCAATATTTACCGCTCCTGCGGAAATAAGTTCTTCTTTAGTTCTGAAGCCCCACAGGCAGCCTATGGATCTCACGCCCGCATTTTTTGCGGTGGTAATGTCAACGCCCGAATCGCCGACAAACACGGTCTCCGACTTTTCCGCGCCGATCTCCGACATTATCCCGTAAACTATTTCGGGAGAAGGTTTGCGCGGCACGCCGGGCAGACTTCCTCTTATAATGTCAAATCTTTCCCCGAAAAATCTTTTCACCAGCGACTGTGTAAAAGCGTCCGCTTTATTTGATGCAACGGCAAGTTTCACGCCGTTTTCCGCCAACTCATCGAGCATTTCGGGTATACCTTCATACGGACGAGTTTTATCGGTATAATGTTCGCCGTAACGTTTGCTGAAAATTTCAAGAGCCTGTTTTTGAAATTTTTCCGAACGGGCATTTTCCGGCAGGCATCTTTCGATAAGCTTGGGGATACCGTTTCCAACGAAGTATTTATATTCTTCCGTATAGTGTGTGGGAAATCCCATGCTTTCGAGCATAAAATTTGCCGAATCCGCCAGATCGTCAAGAGTATTGAGCAAAGTTCCGTCAAGGTCGAATATCATCAACTTCATTTTAAATTCAGACCTCCTGCAAAACACATTACCTAACATTATAACACAGACCGTCATTGATTTCAATAGTTATAACAAAAAAGAATGATAATTTTTACAAAAATTATAACTTAAAGCCCAAAAAACTAAAAATAGGCGCGGACAAACTAAAAAACGAAAAACAAAACTTCGCCCGAAAAGCTGGTCCAGCGCAGCCGCGCTGGTGGGGTCAAGGGGCGAAGCCCATTGTCGCGCTCCGCAGAGCGCGAAATTCTCCTAATGCCTTTAGGAGCTCAGCAGGGGTGTGAATAAAATGACGCAAGCGTCATTTGCGTCGCAGACAGCAAGAGGGGGAAGCCCTGCGATAGAGGGC
>CANQPX010000050.1 GCA_947625915.1 uncultured Clostridia bacterium
AGAAATCACCTCTATGAATAGTATACCATATCATCACAAATATGTCAATGTAGATTTTGTTATGTCGTTTACTATAGCTTTAGCATAGCGAGCGCGGAGAGGGATAGGGTTAGGAAAAGGGGGGCTCGGGGGGAGAAACGCAGGGGAAGGGAGAACCCGGCGAGCGCCTTTGGGCGCGTTCGGGTTCTTCCTTCCCTGAAGTGTCATCCCCCCGAACTATTAGGCAAAAAGGGTTATATTCAAAATAAAAATCAAGAAAAGAGAACTAAAGAACCCCGCCCATATGCCCGCGGGGACTCCCCGCCTCAGCCTTGCTATTCCCTTTCAACAACAAGCGTTTCACCGTTAAGATCGGTAACGCGAACCTGCGTGCCGGTTTTCAGAACCTCACGGCTGTAGGAAACAGCTTCACATTCCATGAACCGTCCCTGTAAAGTCAACGTAACTTTCCCCTCACCTTCACCGTTTGGCGGAATGGGTATGTAAACCGTTGCGTTCTCACCAATGGCGTTGCGGAAATCCACCGTGCCGTTTTCAACAAGCTTTTTGCTTAGCTGTATAAGTTTTGCAATACCGTACATGGCGAAAAATCCCGCGATCACCCCTAAAGGCAAGCCGAGGAACGGCGGGATCCCGCCGCTTATCGCCGCTATGGACACCCAGCCCGAAACTGCAAAGAAAGCCACTATCCCCTGTACCGTAAAAAGCTTCAGCGGCGTAAAGTCCCCGTGAACGTGGATATTCATATCCACATCACCTTGCGGGCAAACATCGCCGTTCATATCGGTATCGATATCTGTGCCGATATCGGTATCCAAATCAATATCCGCACCGCCGTCGGGAACGTCAAAGCCGCCGTCCAGACCGCTGGTATCGCTGATATTTATATCTCCGTCATGCCCAAATCCCGATATTGAAAAGATAGTCTGCAAAAGCAGTATAAGCGTTGACGGAACTGCAAAGCAATACAGCACTTTCAGCAAAGATGATAAAGAAGCCCACCATTCGGACATAATAACTCTCCTCTCATGCCGGGTCAAGTAAATATCATTTACTACATTATAACCCGATATCAAAAATTTGTCAAGTACCTTTTGACAAAAATCCAAAAAAAGCCGCTAAGCGGTGTCAAAGCCGCATAAAACAAGCTCCAGACCCATATGAAAGCTTCAAACGGGTCAGCAAAACTGCCCACTTTTCCTCTATCCTTTCAAAGGTAAATTTAATTTACTAATTTGATTATATACGAATATTTTCTGCTTGTCAAGAGGTTTTGAAAAAAATTTTTATTTACCCTCTTGCAATTTTGTAAAAGATGTGATACAATATAGTAAATTAAATTTACTAAATGTAAAGGTGGGAACGCTGTGACACCGGCAGAAAGAGGAAGAATGATAAAAGAAGCCCGTATCTCCAAGAAAATGTCCCAGAGCGAGGTAGCAGGCGATTTCATTACACGCAATATGCTCAGTCAGATAGAGAGCGGAAAAGCTACGCCCTCGGTGAAAACTCTGGAATATCTCGCTTCGGTGCTGGATATACCTATAACTTCATATACCCAAGGCGACGAGGAAACTCCCTCGGGAACAGTCTCCGGCGCGGAAAAACTCGTCCGCATGAAAATGCTGTTCCTCGAGGGAAGATATTCCGAAGCCGCCGAACTTGCGGGGGACGGCGAGGACTGGGGCAGCTTTACCGATGAGTTTACCGCTATATCCGCAAAATGCTTCTACCATATGGCAGGTTCACTTGCCGAGGAAAATACCGTCAAAGCCGTTGAATATGCCAAACGTGCCGCGGAACTCTCCGAACAGGGCATCTACGCCGATCTGCACCTGCGGAACGATTCCCTCAAGCTGCTGAATTCACTTGCCGAAAAACTCAGCAAATACTACGCTGGACTTATTTCTGACATTCAGTGAACCCCGCTCCCGCCGCCGAAATATAAAATTTTATTTTTATTAATGTTCACCCCTTGACTTGTTGACGGAAATGGGATATAATAGTATTCGTGGGAATTTTGAATATTTTTGCCGTTATACGGAAAGTTTCCAATCAATTTTTTTACAAAGGAGCTGCAAAAATTATGTCTCTTACCAAAAACCCCAATGTCAACAAATGGGTCGATGAAATGATCGCCCTTACCAAACCCGATAAGGTCGTATGGATCGACGGCTCAAAAGAACAGCTTGACGCAATTACCGATGAGGTCTGCTCTCTCCCCGACGGAGACAAGGACAAAATGTACAGGCTCAACCCCGAAAAACTTCCCGGCTGCCTCTACCACAGAACTCTCCCCAACGATGTTGCCCGAGTTGAGGACAGAACTTTCATCTGCTCCCGCAGAAAAGAAGATGCCGGTCCTACCAACAACTGGTGCGACCCTAAGGAAATGTACGCTAAACTTACTCCCCTTTATGACGGCGTCATGAAAGGCAGAACTATGTATGTTATTCCTTATTCTATGGGTCCTATAGGCTCTCCTCTCGCAAAAGTCGGCGTTGAGATCACCGACTCCATATATGTCGTTCTCAACATGAATATCATGACAAGAATGGGCAAGGCTGCTTTCGAGAACCTCGGCGATACTTCCAACGATTTCGTAAGAGGTCTCCACTCCAAAGCAAACGTTGACCCCGAAAACAGATATATCGTTCACTTTCCCGAGGACAATACCATCTGGTCGATAAACTCCGCTTACGGCGGAAACGTTCTCCTCGGCAAAAAGTGCTTCGCTCTGCGTATCGCTTCCTATCAGGGCAAGAACGAAGGCTGGATGGCTGAACATATGCTTATCCTCGGCGTTAAAAAGCCTAACGGCGAAGTTAAGTATATCACAGCAGCTTTCCCCTCTGCCTGCGGTAAGACGAACCTTGCAATGCTCATTCCCCCCGAGGGATATAAGGCAAAGGGCTACGAAGTATTCACCGTCGGCGATGATATCGCTTGGATGAAACAGGGCGAGGACGGCAGACTTTATGCCATCAACCCCGAAAACGGCTTCTTCGGAGTTGCTCCCGGAACTAACGCTAAATCCAACTACAACGCTCTTGCTTCCACAAGCAAGAATACGATATTCACAAACGTTGCCCTCAACAATGCGGATAACACCGTTTGGTGGGAAGGTCTTGACAAGAATCCTCCCGAGGACGCTACCGAGTGGAAGGGCGCAAAGGTAAACGGCAAGGAATACACTTCCGTTATGGGCGCTGACGGAAAGCCCCAGAAGCTTGCTCACCCCAACTCCAGATTTACCGCACCCGCCGAGAACTGCCCCTGCATTTCTCCCGAGTTCAACAACCCCAAGGGCGTGCCTATCTCCGCAATGATCTTCGGCGGCAGACGTGCTTCTACAACACCTCTTGTATATCAGGCATTTGACTGGACGCACGGAACATATGTAGGTTCTGCTGTTTCCTCCGAAACAACTGCCGCTGCAACAGGCGCAGTAGGCGTTCTCCGTCACGATCCTATGGCGATGAAGCCTTTCATCGGCTACAACGTAGGCGATTACTGGCAGCACTGGCTCGACATGGGCGAAAAGCTTGGCGACAAAGCTCCTAAGATCTTCAACGTAAACTGGTTCAAGCAGGACGAGAACGGCGACTTCATGTGGCCCGGATTTGGTGATAACATGAGAGTTCTTGACTGGATCATCAAGAGATGCGAAGGAACCATAGATGCCGAAGAAACTCCTATCGGATATGTTCCCAAGAAGGGCGATATCGACACCACAGGCATTGAGGACGAAGTAACGCCCGAAGTAATGGATAAGCTTCTCTATGTTGACAAGGATCTCTGGAAGAAAGAAATTGCCGAAATGAGAAGATACTATGATGAGGATATTGCCGCAAAGGGCGGAAAGATCCCCGCAGCGCTCAGAGAGCAGCTTGACGCTATCGAAGCAAGACTCAACAAGTAATTTTAAACGATACAGCAAAAGAACTCCCCGATCACTTGATCGGGGAGTTCTGAGTTTGCCGATAAAGCATAATATAGTTTTTGACAAATAACGGAATATTTTTTATAAAAACAAATTGCTCTTTATTGCAAAACAGCTCACCGGGCTGTTTTGCAAGGCACAAATTATAATAACCGTTAATGCCAAGGGGAACGCTCTCTCTTGCAGAGCGTTCCCCTCTTGCAACCTTCGGTTGAAACGACGCTTGCGTCGTTTTATTCACACCCTTTGCAGAGGCGCCTTCGTAAGGGGGATTTCGTCGTTCTGCGAAAAACGAACTGCGTTCGTTTCGACGACCAAAGGCTCTGCCTTTGGAAACCGCGAGTCTGTGCAAAACAAAACCAAAGGTTTTGTCTGGCTCGACCGGCTTTTCGGGCAAAGTTTTGTTTTTCGTTTTTTAGTTTGTCCGCGCCTGTTTTTCAGTTTTTTATTCATCATCATCTTTTTCAGCCGGCATATCTATCTTTATGCTTACCTTTGAAACGGATTGCTCATCGGATTCCATAACGCTGACGGTAAAGATCCCGCTCGTCACAGACGCTCCCGCTTCGGGAATACAGCCGAACAGTTCCATTACCCAGCCACCCACAGTGTTGCTCTCCGTTTCGATAAGATCCGGCGGAAGTTCCAATTCTTCAAGCATATCGGAAATACTTATATCAGCCTGAACATCATATGTGTTTTCCGCAGCTTTTACTATGTTGTGTACAACTTCGTCGTTCTCATCATAAATTTCCCCCACAAGTTCTTCTATGATATCTTCCATAGTAACGATGCCGCTTGTGCCGCCGTACTGATCTTTTACTATTGCCATATGGATCTTTGTATGCTGCATTTCGTACAGTACTTCGGATATCAGCTTCATTTCCGAAACATACAAAGCTTTCTGGATAATGCCCTCTATACTGAAAGGCTTTCCGTCCGCTTCGAGCAGGAGCGCAAAAAAATCCTTTTCATTTATAAGACCTATAATGTTGTCAATGGAATTTTCGTATACAGGCAGCCGCGTATATTTGTCCCTCATGAAGATCTCTTTTATTTTTCCTACGTCCTCATTACGTTCTACGGCAATTACTTTTACTCTCGGGACAAGTATCTGCTCGATGATTATTTCGTCAAATTCAAGCGCCGAACGCACAAGATCGCTCTCCTGCTCTTCAAGAACGCCCTGATCCTCAATCTCCTCGATGATATATTTCAGTTCGTCCTCGGTAAAATTAGGAGAAGCGTCCGTTTTTACGGCTTTCATCATGCCTTTCTGTATAAGTGAGAATACCGCCGAAACAGGCGTCAGAAGCCACATTATGCCGCCCAAAGCAGCGGCAAAAGCAAGCGCGCACTTTTCGGGGTTCTGCTTTGCAAAAGTTTTCGGCATTATCTCGCCGAAAATAAGTACCAATATGGTCATAACAATGGTGGATACCGCCACGCCTGCAGTTCCGAGCAAACTTGTGAAAAAGACTGTTCCCAATGATGAGGAAAGGATATTTACGATATTGTTGCCGATAAGTATTGTGGTGAGCGCCTTATCGAAATTTTCCGCGATCGCAAGAGCGCGCGCAGCTTTTTTGCTGCCGTTTGAAGCCTCATGTTTAAGACGGATCTTGTTCACGGAAGAAAATGCGGTTTCCATTGAAGAAAATACCGCAGACATCGCTATCAGAACGATAAGCGCAATAATATAGCTCACAGAAAAAACCTTGCCTTTCGTATTATGACTTATTATGTCGGGAAAGCGGCAGCAGCGGTCATGTACGGAACTTCCGTCCGTACACCGATCCGCCCCGCCATATCCCCTATGATTTTATATAATAACATATTGCGGAAGATTTTGCAAGAGTTTTTTCTTTTTTTTGTCCGCACGAACGCTGCCTAAAGTGTTCTATGACCGTAAGACCGTGCATATATTGGTCAAAAAGGAGGTCTTAATATGAATGATGTAAACAAGAAGCTGCCGATACACAACATTATCCTTGAAGGCAGAAAAAAACTCTCCGTATCGGGCGTCACAGACGTTGACAAATTTGATGAAAGCACGGTGCTGCTCTATACCAGTATGGGGGAAATGACCGTAAAAGGCACCGATCTGCACGTTAACGGTCTTTCGGTGGAAAGCGGTGAAATGAGCATCGAGGGAGAGATAAAAAGTATATTTTACGGCGATCCGGAACGGAAAGCACCGCTTTCTTTTCTGGGGAAAATATTCCGCTGACGAGGTGAGGATTTGCATATAGATACATTTTTTACGATCTCTCAGCAAACGGCGATATTCCTTATGTCCGTGGTATTAGGCGCGGCAATGGGCGTACTGTATGATTGTTTCAGGGTATTGAGAACGGTATTCCCGCCCCTTGCAAAGCGCGGAGCGGTGATGATGGAAGATGTGCTGTTCTGGCTGATATACGGAGCCTGCATATTTTTGTTTGCGGCAAATTTCGCAAGAGGACAAGTCAGGTTTTTTATATTTTTTGGTTCTGTCTTAGGCTTCATATTGTACATAGTTACGGTGGGAAGTATAGTTATAGGGATCATAAGAAGCGTTTTCAACACCGTTTATAAGGTTTTACATAAAGTATATTCTTTTGCAATTGAACCTTTTGTAAAATTATTTAAAATTATTTGTCAAAAAATTGTGCCTGTTTTTGTGGGAAATCATAAAAATAGCCGAATATCCCGAAGAAGTGCTGAAAACCACTTGAAAAATGCTGCCGCTATGGTGTATAATAAGTTTATTAGTCTGGAGAAGAATATTCTGAAAAAGAATGCCGGGAGGTGAAGACATGAACGAGGCAGAACAGCTCAAAGCCAAAAAAAAGGATCTCAAACGCCTTAAAAAACAAAATAAAAACAGCCACCCGCTGTTTAAGATCTTTGTTACCGTCTCGGGTTCTGTCTTTGTCCTTTACTGCGTTTGCTCCATCGTACTGACTCAGGCGGAAATAGCCGAGAAAAAACAAGAACTCGCCGTCCTTACCGAAAAAGCCCGCGAGCTTGAAAACGAAAACGATGAGTACCGGAGTATCCTATCCGAAGAGGACGAAAGAGAATTCATGGAACGCTACGCTACGGAAGTATTGGGCTATGCCTACCCTAACGAGCGCAGATTCTATGATACGGCAGGAAATTGAAGTACCCGCTCAGGGAAAATAAAATCATACGAGAGGATCAAAAAATTCTTATGCAGTTGGATGTAGGAAAAATCTACGAGGGAAAAGTTACAGGAATAACTAAGTTCGGCGCATTCGTGGAGATCGAGCCGGGCACTACGGGAATGGTACATATCAGCGAGGTCGCGAACACTTATGTCAGCGAAATAAAAGATCACCTTTCCGAAGGTCAGACAGTAAAAGTAAAAGTTCTGTCAGTCAGCGAGGAGGGGAAAATTTCCCTTTCCATCAAAAAAGCACTCACGGATCAGCAGCCTAAGAAAGACGGCGGCAGACGCGGCGGGAACGGCGGACGCAGACAGGAAAACAATCAGAAACCTGTTCAGGAAAAAGCTCCCCAGACTCCCGAAGCGGCGTTTGAAGATATGCTCAATAAGTTCAAACAAAGTTCGGACGAACGCATGGGCGACCTTAAAAAAGTTCTTGACGTAAAGAGAAGAAATCCCGCAAGAAGAAAATAGTATCAGCGAAAACAGCCGCACTCAAAAAGTGCGGCTCAGTTTGTCAATAAAGCATAATATAGTTTGTTGTCAAACAACAGATTATTTTTAGAAAAACAAATTACTCTGTATTGCAAAACAGCTCACCGGGCTGTTTTGCAAGGCTTAAATTATAATAGCCGTTAATGCCAAGGGGGAAGCCCTCTATCGCAGGGCTTCCCCCTCTTGCTGTCTGCGACAGCAATTCACCCCCTGCGGAGCTCCTAAAGGCATTAGGGGATTTCGCGCTCTGCGGAGCGCGACAATGGGCTTCGCCCCTTGACCCCACCAGCGCGGCTGCGCTGGACCAGCTTTTCAATTTTGCGCTGCGCGCAAAATTGTTTTAAATATTTTCTGGGAAGTTTTACTCAAAAAACTATGACAGCGCCGTAATATCCTCGATCGTAAGTCCCGGCTGTAACGCCTTGTTTATGGAATATGCAAGCAGCCGCGATGTCCGCTCGATAAGCTTATCCACATCACGGGGAGTTACCATCATGTTCGGCAAATGCTTGTCGGGAGGATCCCCCGTTATGTTTTCAACGATAGTATGCATATCCACAACTGTGGGAACTCCTATCGCTATCACGGGAATACCGAGAGTCTCCTCGGAAAGTTCTTTCCTGCGGTTCTGAACCCCCGAACCGGGAGATATCCCGGAATCGTTTAGCTGTATCGTTGAACCGAGACGGGAAATGTCCGAACAGGCAAGGGCGTCTATGGCAATGACGATATCAGGTCTTACCTCTCCGCAGATCGAGCGTATGATCTCCGCAGCTTCTATGCCCGTCTGTCCGAGGACTCCCGGAGCAATGGCGGAAACTTTGTTAAGTCGGCGCAGTTCGTGTCCCTCGGGAAGTTCATCATGCAGATGCCTTGTTGCAATTATATGCGAGACTACCATCGGACCAAGAGCGTCGGGAGTAATGTCGGAATTCCCCAAACCCGCAACAAGAGCGGTCTTTTTCTCACCGCCGATAAGTTCCGATATCTCATCGGCAATGTTGGAGACTTGTTCGTCAAAATCCTGCGGACCTGCGGAAAGCCTGTCGGTCTCAATGGTGATATACCGTCCTTTCGGCTTGCCGATACGGATCCCCGCAGCGTCATCGGCAACGGTTATTTCGGTTATGGAGCAGGCGGAACTCTTACGCAGACGGCGTTTTATGCCTTTGGGCAAATTTGCGGCGTCCTCGTCTATCATTTCCACTGCAAGGTCTGTTCTTATGGACATACAAAAATTTCCTTTCTTTTGTGATTTGAAAAATTTGTGTGAAATGCATAAAATTTGCTGTAAAAATTCTATGCCTTTTTAGAATATGCCTATTGAAAAATGTCGGGAAAAATGTTAATATTATTATTAGGCTTGCGTCGGAATGAAAGGATCAGGGCAGTCGTACTGTTAAATCATTTGCGTTCCGCAGCGAAGATGAGTCATTACATCTTTGTTAAGCCGCCGTCAAATGACATTTTTATCGGCTGCCGGGCTGTCCGTGTCAGGCTTTGGCGTAAGATCATGCCGAATTTTATGTTATTATTTCCGTAAAATCTGAAATTATTAAGGAGAGAAAATTATGCCAAACATCAAATCCGCTAAGAAAAGAGTTAAAGTCATCAAGACCAAGGCTGCACAGAACAAAATGGTAAGATCCAACCTCAAGACCGTTCTCAAGACCGCTGACGCTGCTTGCGCTGAAAAGGCGGAGAATTCCGAAGCTGCTATCAGACTTGCAATGAAAAAGGTAGATCAGGCAGCTGCAAAGAACATTATCCATAAGAATGCTGCTGCGAGAAAGAAATCTCAGCTTGCAAAGAAGCTTAATTCCGTAAAGGCATAAGCATTTATAACAGTTATATGAAATGAAAAAGGCATACAATTCTTTTAAAGGAGTTGTATGCCTTATTTTTGTTTTAGATCACTTCATCAGAAAAGCTTTTGCGCCGTGACTTTTCAGGGAAACCCTGAATGAACCGTCCGCTGAACATTTTTCCCCGCTCCAAAGTTCGGTGATTTCCGAACAGCTTTCAATTTCAAGATCGGAAAGGGAAATTTCCACATCGCTGTCCTTTTCGCCTGCGTTGAAAACCGCCGCATACTGTCCGCCTTCGGAACTTGCCGCCGTCCAGAGGATATGCTCGGTGCCGCCGATATCTTTTCTCCATACCGGGTGAGAATGACGGGCATTCTTGTGCATTTTAAGGATATCCTCGTTGGTGATAAGGCTCATGGTAAATTCATCAAAACCGGTCATTTCGCCGCCTATCATCAGCGGCGAACGGAAAATGCTCCAAAGCGTAAGCATTGTTATCTGTTCATCGGGAGTAAATTTAGTGCGGTTCTCCTTGCCGTAATCCTGCAAAATGGGTCCTATTGGAAGCATATCCGCGTCGGGATAATGTCCCGCCCCTGTGTGTATGCACCATTTTTCCGCGCGGGAAAACATATCGTAAAGGAGTTCCCACTTATCCCAGAAATCATCGGTGATACGCCACATATTTGCGGTCTGTTTGTAAAGTTCCGATTTTTCAACGATCGCAGGTCCGGGAGAAAGGCTGAAAACTATATCCCGTCCGCAATTGCGGAGACATTCGCTCATAAGGACAAGTTCGCTTTCCTCGTGGGGAAGTTCGCGGCAGATGTCATCGCATTTGATAAAATCAACGCCCCAAGAAGCGTAAAGTTCAAAAATGCTTTCGTAATATTCCTTTGCGCCTTTTTTGTCGGGATCAATGCCGTACATATCGGTATTCCAAACGCAGATGCTTGAAGTTTTTGCTATCTGACGGGCGGTAATGTCCGTGCCTTTTATGGGAGTATTTCTATGCACAGCCTGACGGGGAATACCGCGCATGATATGTATGCCGAATTTCAAGCCAAGCGAATGAACATATTCCGCAAGGGGAGCAAAACCCTTTCCGCCTGCCGCCGAGGGAAAACGTTTTTCCGCAGGCATAAGGCGTGAATATTCGTCCATGCAAAGTTCGGTAAAGGGCTGATACACATGATCTTTCGCATCGGGAGCGCTCCACTGAATATCCACCACAACATATTCCCAGCCGTATTTTTTAAGATGTTTCGCCATAAAATCGGCGTTCTGACGGACGATATCTTCGGTGACGCCCGCGCCGTAGCAGTCCCAGCTGTTCCAGCCCATAGGGGAAGTTAAAAGTTTCATATTAAAGTTCCTTTCTATATTTTTGATATTCTGTCCTTATCTTTTATTTTGCTTATAACCTCTTTTTTGCTTTTCGGAGCAAATGTAAAAGGGGCGAAGTTTGCTTTTCTTAAAAAGCTATAGTAAAAATTTCATTTTACCAAAACGTTCGGGGGGATGACACTTCAGGGAAGGCGTGGGGTGGGTGGGGGACGGCGGGGGGCTTTTGTGTTCTGTTCTTATTTTTTGTTTATCTTATAACCCTTTTTGCCAATTTATGCGAGGGGCAGACAACCATAAGGGACGGGGAAACCCGAGCGTCCCTATGGACGCTCGCACGGTTAAAAATCAAAACGCTTCGCGTTTTGATCTCCCTTCCCTTAGGTTTTCTCCAGCTGACGCTTGCGTCAGCTTTCGTGCATCCCCATTTTCCTTCAACCTTTCCCCTTCCGCGCTCGCTATCCTAAAGTTGATATTATAGAAGAAAAAACTTAGCGTTCCGGAACGTGGAAAGCGATGGCTACGGGTTCTTTAATTTTGCTTATCTTAGTACGAGCGTTCTAATATTAGATGAAAATTAAAGAAGAATAAGCGTTCTAATCGGGAGAGGACTCCATAAAAAGAAATTTTATCGTTTAGAACTCTTTTTTGCGTCCCTTATAGTCTAAGTTTAGAACACAGCTATCAAGATAAGCAAAACTAACGGTTACTGTTAATTTCACAAACTTTGTTATAGAACATTATGGAATTTCTTCTATAACATCTACTTTAGCATAGCGAGCGCGGAGAGGGATAGGGTTAGGAAAAGAGGGGTGCGGGGGGAGAAACGCAGGGGAAGGGAGAACCCGGCGAGCGCCTTTGGGCGCGTTCGGGTTCTTCCTTCCCTGAAGTGTCATCCCCCCGAACTACTATGCAAAAAGGTTATAAGATAAACAAAGAAATAAGAACAGAACACAAAAGAACCCTCACCGACCGTCCCCACCCACCCGATGCCTTCCCTTATGGTTGTCTGCCCCTCGCAAGAAATGGCAAAAAGGGTTATATTCAAAATAAAAAATCAAGAAAAGCAAACTAAAGAACCCCACCGGTGAAAAGAACATCAAAACTTTAGGCGCAGGCTCAAAAAATCAGAAAAACAAAACTACGCCCGCACGCGTGCAGGCTCAGCTGTTCCAGCCCATAGGGGAAGTTAAAAGTTTCATATTAAAGTTCCTTTCAATTATATCGTTCATAATGTGTCCATAAACTTACTATTTTAACAATTTTTTCATCATCAATAATACTATAAACAAGCCTATGATGATAATTTATTCTTCTTGAATA
>CANQPX010000051.1 GCA_947625915.1 uncultured Clostridia bacterium
ATATCGTATAATAAAATAAAGAAACGTATTTAAGGAGGTAATATGTATGGCAACTTCAAGCATTTTTGCAAATTTCAGCATAAAAGACAGCAAAACGGCAGAAGCTTTCGTAGACGCTCTTGAACGTTCTTCAAAAGAAAGATCCCGTCCGGAACTTTCGGCACCGGAATATATTACCGACAAGGATAAAATTACGGAATTTTTTTCACAAAGGAAGAAAAAATAAATGTCTGAATATTCTGTCATTAACATAATTGATCTGTTGGAGTCTCTTGGAGAAGATGGTGCAAAAGATATCATTTCGGATTTTTCCTGCCCTAAAAATAATGAAATAGAAAATTTCCTTATGAAAAATGCAGTTGATTTTGCTAAACGGAAGATATCGGTCACATATCTTGTTTTTGACGGCAGCAAAAGGCTGTCAGGATATTTTACATTGACTCACAAATCTTTGACGGTACCATGCGAGGCATTGAGCAAAACAAGCAGGAAAAAGTTAGAAAATTATGCAGGACCCGCTGTATCTGACGGATGTTATGATGTTTCTGCATTTCTGATCGCACAGTTTGGAAAGAATTTTTCATATAACAGTATTTCAGGCGTGCGGCTTATGGAACTTGTTTTTTATGTTCTGAAAGAAATACAGCACCTTATCGGCGGCGGAGTGGTCTTTCTTGAATGTGAAGATAAAAAGAAACTGCTGGATTTTTACAGTAATGACAGCAATCGCTTCAAACTTTACGGCGAAAGGATATCGGAAAAAGAAAACATAAAATATTTGCAGCTGCTGAGATTTTTCTGAATATCATCTTACACCTCATGTTTTATTATCCCCAAGTCCTGTACGGAACAGGAGTTGGGGATATTTTTATATGGTATTGGAACAGGTAAAAACATTTCCCTGTAAATGTAAAAAACTTTCCGAAAAAATATTTTAAAAAGCCCTTTTCTTTTTTAACAAAGTATGATATAATGAAAATATATATGTATCATAGAAAGGAATTATAAAATATGAAAAAACTTATGCTTGGCAACGCAGCTTTCGCAAGAGGTCTTTACGAAGCGGGCGTTACCGTTGTTTCAAGCTATCCGGGAACTCCTTCAACGGAGATAACCGAGTTCGCTGCCGAATATGATGAGATCTACGCCGAGTGGGCGCCTAATGAAAAAGTCGCTATGGAAGTGGCTCTCGGCGCGTCGATCGCAGGTTCAAGATCGTTCTGCGGAATGAAACACGTTGGCTTGAACGTTGCGGCGGATCCGCTTTATACCGCTTCTTATACGGGCGTGAACGGCGGTATGGTAATTGCAGTCGCCGACGATCCGGGAATGCATTCCTCGCAGAATGAACAGGATTCCCGCCACCATGCTATAGCTTCAAAAGTTCTTATGCTGGAACCTTCCGATTCTGCGGAATGTAAGGAATTTACAAAAACTGCTTTTGAACTTTCGGAAAAATTTGATACACCCGTTATCGTGAGAATGTCAACAAGAGTTGCACATTCACAGTCGGCGGTGGAACTTTGCGATAGAGCCGAACCAAAGCAGAAAGAGTATGTTAAAGATCCGCAGAAATATGTAATGATGCCCGCATTTGCAAGGGGCAGACACGTTTTTGTGGAGGAACGCACTCAAAAACTCATAGAGTATGCCGAAACTTCTCCGCTGAACAAAGTTATCGACAACGGCGGAGATGTGGGGATCATCACAAGCGGAGTCTCATATCAGTACGCAAGGGAAGCTATGGGTAACAACGCTTCCTATCTTAAATTAGGCATTGTAAATCCGCTGCCCGTAAAGCTTATAAAGGATTTCTGCGCTAAGTATAAGAAAGTTTACGTTATCGAGGAACTGGACGACATTATCGAATCTCACTGCAAGAAGCTTGGTCTTGATGTTGTGGGAAAAGAACTTTTCGGTTACATAGGAGAAATTTCACAGGCGATAGTTGCGGAAAAACTTCTTGGGAAGAAAAATGAATTTACCGCTTTTGACGGAAATGTTCCCGTACGTCCGCCGGTAATGTGCGCGGGCTGCCCGCACAGAGGACTGTTCTACTGCCTTTCAAAGAATAAGATACGCGTTTCGGGCGATATCGGCTGCTACACTCTCGGAGCAAGCGCGCCGCTTTCCGCTATGGATACTACTATTTGTATGGGCGCGTCGATATCCGCTCTCCACGGTTTCAATAAAGCAAGGGGAGAAGAAGCGGAAAAGTCTACCGTTGCGGTAATAGGCGATTCAACGTTCATGCACAGCGGTATGACGGGGCTTGTAAACATAGCTTACAACGCTACAAATTCCACAGTGATAATACTTGACAACTCAATTACAGGCATGACAGGACATCAGCAGAACCCCACCACGGGCAAGAACCTTAAAGGCGATCCCGCTGCTGCGGTGAACCTTGAAGAACTTTGCAAAGCCATCGGCATAAAGCGTGTAAGAGTCGTTGACCCGTACAATTTAGCCGAAACGGAAGCGGCAATAAAGGAAGAACTTGCGGTAAGCGAACCCTCGGTAATAATTTCCCGCCGTCCCTGTGCGCTGTTAAAATATGTAAAGCATAAGCCCGCTCTTAAAGTGGTCACCGACAACTGCAAAGGCTGCAAAATGTGCCTGAAATTAGGCTGCCCCGCAATTTCCGTACGAGACGGCAAGGCGGTAATAGATCACACTCAATGCGTTGGCTGCGGAATATGCTCCGAAGTATGCAAATTCGGCGCAATTTCCGAATAATTTCAATATCCGGAGGTATCACATAAATGGAAACACGTTCTATTATGATAGTCGGCGTCGGCGGACAGGGTTCACTGCTTGCGTCAAGACTTTTGGGAAATGTCCTGCTGGCGCAGGGATATGATGTTAAAGTGTCCGAAGTTCACGGAATGTCACAGCGGGGAGGTTCGGTAGTCACATATGTAAAATACGGCGATGAAGTTTTTTCGCCCGTTATCGAAAAGGGCGAAGCGGACGTTATAATTTCCTTTGAACAGCTTGAAGCGGCACGTTGGCTGCCCTATCTCAAAAAAGGCGGAAAACTGATAACTTCCACCCGGAAGCTTGACCCCATGCCCGTAATTACGGGAAATGCCGAATATCCCGAAAATATAATCGAAAAAATAAAAGCTGCGGGAATACAAGTCACCGCCGCAGACGCCCTTTCCCTTGCGGAAGAAGCGGGAAATCCCAAGGCGTCAAACGTTGTTCTTATGGGAGTTGTCGCCGCGTCTACCGATTTTGACGACAAACTCTGGCAGGACGCTATCGAACAGTGCGTTCCGCCAAAATTCCTCGAACTTAACAAAAAAGCCTTTGAACTCGGCAGGAAGGCGGCTGTATGATGGGCGATACCGAAAGACTTATCCTTGAAATGATACATTTCTTTTCGGGGGATATAAAAAGAATACAGCATTTTATGAAGGTGTATGCTTTTTCCGACACGATCGGAAAGCTTGAAAAGCTTGATAAAGATACACATTTTACACTTTGTGCGGCTGCAATAGTTCACGATGCAGGCATAAAAATTGCCGAGGAAAAATACGGCGCGGGAAATTGCGGAGGAAAACTTCAGGAAGAACTTGGACCTGCGCCTGCGCGGGAAATGCTGAAAAAAGCAGGCTTTGATGAAAAAACTGCCGAAAGAGTATGTTTTCTTGTTGCACATCATCATACTTATGAAGGTGTTGACGGCATTGATTGGCAGATATTGCTTGAAGCGGATCTTATTGTAAATGCCTGTGAGGACGGGCTTCCTCGGACGGCTGTCGAAAATGCGAAAAAAAGTTTTTTCAGGACAGACAGCGGAATAAAACTGCTTGATGAAATTTTTGGGCATTATTAAAATTTTATATAACGGAGGATCAAGCCAATGGAAAGATACCGGAACAAAGAGATCGAGTGTATGTCCCGTGAGGATATGAAAAAACTTCAGGACGAACGGCTCGTTGCTCAGGTGAAGCACGTTTACGCAAACGTGCCTTACTACAAGAAGCTTATGGACGAAAAGGGCGTTACTCCCGATGATATCAGATCCACCGCCGATCTGTACAAGCTGCCTTTTCTTTCAAAAGCAGACCTGCGTGAAGCATATCCCTACGGACTCCTTGCAAAGCCTCTTTCGGACTGCGTAAGGATCCAATCCACCAGCGGAACAACGGGAAAGCGCGTTGTTGCATTTTACACACAGCATGATATCGACCTTTGGGAAGATTGCTGCGCTCGTGCAATAACTGCGGCAGGCGGAACAAAGGACGATGTTTGTCAGGTCTGTTACGGCTACGGACTTTTCACCGGAGGTCCCGGACTGAACGGCGGTTCCCACAAAGTGGGCTGTCTGACTTTGCCCATGTCCTCGGGAAATACCGAAAGGCAGATACAGTTCATGATAGATCTGCAATCTACAATTCTCTGCTGCACTCCGTCCTATGCCGCATACATCGGTGAAACGCTCCACGAAATGGGCTACACCACCGACGATATCAAGCTGAAAGCGGGAATTTTCGGCGCGGAGCCGTGGACGGAAGAAATGCGCCGCGAGATCGAAAAGTCCCTCGGCATAAAGGCGTATGACATTTACGGACTTACCGAAACAAGCGGACCGGGCGTTGCTTTTGAGTGCAGCGAGCAGACGGGTATGCACATAAACGAAGATCATTTCATTGCTGAGATCATCGACCCCGACACGGGAGAAGTTCTCCCCGAGGGTTCAAAGGGCGAACTTGTATTCACGAGCATTACAAAAGAAGCATTCCCGCTGCTGCGTTACAGGACGCGTGATATATGCGTACTTACAAGGGAGAAATGTTCCTGCGGCAGAACTCTTGTAAAGATGAGCAAACCTTTGGGAAGAAGCGATGATATGCTTATCATCAGGGGAGTGAACGTGTTCCCGTCACAGATAGAGACCGTTCTCATCGAACAGGGCTACGCGCCCAACTATCAGATAGAAGTTGACCGCGTGAACAACAGCGATACTCTTGATATAAATGTTGAAATGTCCGATGATAAATTCTCCGACATGGTAAAGGATATCCAGCAGAAAGAACGCGATCTTGCCGCTGCAATAAAAACGATGCTCGGCATAAGTCCGAAAGTGCATCTTGTTCCGCCGAAAACAATTGCAAGGAGCGAAGGCAAAGCGGTAAGAGTTATCGACAAACGCAAATTGCAATAAATCAAAACAGGAGGGATAATTATGTTTATTAAACAAATTTCAATTTTTGTAGAAAACAAACCCGGCAGGTTAAGTGCCGTGACAAAACTTCTTGCGGAGAACAATTTTGATATCCGCGCGCTTTCGGTAGCCGATACAAAGGATTTCGGCATACTGCGGATAATCGTCAACAAGCCCGACGAAGCCTGTGAAGCTCTTAAAAAGGCAGGCTGGACAGTTTCCATCACAAATGTTATCGCCATTGGGATAAATGATGATCCGGGCGGACTTTCGGCAGCTGTGGAGTGTCTTTATGCGGCGAACATATCCGTTGAATATATGTACGCATTTATTTCCAAGTCCGATGACAAGGCATATGTTATCCTCAGGGTAGATAACAATGACCGTGCGGCTGAAGCACTTGCTGAAAACAATTTCAGGATATTAAGATCAAGCGAAGTATATGATGTGTAAATGTAAGTAAAAAAATGCGGAACGTTCTTCACGTTCCGCATTTTATGTATGCAAAAATAAATTACATTCTGTAGATCTCGCCCATAAGTGAAGGAGTTGCCGAAATAGCGTTTGCTTCGTCTGTGTCAATGTGCATCGCGCGGGCAAATTTTTCAGAAACACGGCATACAACATCGCCGAGGATAGCTTTTCTTCCGTCGGTATCGACTTTTACATATACAACGTCCTTATCCTTAACGCCAAGTTCCTCGGCGTCTGCGGGAGTAAGGTGGATATGTCTCTTTGCGATGATAACACCTTCCTTGATCTCGATCTCGCCGCAGGGACCAACGATCTTGCAGCCTGCCGAACCTGCCAAGTCACCGCTTTCACGGATAGGAGCGGTAATGCCGATAGAACGCGCGTCTGTTGCGGACAGTTCTACCTGAGTAGCGGGGCGGACAGGACCGAGGATAGAAACGTTTGCAAGTGATTTCTTGGGACCAACGACTTCAACGCGTTCTTCGCAGGCGAACTGACCCGGCTGGGAAAGATCTTTTTTCTTTGTAAGAGATGCGCCCTTACCGAAGAGAGTTTCAAGATCTTCCTGAGTAACGTGGACATGGCGTGCGGATGTTTCAACTATAAACTGCTGTGACATACTAATGACCTTCCTTATTTTAGAATTCGGAAAATTTCCTATAATATTAGTATACAACATCTGAGAAAAAAGTCAATAGATAAAGGAAAAAATTATTTTGAGCTTGTCGATAAAGCATAATATAGTTTGTTGTCAAACAACAGAATATTTTTTAGAAAAACAAATTGCTCTGTATTGCAAAACAGCTCACCGGGCTGTTTTGCAAGGCTTAAATGATATTAGCCGTTAATGCCAAGGGGAACGCTCTCTCTTGCAGAGCGTTCCCCTCTTGCAACCTTCGGTTGCAATTCACCCCTTTGCAGAGGCGCCTTCGTAAGGGGAATTCCGCCGTCTGCGGACGGCGGCAAGGGCTTCGCCCCTTGACCCCACCAGCGCGGCTGCGCTGAACCAGCTTTTCGGGCAAAGTTTTGCTTTTCGTTTTTTTATTTTGTCCGCGCCTTTTTTAGTTTTTCGACAGTCTGTATTATTTTTTTACTTTTTCCAAAGCTTTATGCTCTTTTTTTAACTCCGTGAGAAGTCCTTCAAGGCTCATGCTCTGATTGTACGCCGTTACAACGGCTTTCAGCGGAATGTCAAGTCCCGCATTACGCATATTTTTAAGAAGAACGTCAAGACGCTTGCTTGAAATTCCCGAAAATATAACGCACTCCTCGTCTGCGGAAATATTTGTACCGTTTGAGGAAAAACCTTTATATCCCGCAAGAAAACCGATCGTTTCTCCCGCTTTTTCGGCGGGAATGACAGCGTGTTTCATTCCAGAAGCGGAAACGGCTTTTTCAAGAAGTGCAAGGTTTTCTCCCGAAATATTATAGGAAAGCACCGTTTCGGGAATTGTGGGGATAATTCTCGCTTTCATAAAAAGATCCTTTCGATCAGAGTCTGCATTTGAAATCTTTGTAGCCGAATTTTTTTACAATAACATTTTCACCGTTTGTTTTATGAAGGATTATCGCAGGCAGCGGCATACCGTTGAAGGTGTTGTTTTTCACCATTGAATATATCGCCATGTCGCAGAAAACCAGTCTGTCACCGGTCTTTAACGGTTCATCAAAGGAATAATCCCCGATGATATCGCCCGCAAGACAGGTGGGACCTCCCAGACGGTAGGTGAATTTTTTTTCACCCGGCTGTCCCGAACCGATTATCATGGGGCGGTAGGGCATTTCCAGAACATCGGGCATATGACAGGCGGCGGAAGTATCCATAATTGCGATATCCATGCCGTTTTTCATGGTGTCAAGCACTTCCGAAACGAGAAATCCCGCGTTTAACGCAACGGCTTCTCCCGGCTCGATGTAAATTTGCAGATCATATTTTTCTTTCATGTGCAGAATAAGTTCGACAAGTTTATCGACATCATAATTTTCTTTTGTAATGTGATGTCCGCCGCCGAAATTCAGCCATTTAAGATCGTAAAGATATTTTCCGAATTTTTCTTCAACAACCGCAAGAGTCCGTTCGAGCGTGTCAGCGCCCTGTTCGCACATAGTATGGAAATGCAGCCCGCTTATTCCCTC
Organism: uncultured Clostridia bacterium; assembly: GCA_947625915.1. Lineage (GTDB taxonomy): Bacteria > Bacillota > Clostridia > Oscillospirales > Ruminococcaceae > RGIG8773. The sequence continues at coordinate 7,787 of CANQPX010000051.1, forward strand.
GGGAAGTTTTTCGGGGAAATTTTCAAGCGTGGTTCCCAGACGTGAATTTTTAAAACAGGGGTTGTAAATATCCGTTTCAATTTCGGAATATCCGGGATTTATCCTTATTCCGACTTCAATATTTTTTCCGCATTTTTTTATTTGCGGATAAAATTTTTCATATTGGGAAATTGTGTTGAAAACAACATGATCCGAATATTTTATAATTTCGGGAAAATCTTTTTCGCTGTAAGCGGGGGAGTAAACGTGAGTTTCTCCGTTCGGCATTTCTTCCTTCCCGAGACGCGCTTCAAAAAGCCCGCTTGCGGTAGTTCCCGCAAGATATTTTCCTATCAGCGGATAAACGCTGTACATGGAAAACGCTTTTTGCGCAAGAAGAATTTTACAGCCCGTTCTGTCTTGAACGCTTTTAAGAATTTCAAGATTTTTTATAAGCAAAATTTCGTCCGTGATATAACATGGCGTGGAAAGTTTTTTAATATCAAAATTCAGCATTTTAATTTTTAATTTCCTTTCGGTTTTTTATCGACAATTTCAATGTTTTCAAGCTGTCCTATCAGATTTGCTTTTACGGAATCACGGTATTCCTGACGAAGAGCGGCTTGTTCCGCTTTTTCCGATTCAGTAAGACCTGCTTCTGTGCGGGATTTCCGTGCAAGTTCGTTGATACGGTTTATTTTTTCGGGAGACATTTTTTGTTCCTCCAATTATTCAAGATTTAATTTTTTGGCAAAAATCCTTTCCGCGGCAATAAGATAAATTACCGAAAGTACAATAGAAAGCAATGTATTGCTGTTTGTTATCTCCGTTAAGGTCATATCAACGTTTATAGAAACGAGATATGCAGTCATAAGCACACTTGATATGACACGTTCCGCAAAGTTTATCGCCAGAAACATTACTACCGACATGGCAAGCTTGTTTTTGCTGAAAAGATTTCCCAGCGCAAAGCTGAAATAAATATGCGCCAGATAACTGAACGGGGTAAGCAGAACGGAAATTAATGATGATATCATGAGACTATTGAGAAAATATTCGCTTTCTCCGTAAAAGCCGACGCTGAAACCTTCGGAAAAATCTTTTATCCATGTAATATTTCCGTTTAATATAGTAACATAAACTGCGGAAATTATAAGTAAAAATAAAAACCATATATATGCGGTAATAAGTTTTGAAGCAATGAGCTGCCATGTGTGAACGGGGAGAGTGTGCATTAAATATCCCTCGTCCTTTAAAAAACTTTTATAAAATCTTATTGTTGAAAGAACTATCAATAATATCGAAGCCGCAAATATTATAAATACCGATGAAATTGCAAAAACAGCCGAAATAAAGTTTGAATATCCGTATCCGCTGCTGCCGTAAAGCGGAGCGGTCTTTTCAGATATAAGCGCAAGGATCGCCAGAGCAACTATGGCAATTCCCATGATCCCGTATTTTTTATAGTCGGCAAGAATTTCATATTTAATTAGTTTTATCAGCACGCGAACACCTCCCTGAAAAGCGCGTCAACGGATTTCCCATTTTGCTCGCGGATCTCGTCAACGGTCGAATGAAGAACGATATTTCCGTATTTCAGAAAGATCACATCATCGAGGATATTTTCAACGTCACTTATAAGATGTGTTGAAATAATCACAGACGCGTTTTCGTTAAAATTTGAAATAATTGTTTTAAGTATATGATCCCGCGCGGCAGGATCAACGCCGCCGATAGGTTCGTCTAAAAGATACAGCTCCGCATTTCTGCTCATAACAAGGATAAGCTGAACTTTTTCACGCGTACCTTTGGACATGGTGCGGAGCTTTTCGGAAGTTTGTATATCAAGTCTTTGCAGCATATCAAGTGCAGTTTCCATGCTGAAATCATCGTAAAAATCCTTAAAAAAATTTAATGTCTGCTGCACCGTCATCCAGTCGCTGAGGTATGTTCTTTCGGGAAGATAAGAAACGATCTTCTTTGTTCCTATCCCGATATTTTTATCGGAAATTTTCACTTCGCCGCCGCTTGGCGTTAAGATCCCGCTGAGAATTTTTATAAGCGTTGTCTTGCCGCTGCCGTTCGGACCAAGCAAGCCGATGATTTTTCCGCGTTCAAGCTGTAGGTCAATGTTATTTAACGCGGCTTTGTCGCCGTAATATTTGCATAGCTTGTTACATTCCAGAAGCATGGTAATACCCCTTTCTCTATTTCCGGTTATACTTTTTCATAAGTTCAGCCGCTTCATCGGGAGAATATCCAAGCAATTTCATTTTTGAAATAAAGTTTTCCACCTGATCTTCGGCAAGCTGTTCCCGCAGCTTTTTTATTGCCGCTTCATCATTTGTAATGAACCGCCCGGAAGTGCGCTGAGTGTAAAGAAGTCCGCCCCGTTCAAGTTCGGAAAGCGCCTTTTGCATGGTGTTGGGATTGACTTCCGCTTCGGCGGCGAGTTCGCGGACGGAGAGCAGCTTATCGCCCGCCTTATATTCTCCCACAGCGACAGAGAATTTTATCTGTTCGATAATTTGCACATAAATAGGTGTATTTGAATTAAAATTCCATGGCATTACGGTTCTCCTTTCTTCTTTTGTACTATTCGCTTAGTACAATGATATAATATTTTGCCTTAAAAGTCAAGCACATTGGAAAAAGTTTAAATTTTTTTTACATCTCGGGGAGAGGGGGGATAGAGCATGGGGTGGTGCGGCGGGGTTCTTTTGTGTTCTGTTCTTATCTTTTATTTTGCTTTTGACCTTCTTTTTGTTTTTTGGGGCAAATGTAAAAGGGGCGAAGTTTGCTTTTCTATTAAAAGCATAGTAAAAATCTTTTAGTTTTTTCTTGCGAGGGGCAGATAACCATAAGGGAAGGCATGGGGTGGGTGGGGAGCGGTGGTGGTTCTTTTGTGTTCTGTTCTTATCTTTTATTTTGCTTTTGACCTTCTTTTTGTTTTTTGGGGGCAAATGTAAAAGGGGCGAAGTTTGCTTTTCTATTAAAAGCATAGTAAAAATCTTTTAGTTTTTTCTTGCGAGGGGCAGACAACCATAAGGGAAGGGGAAACCCGAGCGTCCCTAAGGACGCTCGCACGGTTTTCCCCTTCCCTTAGTTTTTCTCCCCTCGCGCTCCCCATTTTCCTTCAACCTTTCCCCTTCCACGCTCGCTATCCTAAAGTTGATATTATAGAAAAATTTTCTTCGCACTCTATAACATAGATTATTGAGTCAACAGAAACCCTTAGTTTTGTTTATCTTGGTAAGAGAGTTCTACTATTAGTTTGATATTCAACAATTATAGAGTTCTAAGCAATAGATTTTCTTTTTGCGGAGTCCTTTCCCGATTAGAACAGTATTTTTAAAAGTTCAGTCAGCATCTCAACTCTTAACTCTTAACTCTCAACACTGTTTATAGTACTATTCTTCTTTAATTTTCATCTAATAGTAGAACGCTCGTACTAAGATAAGCAAAACTAAAGAACCCGTAGCCAACGCTTTCCATGTTCAAGAGTTCTAAAAAATCTTTTCTATAATTTCTACTTTAGCATAGCGAGCGCGGAGAGAGATAGGGTTAGGAAAAGGGGGGCACGGGGGGAGAAAAGCAGGGGAAGGGAGAACCCGGCGAGCGCCTAAAGGCGCGTTCGGGTTCTTCCTTCCCTGAAGTGTCATCCCCCCGAAAGATCAGGCAAAAAGGGTTATATTCAAAATAAAAAATCAAGAAAAGCAAACTAAGGAACCTCCACCGTCCCCTACCCATGCTCGGGTTTCCCCTTCCCTTATGGTTGTCTACCCCTCGCAAGATGTGGCAAAAAGGTTATATACAAAATAAAAAATCAAGAAAAGCGAACTAAAGAACCCCGTCAGTTAAAAGAATATCAAAACTTTAGGCGCAGGCTCAAAACAGTAGAAAAACAAAACTACACCCGCACGCGTGCAGGCTCAGCCTGCCCTTTGCCCCTAAAAAATTTTTTAAAATTTTTTGCAAAGCCTACTTGACAAGAAATGCAAAGTATGCTATACTAATGTAAAGTTAACTTTGCAAAATAAAATGCGAAAGGGGAGAGACATTGAAAACAAGAATACATGAACTGCGCAGGCAAAGAAAAATTTCTCAAGAGGAACTTGCTGCGGCGGTGGGGGTCACAAGACAGACCATAACTTCACTTGAATGTGAAAAATATACCGCCTCACTTGTGCTTGCATACAAAATAGGTAACCGTCAAAAGATCCCCACATTTACAAAATCCCATCCTTGTAGTAAAATAGGAAGCAGAAAAAATAAAGGGAA
>CANQPX010000052.1 GCA_947625915.1 uncultured Clostridia bacterium
GGCGGTCCGGGACTTGGCGGCATACAGCCTTCTCAGGCGGACTACTGGCAGGCTACAAAGGCTCTCGGTCACGGCGATTTCCAGCTTCTTGTATTTGCTCCGAGTTCTGTTCAGGAAATGGTGGATACCGTTACAAAAGCATTCGATCTTGCGGACGAATACCGTATGCCCGCGATGATACTTGCGGACGGACTTCTGGGTCAGATGATGGAACCCGTTACCTTCCCCGAAATCTCCGCAAAGCAGATCGAAAAACCTTGGGCTGCAAACGGTCACGGAAATAAGAGAAAGCATAATATCATCAATTCTCTGTTCCTTCAGCCCGATGTTCTGGAAAAATCAGTTCGCGACAGATTTGAAAGATATGCCGAGATAAAGGAAAAACACGCGGAAGCGGAACTTTATATGACCGATGACGCGGAAGTCGTTGTTACCGCATACGGCGCGACTGCCCGCGTTGCAAAATCCGCCGTTAATATGGCGAGAGAACAGGGCATCAAAGCAGGACTTATCCGTCCGGTAACTCTCTGGCCGTTCCCCGTAAAGCAGATAAACGAAGGCTCAAAGAACGCTCATACACTGCTTTGCGTTGAAATGTCCATGGGACAGATGATAGATGATGTAAAACTTGCTATAAATTGCTCCAAGCCTGTTGAATTCCTCGGAAGAACGGGCGGAGTCATCCCCAAGCCCTCCGAGGTATTTGAGGAAATTAAAAGACTTGCAGGAGGTGCTAAGTAATGGCTGTTGTATTTGAAAAGCCGAAGGCGCTGGCGGATATCACTTTCCACTACTGCCCCGGCTGTACTCACGGCATAATCCACCGCCTTGTTGCGGAAGTTATAGATGAAATGGGCATTGAGGGCGATACTATAGGCGTATGTCCTGTAGGCTGCTCGGTAATGGCATACGATTATTTCAACTGCGATATGATCGAAGCCGCTCACGGACGCGCTCCCGCCGTTGCAACAGGCGTAAAGAGAACAAATCCCGATAAATATGTTTTCACATATCAGGGCGACGGCGACCTTGCGGCTATAGGTACTGCCGAGACCGTCCATGCCGCTACAAGAGGTGAGAACATCGTTGTTATTTTCGTAAACAACACGACTTACGGAATGACAGGCGGTCAGATGGCGCCGACAACTCTTCCCGGACAGATAACACAGACAACGCCTTACGGACGCGATCCGGAACTTGCAGGTTATCCGGTAAGGGTCTGCGAAATGCTCGCGACCCTCAGCGGAACTGCTCTTGCACAGAGAGTTGCGGTGAACTCCGTTCCCCATATAAGAGAAGCAAAGAAAGCAATTAAAAAGGCTTTTGAAAATCAGCGTGACAAGAAAGGATTTTCCATTGTAGAAGTTCTTTCCACCTGTCCTACAAACTGGGGACTTTCTCCCGTGGACGCTTTAAAACGTCTTGAAGATGAGATGATACCTTATTATCCTCTGGGAGTTTATAAGGACACAAATGCATTTCCCAAAAAGGACTCAAACTAAAAGCTTGTTTTCAACAAGCTTTTAGCTGCGGGTTTTGTGCTTTGTTGACTGCCGTCAACAATTTTGCTGCGCAAAACCGCACAAAACAATCGAAAGGAGGAGTGCTTGCTTCGCAAGCATGATTATAACTATGACTCATGACATACTTTTAGCAGGCTTCGGCGGACAGGGAATACTGTTTGCGGGAAAGATCCTTGCATATTCCGGACTTATGGACGATAAGGAAGTTTCTTGGCTGCCGTCTTACGGTCCCGAAATGCGCGGCGGAACGTGTAACTGTTCGGTATGCATTTCCGATAAGCCTATAGGTTCACCGCTTGTGCTGGAACCGTCAATACTCATCGTAATGAACACTCCGTCCATGGAGAAATTTGCGGGAGCGGTAAAGCCGAACGGCGTGATAGTTTCCGACAGCACAATGGTAGATGTAAAGACAGACAGAACTGACGTGAGAGCGTTCTACATACCTGCAACTCAGCTTGCCACGGATAACGGGCTTCAGGGCGGTGCGAACATGATACTGCTTGGAAAGATGTTCCGTGAAACGGGTATTGTTTCAATGGACATATTCAAGAAAGCTGTTGAAAAAGTAGTTCCCGCGAAAAAAGCTGCGCTTGCGGCAAACAATCTGAAAGCCGTTCAGATCGGAATGGATTACGAAGGTTAAGAATGACCCCTTGCTCAATGAGCAAGGGGTTTTGTTAATATTATCTTCCGCCCCAGTATTTTCTGTCAAGACTTCTGAACTGCACCGCTTGGGCTATATGTACTTTGTCTATTATATCAGATGCGCTCATGTCGGCGATAGTCCTTGCAACTTTAAGTATGCGGTCATATGCACGCGCCGAAAGTCCCATTTTTTCAAAAACATTTTTCAGCATTTCCGTTGCTTTGTCGGTCATTTTACATACTTCCGGAAGAACATCGGGAGTTATTTCCGCGTTGCATCTTATGCCCGTTCCTCTGAAACGGGAGTTCTGTATCTCTCTTGCAGCCTGTACGCGCTCCCTTATCTGAGCGGAGCTTTCCTCTTTTTCGGAGGAATTGATATGCTCAAATTCAACAGGCGGGACTTCTATATGTATATCGAATCTGTCAAGCAGCGGACCGCTTATTTTTGAAATGTAAGTATCCCGCTTTGCGCCGCAGGTACATTCTCTTGTGGGGTGTCCGTAATATCCGCAGGGACACGGGTTCATAGCGGCAATGAGCATAAAGGTACAAGGGTATGTGATTGTTCCCGATGCGCGGGAAATGGTAACTTTTCCGTCTTCAAGGGGCTGACGCAGTATCTCAAGAGTCTGACGGTTGAACTCGGGAAGTTCGTCAAGAAACAGTACTCCGTTATGCGCAAGCGAAATTTCTCCCGGTCTTGGGATAGTTCCGCCGCCCGCAAGTCCTGCCGCGGAGATAGTATGGTGCGGACTTCGGAAAGGTCTTTTTGTCACCAACGGAGAATTTTTATTCACAAGTCCGCTTATGGAGTGGATATTTGTTGTTTCTATGGATTCTTCAAAGGTCATTTCGGGAAGTATAGTGGTTATGCGTTTTGCGAGCATGGATTTTCCCGATCCGGGACTGCCGATCATAAGGACATTGTGACCGCCCGCGGCTGCATATTCCAGAGCTTTTTTGACTGCGCGCTGACCTTTTACGTCCGAAAAATCTACGGTGTCAAAATGTTCTTCGGGTTTTATTTCATATTTTCTTTCCGGGATAAGTACGGATTCCCGTTCAAAATGTTTTATGATATCTTTTGTATTTTCAACGCCGTAAACGTCTATCCCGTCCACAACACTTGCTTCAAAAGCGTTTTCGGCGGGAACGAACACGTTTTCAAAACCTTCTTGTCGTGCAAGCAGAACCATTGGGAGTACGCCGTTTATCGGTCTTACGTCACCGTTAAGAGCAAGTTCCCCGATAAATGCAGTCTTTGAGATATCCTCGTCAATATTTCCCGTAACGCACAGCATAGCCATGAATATTGCAAGGTCATGAACGCTTCCGGATTTTTTGGCATCGGCGGGAGCAAGGTTGACCGTTACTCTTGCCACGGGAAAAGCCAGACCCGATGAGCGCATGGCGGAACGTATACGTTCCCGACCTTCCTTTACCACGGTGTCTGCCAGTCCGAAAATATCGAATGAAGGCGTTCCCTTGCTGGTCTCCACCTCAACGTCTACGGAAAACGCATTGAGTCCGAAGAGACCAAGACTTCTTACCTTTGCAAACATTGCAGAGTTTCACTTCCTTTGCTGTACGATATTTATTGTGCGATATGGTCATTGAGCCATCTGAGGATATCCTCATACACTTCTGCACGGTTGGTCTCGTTAAGGATCTCATGTCTTGCACCGCTGTAAAGTTTAAGTTCCAAGTCGGAAAAGCTTTCCGCATTGAGAATGTCAAAGACTTCCTGAGGACCTTTGCCGTAATTTCCGATAGGGTCATCACTTCCGCTGCAAATAAGTACGGGGATATCCTTATCGAGTTTTTTGCTCCAGTTCTTATCCGAGACATAACTTACCAAAAACAGCAGATCGGAGTATGCTCTTACCGTGAAATGGAAATTACAGAGCGGGTCATTCTCATATTTGGAAACTATCTCATCATCTCTTGAGATCCATGAGTATTCACTTGCAGGATCGGCTATTTTTCTGTTATTCAGTCCGAAGACCAGATCGTCAAGATGAGCGGAGCGGTACATATTTCCTTTCATTTTTGCAAGAGCTCTTGTAAGGACTATACCCGCGTCTGTGCCGACTTTAGTGTTGAGCGTTCCCATAAGGATCGCGCCGCTGTAAAGAAAATCGTATTTTGCAAGTACAGTTCTGACAACAAGTGAACCCATGCTGTGACCGAGTATATAAAAGGGGATATTTCTGTCTTTTGAGCGAACTGTTTTGCTGACATGGACGGTATCTTTCGCAAGGCACTGCCAGCCCTTATCGTCCGCAAAGAAGCCGAGTTTTTCAGGGTTTTCGGCGGATGCGCCGTGTCCGAGGTGGTCATGGCATATCACTGCTATGCCGTTTGCGCAAAGGAAACTTATAAAGTCTTCATATCTTCCGCAGTATTCGCACATACCGTGTACGATCTGAACAACGGCTCTCGGATCGGAATTCGGTCTGTAAACGTAATATGCAATATTATCCGTTCCGTTTGAACTTGGGAATGTTCCACATTCTTTTGTGTAATTCATGATAATCTCTCCTATTACTAAGTGCAGCCGTAACGGGCTGCCAAAAATTAATGTACAGTCTGTGTGATATCGGAAGATGTTACAGATCCAAGATCCTGTTTATTTCTTCGTCGGTCATACCGGAAAGTTTTAATTTTGAAATGATAGACGCGCGTTCTTCATCACGACCGATCTTAACGCCTTCGCTTCTTGCAGTGTCAAGAGAGGACATCATATCCAACAGTGATTTTTCGCGCCAGCGTGCAAGTTCGCGGGTCTTTGAATCTTCACTCATGTCAAAAACAATATTTACAGCTTTATCCATAATATCCATACCGTTCTCCCTCACTTTTTCAAGGTCTTCTTCGCTGTCGGCATTGATAAATTCCATCCAGACAGCTTTACGGTCAAGTTTTCCTGCGGTCGTAAGTTCTTTGACCTTATTAAGTTCAAAGAAATGTATGCTGAATTTGTCGGAAAAAATTTCATGCGTATCGTTCATTGCCGCAACAATTTCGGTGTGGTACTGTTCCCTGTTCTTAAATATAGTGTGATCCATTATGTTTACGGCAATGGTCTTTTTCAGCGAACCGTATTTTTCGCCTTTTTTAAGACCGGAAGTGTAAAGCTTTGACCAATAGAACAAGGTGCGTTCCCTAAAATCGCTCATATAGCTCAACTGTATTTCCACATCTATAAGAGTTCCGTCAACGTCAAGAGAAAGATCCAGTCTTCCGAATTTTCCTTCTTCTGTTTCGGGAGGAAGTTCCGGGTTAGTGACCTGTATGTTCCTTATCGAGTCAAGAGGGATATCAAGTATATCCGACAGGAACACTTTTAGTATATCCGGATTTTCCATAAAAAATTTTTTAAATATCACGTCTATTTTTATACTGACTATTTCTCTGCCCATAAAACGTCTCCTTCCGACCTGCTGTGCACATTATCGTACAAATATATTATACCACATTTTCTTTCGGATTGCAATACAAATGACCGTTAAAGGAAAATTCACGAAAAATAGTTGTTAAAAATTTTTAAAACCTATTTTCAAACGGGAAAATTTGTGTTATACTATTATCGTAGAAATTTATGAGAACTTTTCGGCGCGGTCTTTTTCCGCCGCCAAAAAAATTTTCGGACATGGAGGTAATTTTTATGAACGAATCAGAACTCTATTCCCTCTGGCTTGAAAAAGCAGTTGACGACCCGGATCTTCAGACGGAACTTAAGTCTATCGAAGGCGATAAGGAAGCTATCAACGATCGCTTTTACCGCGATCTCGAATTCGGAACGGGCGGACTCAGAGGCGTTATCGGCGCAGGCGCATACAGAATGAATATCTATACCATCAGACGCGCTACACAGGGACTTGCCGATTATGTAAACGAAGCTTTCCCGGTTTCTCCTTCCGTTGCGATCGCTTATGACAGCAGGATAAAATCCGATGTTTTTGCTAAAGAAGCCGCCGCAGTACTTGCCGCAAACGGCATAAAGGTATATATCTACAGCGAACTTATGCCGACTCCAATGCTTTCCTTTGCCGTTCGCAGACTTAAATGCAGCGCGGGAATAGTTGTTACCGCAAGCCACAACCCCGCTAAATATAACGGCTACAAAGTTTACGGATCGGACGGCTGTCAGCTCACTCTCGGAGCCGCCGAGATAGTTCTCAACAATATAAATAAAGTTCCTATGTTTGACGGTGCTAAACTCATTCCTTTCGATAAGGGCATCGAGGACGGCATTATCGAATATATCGGTCAGGACGTTATTTCCGAATACATCGACAAAGTTTCCGAACAGGGGATCCATACCGACCTCTGCGCGGCAAGCGGCTTGAAAGTCGTTTATACTCCGCTCAACGGCACAGGCAACAAGCCTGTACGCATGATCCTTAAAAAGATAGGCATTACCGATGTTACGGTAGTTCCCGAGCAGGAATATCCTAACGGAAACTTTACTACCTGCCCGTTCCCGAACCCGGAGATAAAAGAAGCCCTTGCATTGGGTCTTAAACTCTGCGATACGGTAAAACCGGATCTTCTCCTTGCAACAGATCCGGACTGCGACCGCGTGGGAATTGCCGTTCCCGACGGAAACGGCGGATACGTTCTTTTCAGCGGAAACGAAGTGGGCGCAATGCTCCTTGAATATATCTGCGCGGAAAGAACAAAACTCGGAACTATGCCGGAAGAACCTATTGCAGTTAAGACGATAGTTACTACCGATATCACAAAGGCTATCGCCAAGGAATACGGCGTAAAGATAGTCGAAGTCCTCACAGGCTTTAAGTTCATAGGCGAACAGATAGGTTTCCTTGAAGATAAGGGCGAGGAGGACAGGTACATTTTTGGATTTGAAGAGAGTTACGGATATCTTGCGGGTTCGTATGTAAGAGATAAAGACGCTGTTGTGGCATCAATGCTCATATGTGAAATGGCTGCATTTTACCGTACAAAGGGAATTTCTCTCTTACAGGCTCGTGAGAATATGTACAAGAAGTACGGAGTATACACTCATGCGCAGAATTCCTTCACTTGTGAGGGCGCAAGCGGTATGCAGAGAATGAAAGAGATCATGACCGATCTGCGTACGAACACTCCCAAGGAGATCGCAGGTCTTACAGTCACAAGATTTGACGATTATCTTGACAGCACTTCCACCGACTGTGCGACAGGAGCAAAGACAAAGCTTACGCTTCCGAAATCGGACGTACTTACATTTGCGCTCACTGACGGAGCGTCGGTAATAATCCGTCCTTCGGGAACAGAGCCTAAGATAAAGGCATATTACACCACAACGGGTGCAACAAAGAAAGAATCCGAAGCACTTGAAGCAAAGATCGCGGAAGATTTCAAGAAAAAACTTGGTTTCTGAAAATAACGAGAAAGACTTCCCGCTCAGCGAGCGGGGAGTTTTAGTTTGTCGAAAAACTTAAAATAGGCGCGGACAAACTAAAAAAACGAAAAACAAAACTTCGCCCGAAAAGCTGGTCCAGCGCAGCCGCGCTGGTGGGGTCAAGGGGTGAAACCCCTTGTCGCCATCCGCAGATGGCGAAATCCCCTTTACGAAGGCGCCTCTGCAAAGGGGTGAATTGCCGCCCTTTTGGGCGGCAAGAGGGGAACGCTCTGCAAGAGAGAGCGTTCCCCTTGGCATTAACGGCTATTATAATTTATGCCTTGCAAAACAGCCCGGTGAGCTGTTTTGCAATACAGAGCAATTTGTTTTTCTAAAAAATATATCATGCTTTTTAGAAAGACTCAATTCCCCGCTCAACGAGCGGGGAGTTTTTTAATGCCCGCTTTTAGGGAAGATCCCAAAATCTAATAGTTTTTCTTTTGAAAATATCGCAGCCAGCGCCATGGGCGCAAGCATTATCAGCGCCGACGCGTCACCGCCTATAAATACCGACGTTCCGACCGCCGCAAGGGTCAGCGTTCCCGTTATCTTCTGTGCGCGGAGATCGTTTTTCTTTACGGCTTTTGTCATTACGATATTTTTTCTTTCGGGAACTATCACTCTTGCATTTGAACTTGTCATAATTATATTTCCTTTCTTTTTAGCAAACACATATGTTCTGCACATTTGTTCTGATATATATTATAGAACAAAAGTTCCCCTATGTCAAGGGATTTTAGAAAATTTGTTCTGAAAACATACACAAAAAGCGCTTTGAATTTTTATTCAAAGCACTTAGTTAATATTCAAATCGTAATTTTAACAAATAATTTTACAAACTGTATTTTGCCATGTATTGCTCCGTAAGATCTATGTATTCTTCATCACTGCTTTCGTGACGGGATTGTATGTACTCGTGGCGGTTGAGCATATCCTTTTTCTTCTGCGCACTCATAACGTAGACCGCAATGTTGGAACAGTGATCCGAGATCCTTTCAAGATTTATCAGCAGATCAAGGAAGTTGATGCCGCTTTCAACAACACATTCGCCGTTTTTAAGACGCTCTATGTGACGGCTCTTCAAAGTTTCATTCAGGAAATCTACCGTTTCTTCAAGAGGTTCTATACGCATTGCAAGGGAAATATCGTTGTTTTTGACCGTATCGACCGCCATGCCGATTATATCCTGCACCGCGTCCGAGATCACCGTAAGTTCATGCATGGCGCTGTCCGAGAAAACTACATCGAGATCGTGAAGTTTTTCCGCCATTTCGATAAGGTTCATCGCATAGTCGCCTATACGCTCAAATTCCGAATTAAGGTGCAGCAGTTCGGTAACTCTGCGGTTCTCATAGTCCGTAAGTTCACATTCCGTCAGCTTTACAAGGTAAACGTTGAGCCTGTCCTCCATGCGGTCAATGCTTTCCTCGGTCTCTTTCAAGCGTTCAACAGTCTTGTCGTTAAAATTTTCACTGTCAAAAAGTTTCCGCATTTCGGTAAAATTCCTTAACGCAAGTTTTCCCATTTTAACTACCGCGTTATGGGATTGCTGTATAGCGAGAGCGGGAGATTTGAGGAAACGATCGTCAAGGGCATTGAAAGCAGTTTCTCCGCTTTCTTCCGAAGTTTCTTCTTTGTCGCGGATAGTTATGCAGGCAAGCTTTTCGAGGAGTTTTGTAAACGGCAGGAACAGTATCGTTACCGTTATGTTGAAAAAAGTATGGAAATTAGCGATGCCGCCCATATTTATCGGATCGTCCCAGAACGGGAAACCCACCGTTGCCTTAATTGTATATACCGCTGCAAGGAAAACTACCGTACCTATAACGTTGAAGTAAAGATGTACCATCGCCGCGCGTTTGGCGTTCTTTGAAGCACCTGCGGCGGAAATTATTGAAGTAACGCAAGTACCGATATTCTGTCCCATGATTATCGGGAAAGCCGAAGAAGCTTTCAGCGCTCCGCTTTGAGAGATAGCTTGTAATATACCTACCGAAGCGGAAGAACTTTGCAGCAGAGCAGTTACAGCCGCGCCCGCTATAACGCCGAGTATGGGGTTTGAAAGAGTCTCAAAGAGGTTACGGAACGCTTCGAGTTCGGAAAGCGGCTCGACGGAATCTGTCATTGACAGCATACCTGTGAAAAGTATTCCCAAGCCGATAAGGGTCTCGCCGAGACTTTTTCTTATGTCATTTTTTGACAGCATGAATATTACCAGACCGACCACCGAGACGATGGGAGCGAGGTACCTCGGGTTGAGCAGCTGTAAAAACAAGTTGGTATCAGCACTGCTTTCCAGTCCGGCAAGCCGAAGTATCTGACCTGTAACGGTAGTACCGATATTTGCGCCCATAATAACGCCTATAGCGGAAGAAAGCTTTAAAATGCCCGCGTTTACCATACCGACGATAATTACGGTAGTCGCGCCCGAACTTTGAACGGCAGCCGTAACAACAGCGCCGAGACAAACGCTTTTAAAGATATTGCTCGTAAGACCCGAAAGGATCTTTTCCATTTTTCCGCCGGAAATTTTTTCGAGACCCCGCCCCAGCATAGTCATTCCGTAGATAAACAGAGCGATACCGCCGAGGGCTTTTATGGCGATGAGAAGTATATCGGATACGGTCATAGATTTTCTCCTTTTTTCGGGGGAGACCCCTGTTCCAATTATTTACACAAAAACTTTATTCATACAACTTAATTATAACATATCCGCAGAAATATAAAAGCGTAAATTATGACTTTGGAGAAATTCTCATTTTTCTACAAATTTTAAGCACATTTCAAATATATTTTGTTGAAAAATTACTGTATGCGCTTGGCGGCGGGGAGCAGGGAAAATGATCCCCTCTTGCGGGTAAGAGGGGATATGATCTTTATAAAAATATTACGATTTGAAAATTAATTTTGAGAATTTACTAAAAGTTTTAAATCGTGCTTTATGATTTTTTATTTTTAGCGAGTTTTCTTTTCCTAACAGGCGGAACAGCGTCTTTTGGTATACGCCATGGGCAGCCGACATCATCTTGTTCCGCACCCTCTATAAGACCGTTTCTGCACCATTTTGTAACAGTCGCCGGTGTAACTCCACATATTCTTGCAAATTCCCTTGCACCTATTGAATCTGCCATTTTTTATCACTCCTTAATTATTATCTTGTTTTTCGTATGCTAATGCTTTTTCAAAGTTGTATTCGTCAGGCGATTTAAAATCGTAAGCTTTTTTATTTCTTTCATCTGTCATACATTTTAAATATATCTCTTTAGCTGAATTAAGGTTTTCTTCGCCAAGTTTTGACGCTTTTTCGGCTACTTCAAGCCCCTTATCAATAATTTCTCCAAAATGTAAAATGCGCTTTTGTGCATAATCACTTTTTTTATATTCCTCTTTATGATCTCCATCAAATAATGCAGATGTGATTTTAATTTCACTGAAATTTTTTATGTATTCTGAACAGTCAGATTTTATAATATTTTGACTATAATTATCAATATTAAATACTTTGTCAATTTTTTCTGCATTAGTCAGTATTACATAGTATGACTCAACAGTCTCTTTAAGTCGATTAAATCTATGCCCCACCCATTTGGCATCGGAAGAATAGTGTATACTTTCTGAAGAATATTTTGATACATCGTCCAACGCTTGCTGCCGCTTAATGTCGTTCTGCCTGTTCTGTTCGTCTGTTTTCAAAGCTGTATACACGCCTAATCCCGAACCGCCTAATGCAGAAGCTATGCCGCCTCTTATATAAGGATCACTTTTTTGCCTATATGCACTTGCTAAGTAACGAGATGTGCTTGCTATATTTTCACACAACAAAGAATTTACCTGCAAACGTGCTGTTTCTTTTTTCAAGCGATCTAATACAAGCAAAAAATCCGGATCAAGTTTCACCGCTTTTTCCAATAGCTCGTTGTATTCTCTTTTTTCTTTTTCTCTTTCTTCGTTTTCTTGCCTTTCTGGATATATAATAAAAAAGTGGACAAGTATGAAATAATAGAAGACAGAAAAAGGAGGAATAAAAATGTCTTCAA
>CANQPX010000053.1 GCA_947625915.1 uncultured Clostridia bacterium
TTGTCTGCGGACAACGACAAGGGGTTTCACCCCTTGACCCCACCAGCGCGGCTGCGCTGGACCAGCTTTTCGGGCAAAGTTTTGTTTTTCGTTTTTTAGTTTGTCCGCGCCTGTTTTTAGTATTTTGATAGAAAAACGCGTCCGCAAATTTGCGGACACGTTTTTGTTCGTTATTCAAAATCAAGATCGTACAGATCCAGTACCGCATTTATCTCCCTGTAAGAATATCCCTGCCGCAAAAGCGCGCCTTTGACTTTCTTTACACCTTTTTCATCGGTCAGATAACGCTCGTACTTTTTCTCTACAAGTTCTTCAAGCCGCGCAAAAGAAATCTCTTCATCATCATACTCGGCAATAACTTCTTCAATAATGCTTTCGGGTATTCCGCGGCGTTTAAGTTCCATTCTTGCCTTGTAAACGCCGACCCGCTTTACTTCAAAAAGCTGCCTTGCCAAAGACTCCGCATAACGCCTGTCGTTTATCAGACGGTTCCCCGCAAGATAATTGCATACTTTCAGGCATATTTCTTCGGGATAATTCTTTTCAAGCTTTTCATACATTTCCGTAAAACTGTAGTCGCGATCGTCAAGCAAATACAGTGCGCGTTCCTTTGCTCTGCGAAGATCGTTCGCTTTTACAACTTCATCGACCGCGCTTTGCAGAATGTCCGTTCCCTCTTTAAGGTGGAACTCAGACGCTATATCCCTGTGTACATATATCCTGCTCTCATCATCAAATATTATGCAAAGCGTACTGCCCTTGAATTCTGAAATTTCGGTTATCCTCATAGCTTTTGAACATTAAGTCGTAGGATTGAATTCTTCAAAGTCATCATCAGCGCTGATGGCAATATCCACCGCAGCTTTCTTCCTGCCGCGCTTTGACGGAGCGTCAGAAGTGCTTTCCGCTTCAACGGCAGTATCCGCATCTGCTCCGATGATCTCAGCGGCATCTTCATCAGCCGCATTTGCAGCCGCTTCAGCAGCTTCCTGAACAGCGGCATTTTTCTTGCCCTTTTTGGAAAGCATAACAACTTCTTCGGAACGCTTCTTGATCTCTTCCTCGATCTCTTTCATGATATCGGGATTATCTTTGAGCCATGCTTTTGTGTTTTCGCGTCCCTGACCGACTTTGTTGTCCTTATATGAGAACCATGCGCCGCTCTTATGTATGATATCCAGATCGACGGCAAGATCCACAACTTCTCCCGTACGCGAAACTCCCTGTCCGAACAGCAGGTCGAATTCACATTCCTTGAACGGGGGAGATACCTTGTTCTTTACAACTTTACACTTTGTCCTGTTGCCGATTATTTCCGAACCGTTCTTTATAGCTTCGCCCTTGCGGACATCTATTCGTACGGAACTGTAGAATTTAAGTGCGCGTCCGCCGGGAGTCGTCTCGGGGTTGCCGTAAACAATTCCGATCTTTTCGCGTATCTGGTTGATGAAGATGGCAACGCAGTTTGATTTGGAAATAACCGATGTAAGCTTTCTCATAGCCTGTGACATAAGTCTTGCAAGCTGTCCGACGTGTGCGTCGCCCATTTCTCCGTCGATCTCGGCTTTCGTTACCATAGCTGCAACAGAGTCCAGAACGATAACGTCCAACGCTCCCGAACGCACCAACGCTTCCGCTATTTCAAGCGCCTGTTCGCCGCTGTCGGGCTGCGAAACCAGCATATTATCTATATCCACTCCGAGAGCCTTTGCATACACAGGATCGAGGGCGTGTTCAACGTCAACGAAAGCAACTTCCCCTCCCAGTTTCTGTGCTTCTGCGATGATCTGAAGTGCAACGGTGGTTTTTCCCGAACTTTCAGGACCGAAGATCTCTACTATCCTTCCTCTCGGAACGCCGCCTATGCCGAGAGCCATATCCAGCGTCATAGAGCCTGTAGGTATTGCGTCAACGTTATAATCCGCAGCCTGACCGAGTTTCATGACTGCGCCTTTTCCGTACTGTTTTTCGATATGCTGTATAGCAGCTTCGAGAGCTTTTTTCTTTTCTTCCGCGCCTGTAAGTTTAACTACCGATTCCTTTTTGGTATCGGCTTTTTTCTTAGGGTCTGCCATAATTATCCTCCTAAATATAAAAATCGAACATTTATTCTTTTATTCTATCACTTTTTTTCTTATTCGTCAATAGTATTTACGGAATTTTTCGATAATTATTTTTCCTCCGCCGAAACAAGTTCTATAAAATGCTTTGCCGCGCGTCCCGAACGTCCGCTCCGCCTTAAAGCATAAGCTTCCGCACGGGTGAACAGTTCGGGCGTACATTCAACGCCGTACTGCTTTGCAAGGCTTTCAACTATCTGTAAATATACGTCTTTATTCGGTTTAAGGAACGCCACCTTCAATCCGAAACGTTCCGAAAGAGAAATGAGTTCTTCCCTTGTGTCCGAAGCATGGACATCATCGCCGCTCCTGTCGGAAAAGCGTTCTTTTACGATATGGCGGCGGTTGCTGGTGCAGTATATGGACATATTCGGAGTTTTCGCCGCCGCGCTGCCCTCGAGAACAGCTTTCAGCGCGCTGAAATTGTCATCGTCCGCCGAAAATGATATATCATCTATGAAGATAATGAATTTGAGCGGATTGCTGCCGATCTTTTCTATTACCGCGGGAAGTTCCCCAAGCTGCGCTTTGGTAAGTTCTATCAGCCGCAGTCCCATATCTTTATATTCATTTGCAATTGCTTTTACCGTTGAGGATTTTCCCGTTCCCGCATCGCCGTAAAGCAGGACGTTGGGCGCAGGCTTGTCTCTTAAAAGAGCCATTGTATTTGAAATGACTTTCGCGCGTTCCTCATCATAGCCCGAAAGTTCGGAAAGCTTTTGCGGATCGGGATTTTTTATCGGCACAAGTTTTCCGTCCCTATAAACAAAAACATGATATTTCGCAAAAATTCCAAAACCTTTCGTATGCAGCGAAGATATCCTTTCCCGATAAATTTCAAGCAGATCTTTATTTTCCACTTTCCATTCCGCGAACGGCGTCTTTATATCCGAATCAACGGAATCCCATACTTTTTCCGAAGAAAGGCGGGAAAGTTTCTGTAAAAAAGCAAGTTCCTTCCTTGCGGCAAGATCTATACATTCGGGAACTTCCTTAAATTCCGCAAGGCGTTTGAGGTACGGATTCTCGTCCTCGGCGATGGTCTCCGTCAGAAGTTCCGTCAGCGACTCCCCGTATGTATAAAGACTTCCCACAAAATCGCCGTAATTTTCCGCCGACGGAGCTTTTAGCAGTTCCAGAAGTTTTCCCACCGTCTCGTTTTTGAGTATACCTCTGAAAACTGCCAGCGACTGCAAGCCTTCGGCATATTCTTTAAGCATAAAAACATCTCTTTTCAATATTTTTAAATGCAAAGAGTTGAGAGGATCACATAAACAAATTCAACTCTCAACTCTAAGAAAACTCACACGGACAAATTATTTATCCGCCATTAATTTTACCATTACCGCCTTTTGTGCATGGAGACGATTTTCCGCTTCTTCAAATATCTCATTTGCATGAGCTTCAAACACCTTTTCGGTGATCTCTTCCTCACGGTGCGCGGGCAGACAGTGCTGAACCATTGCGTCTGCTCTTGCGGCAGCCATTACCTCATCATTTACCTGATAGCCTTGGAACGCTTTGCGGCGTTTTTCCGCTTCGCCTTCCTGACCCATAGACGCCCAGACGTCCGTAATAACAACATCTGCGTTCTGCGCTGCCTTTACAGGGGAGTCGGTCAGTTCAAAGCAGTCAAAGTCTTTCGCAAAATCCAGTACCCTCTTGTCGGGGTGATAACCTTCCGGACAAGCTGCGGAAACTGCCATTCCTGCTTTTAATCCACCCACGATAAGGGAATTTGCCATATTGTTGCCGTCGCCTATAAAGCACATTTTCAGTCCGTCAAACTGTCCCTTGAATTCCCGTATCGTCATAAGATCCGCCAGCACCTGACAGGGGTGGCAGAAATCCGTAAGTCCGTTTATAACGGGGATCCCGCCGAATTCCGCCAGATCTTCAACTTCCTTCTGCTCAAATGTGCGTATCATTATCCCGTCAATGTAGCGGGAAAGTACCCTTGCGGTATCCTGCACGGGTTCGCCGCGTCCTATCTGGAGATCCGAAGCCGACAGGAACAGCGGGTGTCCTCCGAGCTGATACATACCCGTTTCAAAAGATACCCTTGTGCGTGTTGAAGCTTTCTGGAAGATCATTCCCAGTGATTTCCCCTGAAGATGGGGGTGGGGGATATTATGTTTCAGTTCATATTTCAGCTGATCGGCAAGGTTAAGTATTTCGATTATTTCCTCCTTTGAAAGATCGAGCATTTTAAGAAGATGTTTCATGATATATCAATTCCTTTCAATAAATTTTCAATTAAGTTTTGTCATAAATTCTTCTATTGTCTTGTTGAGCCTTGACGCGAACTTATAGGGGATATTATGTCCCGCTCCGTCCCACATATCATAAGCACAATGGGGATTTTTCTGTGCAAGAGCGCGTGTAGATTTTCTCATGTCGGTAGTTTCTTTCATTCCGCATATTGCAAGCAGCGGCAGATCAGCTTCCGAATACTGCGGATATTTTTCCAGCAGTATGCCGTTATCTATTGCCGCGAGAATGGATTTCATGCTTACATTCTTGCAATATTCCTTATGTTCAAGGCGTTCTTCCTTACTAAGACCGACAGAAAGGCTTATTGAACCGCTTCGCAGGTTTTTTTCATTATCGGCTTGCTGTTTCATTAATTTTTCAACTTCCGCGCCGTCCTTTATGAGCCACGGGCTTATCATTATTGCTCCCTTAAAAAGTTCGGGATATCTGCATATCAGCGGCAGACAAAGCTGTGCGCCAAGTGAAAAGCCCACAAGCGTTACTTTTACGCCCATGCTCCTTATAAGTTCCGACAGCTGTTCACAGGCAAGATCCGTTGAGAATATGCAGTCAAAATTTCTTCCGAAGCCCGGCAGATGCGGAACTATCACCTGATATTTTTTCGTCAGAGCAGCCGTTTGCTTTGAAAAGCAATGTACAAAATTCATTCCGTGAAGAAATACGATAACATTTTGGTCATTTTCACCGTATTTTTCGTAATACATCATTCAAGTGTCCTCCTGATAATATCAAGTCCCCTGTCTATTTCATCGTATGTAACGTTCAGCGGCGGAAGAAGTCTCAGCTTCGTTTTAGCCGTAAGAGCAAGCAATCCCATATCAAGGCAGGCTTTGCAGACATCGGCAGCTTTCTTTGTTTTCAGCCTTATGCCGATCATGAGTCCCATTCCGTCAACGCCTTCAACTTCGGGGATTTCAAGAAGTTTTTTTCTGAAATATTCGCCTTTTGCCTTTACTTCATCGAGAAAGCTTTTTTCCGAGACTCTGTTCACCACCGCAAGTCCTCCCGCGCAGGCAAGAGGATTTCCCCCGAAAGTGGAACCGTGAGTACCCGCCGTAAGAACGTTCCCGCATTTTTCGTCCGCAAGGCATATCCCCACCGGAACGCCGCCCGCAACGCCTTTTGCGAGAGTTGTGATGTTAGGTTTTACGCCGTATAATTTTGACGTGAGGAATTCTCCCGTTCTTCCCGCGCCTGTCTGGACTTCGTCTGCGATCGTGAGGATATCCTTTTCGGCGCAGATCTTGAAAATTTCCTCCACAAATTCTTTATCAAGGGGCATAACGCCGCCTTCGCCCTGTATGAACTCGAACATTATCCCGCAAACTGTATCGTCAACTTTGTTATGCAGATCCTCAATATTATTTGCTTCAACATTTATGAATCCTTCAAGGAACGGGAAAAAATAATTATGGAAAACGTCCTGACCTGTTGCGGAAAGCGTTGCTATCGTTCTGCCGTGGAAACTGTTCACAAGTGTTATTATGTTGTAACGCTTTGCATCTTTTCCGTATTTATCGAAAGAATATTTTCTTGCAAGTTTTATGGCACATTCGTTGGCTTCCGCGCCGCTGTTGCCGAAAAACATTTTATCATAGCCTGTCACTTCGGAAATTTTCTCAGCAAAATCGGCTTGAACTTTTGTGTAATAGTAATTTGAAGTATGCTGTATGGCTCTTGCCTGTTTACAAACGGCGTCCGCCCATTCTTCATCGCAGTAGCCCAAAGAATTAACGCCTATCCCGCTGCCGAAATCGATATATTTTTTGCCGTTTTCATCGGTGGCGGTGCGGTCCTCGCCGCTTTCCATAACAACGGGATAACGCCCGTATGTTCCCATAACGTGTTTATTGAATTCTTCTATTGTACTCATCAGACTCACTCCTCTTATTATTTATCGTTCTGTAATTTGATAAGATACTCTTTAAGAACAGGAATATCTTCAACAGAAGTATTCCAAGTCATATCATAATCAACAGAACCGTAATGATGTGCAAAAACATCACGCATTCCTGCAATAGCTTTCCACGCCATTTCATTATATTCTGATTTAAAATCTTCTGAAAGATTTTTTACCAATTCACCGATCTGCAAGATCGGCATTGTTATGGAATTGCGATATATGAAACCTTTCTCCTTATTGAAAAATAGTTCTTTATCATTGCTGAACATTTCATGTGTTTTTTCAATCTCATAGCAATATCGGATCATTTTTTCAACAATGAGTTCATCTCTTTTATCTCTCATATAGTAAAATTCCTTCCTGCATGGCAGTCCTGATAATATTTTCGTCAGAAGATGTGTCGGTTATAACATCAACATGGCGTTTCAGCACACTTTCCAGTTCACCGATAAAAGATACATATTGAAACAGACTTCGCAAATTACCTTTTGAAATGAGAAAATCGTAATCGCTGTTTTCGTCTGCATCTCCTCTTGCCATAGAACCAAAAAGGAAAACACGTTCAACACCATATTTCCTAACTATCGGAAGTATCATATCTTTTATGGTCATAGCGTTTGCTGTACTCATAAAAATTTCCTTTCCAAAACTGCAAATCTCAGCCTGCCTGCTAAAATCCCATTTCTTTAAGTTCCGAAACTATTTTAACATATTCCTCCCGGGGATCAAAACCTTTGTAATCTTCACGTTTCAAGTCGATGGTGTCGCCGTGGGAAATTCCCCGTATGTGTTTTGTTTCAAATGTTCCGCGGAAATTTCCCCACTTTGCAGATTCGACTGTTACAAGTCCGTCATTTGCACCGTATTTGTGCAGCAGAAGATTTGTAAATCCGAGAAGATTGAAGCTGAACGGATATTTCATTACCGATGCGTAACTCTGATAATATACCTTGTCGGAATCGGGAACTTCCTCGTTAAATTTTTCCGCAAATCCGCAGCTCAGCTGATGCGCCAGCGTGTAGAAATCCGGAGTGTTGTCTCCGAAACTCTTGAACCGCTTATCCATAAAATCGGAAACTTTTCTGTAGATACTGTCGGGAATAGCATTCGCTTCTTCCGCTACCTGAGAACCCCTGTGCGGCGTTCCCACCGTTGTCAAAGATGCAACGCTGTCCGCCATGCCAAGCTTTGTGATCGCGTAACGCGAATCCAGACCGCCTTTTGAATGTGCGATAATGTTCACTTTTTCGCAGCCTGTTTCGGCTTTTATTTCAAGGATCTTATTTTTTATAAGCTGCGAATTCGTATCTATCGTGGCGCAGGCTTCCTGATGCCCGTAATAAATTTTCGCGCCGTTTTTAATGAGTTCTTTCGGGATACGTCCCCAGTAATTAAAATATTTCCAGTCGCGAAAACCCATTCCGTGAACAAGAAGTATGGGATATTTTGTAGCGCATATCTGCGATTCCGCACGCTGACTGTCGCAGGCTGCGCGGGTAGTTTCGTAGTCGTATTCCGCATTTGCCGAACGGTACAATCCTATCAGCGCAAATATCCCCACTATCGGTATGGGAAGCAGGAAAAACGCAAGCACACGTTTTACTATGCCAAGTCTCCTGCACAATATCATTATGCGGAGGATCCCGTTAAAGCCGTAACCAAAAATTATCAGCCCCGCTATCACCGCGTCGGGTATCCAATAACTTTTAGGAAGTCCCCAAAAGTTGTTCAAAATCGCGGCTATGTAAAATATCGTCTGGAACACAAGAGATATCGCCGTATATTTCAGCAGATATTTCCCGCCGTACATTGTTCTTATGCGGATATTCACCGAGGACTTGTCGAACTTTGTCTTGTATGGTTTTGCCGCAAGCCGCAAAAGCCAGTATCCTGCAAATAAAACATACGGTGCAGTGTTAAGTATTATTTTTACATATCCGAAAAATTCAAGACCTTCAAAATTTTCCGGCAGCAGGACTATCCTCACAAAAAGATAAATATGCGGGATAATTGTGATCCCGATAAATTTTCCCACGCTGCCTGCAAGAGAAAATTTCCCCGTAAGATCAAGTATCACAAGCACTATGAATATCAGCGAAACAAGTACGAACATTCCCTTTTCCCCCTGAAACTGTTTAAATGAATTGCGTGCCTATGCCCTCGTTTGAAAGCAGCTCGATAAGTATTGAGTGGGGAACTCTTCCGTCAATGATACAAGTCTTTTTAACGCCCCGTCTTACCGCTTCAACGCAGCAATCTATTTTCGGTATCATTCCGCCCGAGATTATGCCCTGACGTTTCATGAACGGAACTTCACTTACCTGAACGGTATTTATAAGCGTTCCGTCATCGTCCTTATCTTTAAGGAGTCCCACAATATCCGTCATAAGAATGAGATTTTCCGCGCGGAGTTCCGCGGCAATTCTCGCAGCGGCAGTGTCTGCGTTGATGTTGTAAGTTTGACCGTTCTCATCGCAAGCCACCGTTGCAATTACAGGAACATATCCTCTGTCAAGTGCATCGGTTATAGGCGTTGTGTTAACATTTTCAATTTCGCCCACAAATCCCAGATCGGCATCGCTCTGCATTTTTGAAGCGGTTATCATCTGTCCGTCAATTCCGCACATACCGAGAGCCTTGCCCTTATGTCTTGTAAGGTGTGAAACGAGTTCCTTATTCACCTTTCCCGCAAGCACCATTTTTACGATATCAACAGTTGCTTCGTCTGTATAACGCAGACCGTTTATGAACTTGCTTTCAATGCCCACTCTTTTCAGCATATCGTTTATTTCCGGACCGCCGCCGTGAACAAGAACGACTTTTACTCCGACCAATGAAAGCAGTACAATATCGCTCATAACGGCATTTTTCAGTTCCTCGTTAGTCATAGCATTTCCGCCGTATTTTACAACAACTATCTTTCCGTTGTATCTTTGTATGTACGGAAGTGCGTCTATAAGAATTTTAGAACGTATCTCATTTGAAATTTTTATCTCGCCCACTTTAAAACAAACCTTCTTTTTATTTAGTTTTGAGAGTTAAGAGTTAAGAGTTAAGAGTTGAGAGTTGAGAGTTGAGATATTGCAGCAACGCTTATATCTTCGGTTTCAATATTTTTGTAAATTTAACATTGCTTTATCTCACGGCAGGCATTAAATTAGAAATCACTAAATAATGCCTGAAAGGGTCAAGGCTCAGCCTTGTCAGCTTCGGTAGTCTCCGTTTATTTTAACATAATCATATGTCAAATCGCAGCCCCATGCAGCCGCGGAAACTTTCCCCATATTAAGATCAATGAGAATTTCGATCTCGTCCTCGGAAAGGATCTTCTTCGCTTCTTCTTCGGAGAACCCAACTCCCGCACCGCCTTTGCACATGAGGATCTTTCCCGCCTTTGAAGCAAAGGAAACGTCCGCTTTATCTATGTCAAAATCCGCTTTTGCGTAACCCATAGCGCAGAGAACGCGTCCCCAGTTCGCATCAGCGCCGAACATCGCGCATTTCACAAGCGGAGAATTTACAACGCTTTTTGCAATGGTGATCGCCGTGTCAAGATCGGGAGCTGTTGAAACTTCGCAGGTAAGAAGTTTTGTTGCGCCCTCGCCGTCTTTTGCAAGCATTCTTGTGAGGTTCGCCATTACCTGATAAAGCGCGTCTTTAAAAACTGCAAAATTTTCATTTTCGGCAGTAATTTCATTATTCCCCGCAAGACCGTTCGCCATAATAACGCAAGTATCATTTGTTGATTGATCTCCGTCAACGCTTAAACAGTTATATGTAACTTTCACCACATCGGAAAGAGCCTTTTGCAGACATTCCGCCGACACGGCGCAGTCTGTTGTAATGAAGTTCAGTGTAGTTGCCATATTGGGGCATATCATACCGCTGCCCTTTGCCATACCGCCGAGGCGGCATTCTTTTCCGTCAACAACGAATTTTACGGCATATTCTTTCTTTACCGTATCTGTTGTCATAATAGCTGTAGCGGCTTCAACATTTCCCGTATAAGAAAGTTTTTCAACAAGTTTCGGTATAGCGTTTTCGATCGGCTCAATGGGAAATATCTGACCTATAACGCCTGTTGAACCTATAATTACCTGTTCCGTGGGAATGTTCAGTGCCTTCGCAGTAAGTTCGCACATTTTAACGGCTTTTTCCACACCATCGGGGTTGCAGGTATTTGCGTTTCCGGAATTTACGATAACGGCTCTTGCTTTTCCGCCCGATATTTTAAGGTTATTTTTTGTAACGGTAACGGGTGCGCCTTTTACTTTATTGCTTGTATAAACTCCTGCCGCGCTGCAAACGTTATCCGCAAAGATCATAGCGATATCGTTTTTTGCGCCGCTTTCGGGAATATCGTTCCCGCCGGGAGTTCCCCATTTTTTAATGCCGCAATAGACGCCGCTTGCCTTAAAGCCTTTTGCGGCGCAGACGCCGCCGTCTACAGTATGAAATTTTTCTTCTATCATTTTTAAGACCTCCTTGGTAACAGGAACTTGTAAGAACGATGTTCTTCTTTTTATTTATTTTAGAAAATATAAAAGGGGCAAAGTTTGTAATTCTTATCTTTTTGTTTATCTTATAATCCTTTTTGCCACCTTATGCGAGGAGCAGATAACAATAAAGGAAGGCATAGGGTGGGTAGGGACGGCGGGGGGTCTTTAGTTCTATTTTCTTATCTCTTTTTTATCTTATAACCCTTTTTGCCATTTCTTGCGAGGGGCAGACAACCATAAGGGACGGGGAAACCCGAGCGTCCCTATGGACGCTCGCCGGTTTTCCCCTTCCCTT
>CANQPX010000054.1 GCA_947625915.1 uncultured Clostridia bacterium
TCTCATTTTACACCTTGGTCTTGATGAAGTCAATCTTTTTTTCCTTTTTTTCGTTGCACTTGATATTATAGCATGCCAGACAACCATAAGGGAAGTGGAAACCCGAGCGTCCCTATGGACGCTCGCACGGGTTTCCCCGTCCCTTATGGTTGTCTGCCCCTCGCATGATTGGTAAAAAGAAATTTTTGCTATGCTTTTGTAAAAAGCGCCGCCGTTCGGGTTCTCCCTTCCCGGAAGGTTCTGTCCCCCGAAACATAAAACTAAGAGATTTAAACAAAATAAAGGATAAGAACAGCGTTCTTAAAAGCCCCCGCGCTCGGGTTTCCCCTTCCCTTATGGTTGTCTGCCCTTCGCATGAATTGGCAAAAGAGGATTTTTACAAAATAAAAGATAAGAACAGAACACAAAAGAACCGCCGTCCCCACCCACCCTATGTATTTCCTGAAGTGTCCTCCAATCCCGCAGGCATACCGCATTTTTATATATTTACCCAATGTAGATCATAATAAATCACCCGTCCGATCACAATAGTTTTTGTAAATTAATTGTACGTCACGATATACATATTGTTAATATTGCACAAAAAGGTTGTAAATATTTTTTAGGTGAATTAACATAATTTTCTGGACATTTTTTGAAAAAAGTTGTATAATGTAAACATATTATAAGGAGGAACGGATATATGAACGAACAGGAAATTAAAGAGCAGATGTGCGATGTCTGCCATAAAATGTGGCAGCTCGGCTGGGTCGCTGCAAATGACGGAAATGTCTCCGTAAGACTCGGCGACGGCACTTTCCTTGCCACCCCCACAGGAATAAGCAAAAGTTTTATCACTCCCGAAAAGATCGTTAAGATCGACTCGGAAGGAAATGTTCTCGAAGCTAAGAACGGTTACAGACCTTCCTCCGAAATAAAAATGCACCTGCGCTGCTACAAAGAACGCGGGGACGTCGGCGGAGTAGTCCACGCCCACCCGCCTACGGCTACAGGTTACGCCGTCGCAAATATCGCTCTGGACGGCTATACAATGATAGAAGCCGTAATTGCCGTGGGTTCCGTTCCGGTCACCCCTTACGGAACACCTTCTACCTACGAAGTTCCAGAAGCTATCGCTCCCTATTTGCAGGAGCATGATGTGATGCTTCTTCAAAATCACGGCGCGCTTACCGTTGGCGCGGACTTGCTCACAGCTTACTACCGCATGGAAACTCTTGAACTCTGGGCTAAGATAAGCCTTACGGCGCATCTGCTCGGCGGTGAAAAGGAGATCTCCCGCGAAAATATCGACCGTCTCTGCAAAATGCGCGAACAGTACGGCGTTACCGGAAAACACCCCGGTTACAAAAAATACCCGTACGGCAGCAACTGATCTTTCGGAGGAGCATATGGACAGATCGGATATCGAACGTGAACGGCAAATGGATATCGACCGTGAAGATATGCGCCGTATAAACCGCATTTTTACGGTAACATTCTATATTTGCGCTGTGTTTCCCGCGTTACAGCTTATGGTTGCGCTGTGCAGCTTTCTTGCGTCACTGATAACGTTAGGAAATGCCGGACTGGATCCTGTCTCGGTATTTTCATGTATTCTTGCGGACGGACCGGTGATTGCCGCATTGATATGGTCATATACAAAGGATAAGCGCGGCACGATAATTGCCATAGCGGCAGTTATCCTGAGATGGCTGCTGTATGACCGCTCGGATATTGTCTTAGCCATAATGGTAACAGTGCTTCAGGCAGTTTGTTTATTACAGTACCAAAAGATCGGATATCTCAAAACGCATGAGGGTTACCCCGACTTCTGCCTGTACAGAAAAGACGGCGTAAAACGCATAATGTCCGATGAACAGATCAGAGAAAGCATGAAAGCTCCCTCGGCAGATATGGACATTCTTGAAACGAACGGAAGTTCCCTTAAAGAAAACAAAGAAAACCATACGGCAAACAATTACATGGACGAACTTGTTTTCAATGAAAAAGAACAAAATAAATAATTTAAATAAAGGAGTTTGATGAAAATGAACAGATTTATCCTCAACGAAACATCCTATCACGGCAGCGGTGCGATTGCCGCCATTAAGGACGAGGCGCAGGGCAGAGCTTTCAAGAAAGCTTTCCTTTGCTCCGATCCCGATCTGCTGAAATTCGGCGTCACTAAGAAAGTCACCGACATTCTTGACGGCGCGGGAATGAAGTATGAGATCTATTCCGAGATCAAGCCCAATCCTACCATTGAGAACGTTCAGCACGGCGTGGCTGCGTACAAGGCTTCCGGCGCAGATTACATCATCGCCGTTGGCGGCGGTTCTTCAATGGACACAGCAAAGGCAATCGGAATTATTATCAACAACCCCGAATTTGCAGATGTAAGGAGCCTTGAAGGCGTTGCGGACACAAAGAACAAGTGCGTTCCTATCTTTGCCGTTCCCACAACGGCAGGTACCGCTGCGGAAGTTACTATCAACTACGTTATCACGGACGTTGAGAAGAACCGCAAGATGGTATGCGTTGACCCACACGATATCCCCGTTGTTGCTTTCGTTGACCCCGACATGATGGAATCCATGCCCAAGGGACTTACAGCCGCAACAGGCATGGACGCTCTTACACACGCTATCGAAGGTTACATCACAAAGGGCGCATGGGAACTTTCGGATATGTTCCACTTGAAAGCTATCGAGATAATTTCAAGAAGTCTCCGCGGCGCAGTTGCAAACACCAAAGAGGGACGTCTTGACATGGCTCTCGGTCAGTATGTCGCAGGAATGGGCTTCTCAAACGTAGGTCTGGGAATAGTTCACTCTATGGCTCACCCTCTGGGCGCACTGTATGATACTCCTCACGGCGTTGCAAATGCTATAATCCTTCCCACCGTTATGGAATACAACGCTCCCGCAACAGGCGAAAAATACCGCGAGATCGCAAGAGCAATGGGCGTTAAGGGCGTTGACGATATGTCACAGGAAGAATACAGAAAAGCCGCAATTGACGCTGTAAAACAGCTTTCCAAGGACGTCGGCATCCCCGAGGACCTCAAGGATATCGTTAAGACCGAGGATATCCCGTTCCTTGCACAGTCCGCATATGACGACGCTTGCCGTCCCGGAAATCCCCGCGATACTTCCGTTGCGGAAATTACCGAACTTTACAAGTCACTTATGTAATTTATCGGCATAAACGAACAATTTGCGCAGTATCCTCCGGCTGTCCTCCGGAAGCGGAGGGTACTGCTTATTTTTTACGGAATTGAGGAGTGTAAAATGTTAAAGAATATCCCGAAAATAATTTCTCCCGAACTTATGAAGATACTTATGGAAATGGGTCACGGCGATGAAATAGTCTTTGCGGACGGAAATTTCCCCGCCGAAACAATGGGCAAACGCGTTGTACGCTGTGACGGTCACGGAGTTCCCGATCTTCTGGACGCGGTGATGCAGTTCTTTCCGCTGGATACATATGTTGAAAAGCCCGTTGTTCTCATGGAAGTAGTAAAAGGTGACGATACTCCCGATATATGGTACACTTATGAGGAAATTTTAAACCGCTACGAACCCGACAACTGCAAGATAGAAATGCTGGAACGCTTTGATTTCTACGAAAGAGCAAAAACCGCATATGCCGTTGTTTCAACGGGAGAAGAAGCTTTGTACGCAAATATAATTCTCAAAAAGGGTGTTGTTAAATGATAAAGACCGCTCTTGCCCTTGACCTTGGCGCGTCAAGCGGACGCGCCATGCTGGGACGTTTCGACGGCGAAAAGATAACTCTTGAAGAAGTCCACCGCTTTGAAAATATCCCCGTTAAAATGAACGGCACGCTTTATTGGGACGTTTACCGCCTGTTCCATGAAATAAAACAGGGCATTTCCAAAGCCGTACAGGCAGGCGGCTTTGACAGTATCGGCGTGGACACATGGGGCGTGGATTTCGGCTTGATAGGAAATGACGGCGCACTTCTTGAAGCTCCCGTTCACTACCGTGACGGACGTTCGGAAGGAATGTCAGAAGCGGCGTTAAAAATTTTCCCAAGAGAACCGTTCTACAAAATAACGGGAAATCAGTTCATGGATATAAACACCGTTTTTCAGATATTGGCGTTAAAAGCAAAACGTCCCCACATTCTGAAAAATGCAGAAACGCTGCTGCTCATGCCCGATCTGTTCAACTATCTTTTAACGGGCGTGAAAAAGAGCGAAGTCTCGATCGCTTCAACAACGCAGATGATGAACGCTGCCAATAAACAGTGGTCGGAGACCGTTATGGATAGTTTCAGGATCCCCAAAAAGCTTTTTACCGAGATAGTTCCCTCGGGAACTGTCGTCGGAAGGCTCCGGAAGGATATATGCACGGAACTGAACGCTCCCGAAGCGGACGTTATAGCCGTTTGCGGGCATGATACACAATGCGCCGCAGCTGCCGTTCCGACAGATGAGGAAGATATCATCTTCATTTCCTGCGGAACATGGTCGCTTTTCGGCACTGAACTTAAAGAACCGCTTATAAATTCTGTTTCAGAAGCATTGAATGTTACAAACGAAACAGGTTACGGCGGAACGACAACTTTCCTGAAAAACATAATCGGTTTATGGCTCATTCAGGAATCCCGCAGACAGTTCAAACGCGAGGGAAAGGATCTTTCCTTTGCCGAACTGGAAAAACAGGCTCTTGCGGCTGAACCTTTCAAGTGTTTCATTGACCCCGACGCGGCGGAATTTGTTCCCGAGGGGGATATCCCGTCAAGAGTGAAATATTTCTGCGACAGGACAGATCAGCCTGTTCCCGAGACGATCGGAGAAGTAATGCGCTGCATTTACGAAAGTATCGCTCTCAAATACCGCCTTGCCTTTGAGGAGATAAAGACCTGCACGGGGAAAAATTACCGCTCGGTAAATCTTATAGGCGGCGGCGCAAAGGACGGCTTGCTTTGCGGAATGACTGCAAACGCCTGCAATTGCCCCGTTACCGCAGGACCCGTTGAAGCCACCGCTTACGGAAATATTGCAATTCAGCTTATAGCAGGCGGGGCAATTCCCGACATAAAGACCGCGCGGAAAATTATTGCAGTTTCGGACAGTGTGAAAACTTTCCTGCCCGATAATTCCCGCGAATGGGATACGGCATTTTTAAGGTACAGGGAAATTATCGGACAATAACTAAAATGTAAATTCTAAAAAAGGAGAAGATGAATCATGAATCCAAAGATCGGTATAAGACCGGTGATCGACGGCAGACAGTTCGGTATAAGGGAATCCCTTGAAGTCCAGACCATGAACATGGCAAAAGCCGCCAAGGAACTTATTGAAGCAAACTGCCGCTATGCGGACGGAACGCCTGTTGAGTGCGTTATAGGTCCCTGCACTATCGGCGGCGGCGCGGAGGCTTACAGGACGGAAGAATTTTTCAGCACGCAGAACGTCTGCGCAACTCTTTCCGTGACTCCATGTTGGTGCTACGGTTCGGAGACTATGGACATGAACCCGCTTACCATAAAAGCGGTATGGGGTTTCAACGGAACGGAACGCCCCGGCGCGGTATATCTTGCGGCGGTAATGGCTGCACACGCACAGAACGGACTTCCCGCATTTGCGATCTACGGCAGAGATGTCAAGGACATGACCGATACTTCCATTCCCGATGATGTGGCGGAAAAGATCCTCCGCTTTGCACGCTGCGCAGTTGCAGTAGGACAGATCCGCAACAAGGCGTATGTAGGGCTTGGCGCAGTTGCAATGGGAATTGCGGGTTCATACTGCAACGCGTCGTTTATGCAGAAATATCTGGGCATACGTCCCGAGTGGGTGGATATGACCGAGATCCTCCGCCGCGTAAAGCTTGAAATTTACGACCATGACGAATATAAAAAAGCCCTTGCATGGGCAAAGGAAAACTGCCCCGAAGGAATGGACGTCAACACCGAACCAAACCCCGGAAACAAAGGTGTTATGCCACATGAGGAGCAGTGGGAGTTCTGCGTAAAGA
The DNA here is from genome assembly GCA_947625915.1 of uncultured Clostridia bacterium. GTDB lineage: Bacteria > Bacillota > Clostridia > Oscillospirales > Ruminococcaceae > RGIG8773. Next base: position 5,988 of record CANQPX010000054.1, read on the forward strand.
TGACTCTTATTATCCGCGATATAATGCTTGGAAATCCCAAACTTGCGGACATGGGCTGGTACGAGGAATCCCGCGGCAGGAATGCAGTTTACGGCGGTTTCCAAGGACAAAGAATGTGGACAGACTGGCTTCCCAACGCGGATTTTGCGGAAAGCCTACTCAATTCCACATTTGACTGGAACGGCAAAAAGCGTCCTGTTCTCCTTGCAACGGAAAATGACGGCTTGAACGGCACTGCCATGCTTTTCGGAAATATGCTGACGGGACGTGCGTCAATTTTTGCGGACGTTCGTACTTACTGGAGTCCCGAAGCCGTTGAACGCGTTACAGGAAAGAAGCCCACGGGAATTGCCGCAAACGGATTTATACATCTGATAAATTCGGGCGCGGCAGCTGTTGATGCAACGGGAGTTTCCAAAGACGAAAACGGCAATAATCTTATGAAACAGTGGTGGAACGTCACCGATGAGGACATCAAGGCTATGCTGAAAGCTACCGACTGGTGTCCCGCAAATCTGGGATATTTCCGCGGCGGCGGATTTTCCTCACATTTCAGGACGCAGGCTGAAATGCCCGTTACAATGATACGCGTAAATATTGTTGGAGGCGTAGGTCCTACGCTGCAAATTGCGGAAGGTTACACGGCTGTTCTCCCCGAAGAAATTCACAAGCCCCTTGACGAACGCACCGACAAGACATGGCCTACCACATGGTTCGTGCCTAATCTTACGGGCAAAGGCGCGTTCGCGGACGTTTACTCGGTAATGGCAAACTGGGGCGCAAATCACGGTTCCCTTACATACGGACATATCGGCGCAGACCTGATAACCCTTGCGTCAATGCTGAGGATCCCTGTTTCCATGCACAATGTTCCCGAAGAAAAAATTTACCGTCCGCACTGCTGGTCGGGCTTCGGAACGGCAGACCCCGAAAGCGCAGATTACAGAGCCTGCGCGCATTACGGATCGCTGTATTAAAATTATAATTATATTTACACAAAAACACCCGCACTGTAAAAATGTGCGGGTATTTTTTCGGATAATAAAATAAATTTCAATTCAAAGAACCAAATTCACGCAGGAAAAGCATATTATCTATCGCAATTTCCGCTTTGATCCAATTTTCGGCGATATACCATTCTTTGTGGTCGCTGTACCAATTCCATGGCACATTGAAAGAACCGTCGGGAAGCTGAGAATTTTTTATATATTCACATTCGGCAGTGCATAATTCTTTGAATTTTTCATTGTAAAATCTTTTATTATCGATCGTAAAAAATGTTGACGGTCTCGGTATATATTCTCCCCAACGCGAAATATCGCTGCATATCGATCTTTCGATAATCTCATTTATTTTTGCAAAGACCGCTTCGCCGTCAAAAGGCATATCCCCCGCTTCTTCGCAGTAATTGTAAAGCGACATAAAACACCCCGCAATGTGGCGTTCAAGCGGAGCATTGTTTATAAACCAATTTGCGGCATTTTCAGCAACCCGCACCCCTTTTTCGTATAAATCAGTATTTTTATCTGCATATTTTATTATATATCCCGCAAGTGCAGCTGTTGGATTATATTCAAATGTGCTGCCGTTTTCGGGATATTTCCACCATATCGCGCATGGGCTTGTATTGTTTGTGGGAACGGTATTCAGCCACTGTTCGTGTTCAATGTCAAAATCAGCACCGCTCGAAAGGTATTTCATAATTCCTTTGATAATTAAATTATCCGCTTCGGCACCGCCTGTTTTTTTGATATATTCCGTTGCTTTCCATACGCCCATGGGGAGAGAATTCTGATTAAAATTATCAGCTTCCAATCCCATTCCAAATCCTCCGTCGGAATTCTGATAAGCCGAAAGCGCGGTCATAACATCATCAGCCGAGCCGTTTTCAAAATGATACCTAAATACGGCTAAATCGACAGGTCTTGCGTTACGGTAAATAAAACTGCGGGCTTTTTCAAAAGTGTTCATTACAAATTCTCCTTTAAAAAAATTTCGGAACAACGTCCTTATCCTATTTTACAAAATTTTTATTTATTTGTATTGTAAAAATCCGACACAGCGTTCTTGAAAGCCTGCGTCGGAGTCATTCCGTGACGAGATCTGAAATCATTTAAAAGATGTGCCTGATCTGTGTAACCGTATTTTTCTACCAGATCAAAAATATCCGTACCGCCTTTTACGATCTCCTGCCATACAAGCTGATAACGTATCAAATTAGAAAGTGTTTTGGGACTGACGCCGATGTTTTCCGTAAAAATGCGTTCCATTCTACGTTCCGAAATAACATTTTTTCCTGCAATTTCGGAAATTTTCATGCGGCAGTTATATGTTATCATATCGTTAATTATATTCAAAATATTATAGTCCATGCGTTCGGGAAAAAATCTGCGCATCAAAACTTTTTCGGCTTCTCCTGCTCTTTCATAAAGCGTATCGAAGCGCAGAACGATATCCGTAAGCTCCGACGTTATGCCGGGAAAAATATCATCGGGAAAATAAGCTTTATTTTTCGTGCCGCGGAAACTTTCCGCACTGAACAAGACTGCACTGTGGCAGAAAAAACGTATCCCGAACACAGAAATTTCCGCATTGCTTTTTTCTTTTTCGGAGCGGTAACTTTTTTCGTCCATTGTGCAAAAACTTGCGGTCAATTTGTTTTCGGAATAATTAATTTTGATAATGATATCCATACAAGTGTCGGGAATAACAAGCCGCTCCGCTGTTTCAGGCTCGTTAAACTGCGGATATCCGTTTCCCCAGAAGCAGCATATGTACGGCTTTAGCGCATCACAGGGAGATATTTCACAATAATTTTTGCTTTTCAAAAAAGGTGTGGAAGTTATCGGTCGGTATCTCATCAAAGAATTTAAAGATCCCATTTATTTTCTCCTTGTATTTAACTTTTATCCGCGTCTGAATATATTTGCAAAGATCGGAGCAAATTTTTTCAGTCTGTAGGTTTTCTAACGATATCCGCAACATTCTGCAAAGAAATAAACGCATTTTTATCTATTCCCGTAACGATATTTTTTAATTTATTTATCTGAAACTGATTGACAATAAAATAAATTATTTGTTTTTCTTCTTTTGAATAACCTCCCGTAGCATTTACAATAGTTCCGCCTGCTTTGAAATTTTCCGACAGCGCAGCGGAAATTTCCTTAGCCTTTGTTGTAACTATCATTGCACACATTGCCCTGTCAAATCCTTCAACGATAAGATCCACAGTTTTTGCTCCGACATAATATGTAACGATAGAATAAAGCGGCAATATCCAGCTGTTAATTACGATCCCGCAGACAATATAAAGCAGCGTGTTGAAGATCATTACAAATGTGCCTATCGATATCCCGATCTTTTTTGCAAATATTACCGACAACACGTCAAGCCCGTCAATTGCGCCGCCGAAACGTATCGTCAGCCCGCTTCCGACGCCGGATATCACTCCTCCGAATACCGCGCATAAAAGCAGATCTCTTCCCGCCAAAGGAGATACGAAATTAACATCTATCGGCAAAATATGCATTATCAAAAATGAAACCAAAGCGTATATAACGATAGTATACAGCGAATATAATGTAAAAGAGATCCCCTGTTTTTTTGCACCGAATAAAAACACAGGCACATTAAGAATTATAAGGAACATTGATAACGAAAATGTCGGCGGAGTTATCTGATCGAGCAGCATTGAAAGCCCCGAGATCCCGCTGTCATAAAGTTTCACAGGGAATAAAAACAATGAAACTCCGAACGCATTTATAATTCCCGCAGCAGTCAGGATAAGAAAATTTATTGGTTTTAATTCGTCAAGATCTTTTTTTAAGAACGTTTTTTGTTTTTTATTTTTCGGACCCATATTATTTTGCCCCTTTATATAGCAAATTACAGCCTGAAATACAGACCTGTTATATTAAAATTATAGCACACATGAGCGATTGTGTCAAGAAACTTTTTTTCCGCGGGAAACAACATAAAAAGTGCCGCATTTCAAAGAAATACGACACTTTTATTTGCAAAAATATTTTATTTTCACCTGTATTTATTTCCGATAATTATTTAAACGGCAGAAATACCGGAAACAGCCATAATTACATAAATAACTGTAATTACCCATACCGACGGACATTTTAAAAGGAGTTTCCATGTAAGCCCTTTCTCTTCCGCGATCACAGGATCGGCAGCATATGAAGTTATCCTGTCATCGTTTGTAATTTTTCCGTTCTTTTTCAGGAAGAATATAAGTGCAATGATCCCTATCACCATAAGCACCGCAAAATGTATTGTTTCGTACATATCTGCGGCATCAGCGCCAAGTTCATTAAATAATTTATATTCGTAAAAATATGAGCAGAAAATTGCATTTGCATTTGCTGCCATATGCGCAATTATGGAATATTTGACCGAACCGCTTTTCATTGCAATATATCCAAGCAGCAGACCAAGAAGAAAACCGTTGAATATCTGATTGAAATTGCCGTGTGTAAGTCCGAACAGCAGCGATGAAGTTATAAGCGCAAATTTTGTATTTACCGGCGAAAGAATGTTCATTACAAATCCTCTGGAAAGCAGTTCTTCCGTTATCGGAGCAATTATTACCATATATAATGCCAATATGATATTTGCGATCATATCATCGGAAAAACCTATCGCCGCGGCAGAATCTTCACTTATTCCGGAATATCCCGTAATAGTTGTAATAAGTATCTGTATGAAAACAGATACCGCTTGTATGCCAAGCACTGCAATAATTCCAAGAAAAATATTTCCTGCGGTAAGTTTTGTTTTCCCGAAAAATTCTTTTAATTTAAATTTTTTTGTGGCGCCTATTCCTCCTGCGACGGCGGCTATATTTGCAATAAGATA
>CANQPX010000055.1 GCA_947625915.1 uncultured Clostridia bacterium
ACAACTCACAGGGTTGTTTGACAAGGGAAAAATAGAAATAATTTGTTAGTTTAAGGGGGCGCCCTCTATCGCAGGGCAGCCCCCTCTTGCTGTCTACGACAGCAATTCACCCCTTGCGGAGCTCCTAAAGGCATCAGGGGATTTCGCGCTCTGCGGAGCGCGACGAGGGGCTCCGCCCCTCGACCCCGCGAGCTGTGCTCAGCTCGACCAGCTTTTCGGGCAAAGTTTTGTTTTTCGTTTTTTAGTTTGTCCGCGCCTATTTTTGTTTTTCAACAGACTGTGCAGGCTCAGCCTGCTAAAAGCATAAGCACTGCCATTGCCGCGACTCCCGGTATGCCCAGTGTCAGGGCAATAAACGCCGTTTGCCCGTTCAATGGCAGCATGGGTATTGCTCCGCCGCCGAAATGGTTTACTATCAACAGTGCCGCCGCCCCGGAAATCATTCCAAACAGCGCCGAACGCACGGGCTTTTCCGACCGCATATAATAAATGAGCATTATAACGGCGGCTGCCGCCATTGCTCCGTAAACTATAACTTGCGGTAATGTAAGTCCGAAAATTATTTCCTTAAAGCTATCCTGCATTTTATGTTATTCTCCTTTGCAACTCGTATAAGATAGTCGAAACGCGACCGCATAGCCTTTTCCTCGTAAATAAGCGCGTCAACAAGTTCAGGTTCGGCGGTCATGTCATAGCTTTGGCGGATATGTTCCAGCCTTTCGGACACATGGTCTATGTCCTCCAGAAGCTGTTTTTTCATATCATATCCTTTCCCGTCGGTTTTCTCGGAAGATCTCACTGTTTTCCCTCCTTACAACAATAAATATCCGAGCGCAAGTATAAGTTTTATATCGGCTTTCTCGCGCATAAGCAGATACATGAGCAAAAGTATCATAAGTTTTTCGTTGTCGATCTTCAGATCGGGGAGCATAGGAACGTTATTATGTATTTCCTTATTGTATAAATTATGATTATTATTGCTTTGAGTATTTGGGGCAACATTTTGTGAGGAATTATTTTGCGCTGTGCCGCCTTGTCCGCTTTGCGGTTCTGCTTTTACGGCAGGCTCGAACCTTGCCGCGCGCTGAACGTTCCGCGGCGGCTGCTGCTGCGTTGAAGAATGGGGCGGCGTTCGTATATTCTGCAAATAGCGATTTCCCTGTTCGGCATACTGTCGGGTCACTCTGTTCATCTCCCTCACACGCTGTTCAGCCTCCCTGATACCGTTTTCGGACATTTTTCATGCTCCTTTTCTTATACTTAAAGTATATTTTCCAAGTCATTCAACAAACCGTTTTCCTTTAATACGGTAAAGATGTTATACAGTTTAAGAAGTTTCACCGCTTTGTCTATGCGGTGTTGTTTTTCTTCGGAAAGGTGCGGGCGGAGCGCGGTAAGGAGATCGCAGTTCTTGTCCTTTGCGGAAACTGCGCCCAGCACTTGCATTATCGCGATAGGGTCGATCCCGAGAGTATTTTCGTTATCGGGTGAAGGCTCTGAGTTTTCCGTATTATTTCCGTCGGAAAATTCCCCGCCCGAGAACATAGCGGCGAGTTCTTTTATCTGGCGCATACTTTCCTCATCGGAAAGGAGCGACTCAATTTTTTGGGAAATATCGTCCATAGGCTTTCCTCCCGTTGATCGTTCTTTTCTTATCCTTTATTTTGCATATGACCCTTTTGCCTCTTGCGAGGGGGATAACACTTCATGGAAGGCGTAGGGTGGGTAGGGGACGGCGGGGGTTCTTTTGTGTTCTGTTCTTATCTTTTATTTTGTGAAAATCCTTTTTTGCCAATTCATGCGAGGGGCAGACAACCATAAGGGACGGGGAAACCCGAGCATGGGTGGGGGACGGTCGGTGGGGGTCTTTTGTGTTCTGCTCTTATCTTTTATTTTGTGAAAATCCTCTTTTGCCAATTCATGCGAGGGGCAGACAACCATAAGGGACGGGGAAACCCGAGCGTCCCTATGGACGCTCGCCGGTTTTCCCCTTCCCTTAGGTTTTCTCCCCTCGCGCTCCCCATTTTCCTTCAACCTTTCCCCTTCCACGCTCGCTATCCTAAAGTTAATATTATAGAAAAGATTTTTTAGATTTCTATAACGAAATTTGTGGAGTCAACGATAACCCTTAGAACTCTTTTCTTGGTAAGAGAGTTCTACTGTTAGTTTGATATTCAACAATTATAGAGTTCTAAACAATATAATTTCTTTTTGCGGAGTCCTTTCCCGATTAGAAAGCTTATTCTTCTTTAATTTTCATCTAATATTAGAACGCTCGTACTAAGATAAGCAAAACTAAAGAACCCGTAGCCATCGCAATCCCCGTTCCAGAGTTCCAAAAAGCCTTTTCTATATTTTCAACTTCGAGCATAGCGAGCGTGGAGAGAGATGGGGTTAGGAAAAGGGGGGCACGGGGGGAGAAACGCAGGGGAAGGGAGAACCCGGCGAGCGCCTTTGGGCGCGTTCGGGTTCTTCCTTCCCTGAAGTGTCATCCCCCCGAACAATTTGGTACAAAGAAATTTTTGCTAAGCTTTTGTTAAAAGCTCTTCCCTTATGGTTGTCTGCCCCTCGCAAGAAATGGCAAAAAAAGTTATAAGATAAACAAAAGATAAGAAAAGAGAACTAAAGAACCCCCGCCGGTGAGAAGAATATCAAAACTTTAGGCGCAGGCTCAAAACAGTAGAAAAACAAAACTACGCCCATATGCCCGCGGGGGCTCCCCGCCTCAGCCTGCCCCGCCTTCGCCTGCATCATTTCCCGCCGGTAAGCTTCTTGTAAAGCGCTTGTACCTGAGGCGTCGTCATGAACTTTTCCAGCATTTTCGGATCGTTAAGTACCTTGTTGAACGCCGCCGCTTCGGTGGGTCTCATGTTTTTGAGCGCAGAGTCAAATTTCCCCGTTTCAAGATCTTTCCTTAAACTTTCCTTTGATACGCCCAGTTTTGAACTTACAGCACCGATGAGCTGCTCAAGCTTTTGTGGGTCTGCATTGATGTTTGCCATGTGAAATTTTCCTTTCAGATGAAAATTTATCCGCAAAATTTTAAAAATGTTCTTTCTTTCTCTTACAGGATATGTTATAATAGCTTTAAAAAGAACAATTATGCGGAACTGAATTTTTGCGGATAGTTGTAATATAGTATATGAAGGGGACGATTTTTTGTGAGGATAATAGTTATGTCCGACTCTCACGGCTCGCGGACACAGCTCGAAAAGATAATCAAGGCAAATCCCGAAGCGGATATGTTTATCCACCTCGGCGACGGCGAAGCCGAGATCGCCGAAATGAAAACAAAATATCCCGATATCGACCTCAGAAATGTTCGCGGGAACTGCGATTTTTCTAATGATCTTCCCGCTTTTCTTATTCTTGAAGTTATGGAAAGAAAAATTTTCTGCACCCACGGTCACAGATATTACGTCAAGGACGGCACAGAAACGCTCCGCTCCGTTGCCCGCGATAACGGCTGCTGCGCCGCGCTTTTCGGTCATACTCACGAACGTTATATTTCCCGCGAGGACGGGATAGACATCATGAACCCCGGCAGCTGCTCCTGCCCAAGAGATGGGAACAAACCGTCCTATGGTTTCATTGACATTACAGAATACGGCGTTTTTATGAATATAATCGACGTGGGATATTAAAAGGGTAATTTTTATGAAAAGATCTATACTGTTTGTAATATTATTTTTAAGTATAACATTTTGCAGCTGCGCGGTAATGAAAGTCGATCAATATGCTGTAAGTGAAACTTCCGCAGAGGAAACTGCTGATGTATCGGAAAATGAGGAAATTTCCGCAATATCATTTACTTCTGCTCCCGATGAGGAAATCCTTTCCCCGGAAGAAGCTGTCATAAATGATATGAGCATTGAGGAAAAACTCGGTCAGGTCATACTTGTGCGATTTCCCGATGAGCCTGTTTCAATGGCGGAAAAATACCATTTCGGCGGATATACGCTTTATGCAAAAGATATCGAGGGACAAACTCCCGAAAGTCTGTCGGAAAAGCTTAGCGAAATAAAAGCGGCAAGTCCCGTTCCGCCATTTTTTGCAGCGGACGAAGAAGGCGGAGAAGTTGTCCGCATAAGCAAATACCCCGCTTTTGCGAAAAGATCCCTTCCTTCTGTGCAGGAAATGCTTGCGGCGGACGGTGATGTTGAAGCTTGGGCAAACGAACTTGCAGACAATCTCCAAGGCGCGGGGATAAATCTTGATCTTGCTCCCGTGGCAGACGCTGCGGAAAGTAAAGACGATTATATTTACAGCCGCACCTGCGGGCTCGGTTATGAGGAAACGGGCGAGGTCATCGGACGGATAGTTTCCGCTCTTAACAGCAGGAACATTGTGAGCTGTCTGAAACATTTTCCCGGCTACGGTCCGAATGTTGACACACATACCGGCATAGCCGTTGATACGCGCAGCCGCGAAAGCTTTGAAAGCGGAGATCTTATCCCGTTCATAAGCGGCATTAAAGCAGGCGCACCTGCGGTAATGGTAAATCATAACATTGTTGAAGCATATAATGCGGAGATCCCCGCAAGTCTTTCGCCGGAAGTCCACAGCGTCCTGCGGGAACTTGGTTTTGAGGGGATAATTATTTCCGACGATCTTGGAATGGACGCTATATCGCTTTATACCGACGATCCGTACGCGGACGCGTTCCTTGCGGGGAACGACCTGCTTTGCGTAAGCGACGGAGCGGCTTGCTATGACTCGCTTTCTGCGGCGTATGAAAGCGGCAGGATAACCGATGAACGGCTGAATGAAAGCGTTGAAAGGATAATAAAAGTTAAGCTCGGGTACGGTATCATCGGCTGAACAGCTTTACGGCACAAAACGGGACTCAGCCGACATAAGAGCGGATCTTTTATATTTTTTACAATTTGTTGTTGAAATTTCATTAATAAGGTGATATAATATTTTAGTTATATGATATGCTCGGTAAATTGTTGATAATGAGAAAAACAGTACAAATTTGTACAAATTGCACTTATTCTGACTTCTAAAAAAATATTTTTTGTGCAGTTATCCAAAACTTAAAAGACGATGCAACAAAACATACCTTTTTTGCCACTACTTAAATGACAGGTCTTTTAAGGGAAAAGAAATGTGATACGTAACATCATTATCAACACAAGATAAAAATAACGGTTGAGAGGTGATGTTATAAGATGAATGCAGATTTCTCCCAGTGCGTGAAAAAAGCGCGGGAAGGCGATGCGGACGCATTCGCCGAATTGTATTCAGCAGTATATAAAGAGCTGTATCACATTGCTCTCGTAAACCTTAAAAATCAGCATGATGCTTCCGATGTGGTTAGCGACACAGTGCTGGAAGCTTACTCCTCTATAAAAAAATTAAGAGATGAAAACGCGTTCAAGGCGTGGATGATCAAGATCCTTACTGCAAAAATAAAAAGAAAGCAGAGGGAATATATAAAGAACCGCGATCACCTTACAGACCTTGACGATCTCGAAAACAGTGTAGAACAAGAGAAGGTCGGAGAGATAAATTACGGCGGATTGGAAATAATGGAGGAATTCAGAAAGCTGAACGAGGACGAAAGACTTGTTTTATCACTGAGCGTTGTCTCAGGCTATACGAGCGATGAGATCGCCAGAGTCACGGGAATATCTGCAAATACCGTGAGATCAAAGGCGGCAAGAGCTAAGATAAAGCTGAGGAAAATGCTCGAAGAACGCTGAACGAAAGGAGGTCGGGATAATGAAGTTTGAAGAGAGACTGAACGAGCTGATCGGTCAGGTGGAAGTTCCCGATGAACTTGCGCCGGAAAATATAGCTGCCATGCTCAAAGCAAGAACAGAGCAGACTCATATCAAAGCGGAAAAGAAAAATACAAAGATCAAAAGTTCCGCAAACGTCTATGCACAACGCCGTACTATCATAATGAGATCTGCAGCAGCCGCAGCAGCCTGCGCCGTATTTGCGGTGGGACTGCTTGCATATAACCGCAATACCGAAGAACAGGCTTTGCTTGACGAATATAAGGAATACGAAGCGGTATCACCCGATTCATATGACGATCTGTATAATATGTATACGGATATCTACCTTAACGGCGAAAATAAAAACGCCGACAGTCACAGCGGCGAAATGGCGATAGATGAAGAAAATACCGCAGAAGCGCCTATAGAACATTCAGGAACAATGCCGCCGGATATTCCGGGAAACGATCCTTCGGATCCGGGTATCCCTGAAGCGGATATTGTAAAATATGACGATAATTATATGTATTGTCTGAAAGATAAAACTTTGTACATAGTTTCAAAGGAAACTATGGAAACAGTTTCAACAATAGATTGTACGCTCGAACCGCCTATAGAAATATATATTGAAGGCGATAAACTTATCATGATCTCTACGGAAACAGGCGAAAGACAGGAAATCAACAGTGTGGGCGAAAACACTTCCGGTCTTTCCTCGGAAGCCGGAAATATTCCACCGGATCCTGATGTTCCAGCAAACGGGTCCGAAACTGTCCAACCGGCATCATATGATCCTGACATCGGCGAGAGCGTTCCCGATGACAAAACAAGTAATGATACGCAGAATTTTACGGCGGAGGATAACAGCTCCCTCCGCAATGGGGCAAGCGGCGACAACGGCGGCAGCGGCGGCAACAATAACAGCGGCGATGCAAAAGAAGAAAATCGCATAAATACCGCGATAGATATTTACGATATAAGCGATCCCCTTTCACCGATACATACAGCTTCATATAAACAGAACGGCAGTTACACAGCCTCAAGGCTTGTCGGAGAAAAGCTTTATACGGTAACGGCATATTCCGGTTACAGAGTAAAGCCCCTCGATGAACAAGCAGATCTTGACAGCTTTGTTCCTGCCTATTATATTAATGGGCAGAAATTTTTTACCGACGCGGGGAATATAATCGTTCCCGCAGGCGCAAACAGCACCGATTACACCGTGATATCGACCATCGGCATAAACGACGGGAAAACAGACGTACAGGCAGTGCTCGGCTCATGCAGGAATGTATATTGCTCGGCAAATGCCATTTACACCGTCGGCATAAGCAAAAATAACAAGGCTCACAGCGTTATCTCCGCTTTCGACCTTAGCGAAAACGGTATAAAATACCGTGCAAGCGGTTCGGTGGAAGGAATTGCTCTCGGGTATAAAAGCATGAACGAGTATGACGGAAATTTCAGACTCGCCGCAAAGACCGAGGACAGCAGCGGCATGATCTCAACTTCGATCTATGTTCTGGATAAAACGCTTACCGTCATAAACAGCGCGGGACAGCTCATGCCGAGCGTGAATGTGGCATCGGTGCGCTTTGACGGGAATTATGCAAGGATATTTGAGAGCGGCTCGGAAACGTCCGCAGAAACTCTCGATCTTTCAACAGTTCCGCCGACGCTGACACATTCGCAGCTTGTCAACGATGCGTATTTATATAATTATTCCGACGGAAAAATACTCGGGATAGGCGTTACCGAAGAAAAGTCATTGTCGCTGACGATGTACGATGCCGCAACGGAAAATATCCTCGGCAGGATAATTTTTGCCGAAAATGAAGGCGAAGTTTTTTCAAAAGTATTTGCCGACAGGCGCGCCGCGCTCATTGATCTGGAAAAGGGAATAATAGGCATACCGGTATACAGCCATACCGAATTTGGTACAAAAAATTGCTATTATGTATTTAATTATGACGTTTCTATAGGTTTTGTAAACAAAGGCATCATCGAGTACACCGACATAGACGACAGTTACGCGTTTGAGCGGGGCTGTATAATAGGCGATGATCTGTATGTTTTCAGCAAAGGCAGGATAATTTCCGTGCGGCTGAGCGACTTGAAAATAAATAAAGTTTTTGAATATTAAATTTTCCCTTGCAGCTGCGGGGGAATTATTTTTTCTATTGCAATTTCCATTTATCCGTGGTATAATATAAGTGAAAGAACATAAAGGAGCATAAGTTATGCCTGAACAAGAATATTTTATAATGTCACCGAAAGTGGATTTTGCTTTCAAGGAGATAATGTTCAACGGAAAGGTAAGAAAAGGTTTTATAAGCGCAGTTCTGAACATTCCCGTAAGCGAGATAAAGGAGACTGTTTTAAAAAATGCAAATCTTCCCAAAAACCACGAAGATGAGAAGCAAGGGATCCTTGACGTTTATCTTACTATGAATGACGATACGGAAATTGATATTGAAATTCAACTTTCCTATATGGCGACATGGGCTGAAAGAAGTGCGTTCTATGTTTCCAAAATGCTTGTTGAACAGCCGAATATCAACAAATTGTATTCCAATTTCAAGAAATGTATAGGCATAAACATTCTGGACTTCAATTACATTAGTGAGACGGAACGTTTCCACACGGTTTACCATATCCGAGAGGACAGCGAGAACTTTTGTTACACAGACATAATGGAATGGCACTTGATAGAGTTGCCGAAACTTCCAAAGAATGAGGACGGAACAGACTTGTACGACTGGATAAAATTCCTGAAAGCGGAGAAAAAGGAGGAGTTTGAGATGGCAGCAAAGAATAACGAGTATATAAAAGAAGCTTACGATCAGCTTGAAATAATCAGCCAAGACGAGGAAAAGCGCATGGAATACAATGCCCGCCAAAAAGCCATCTGGGACTACAATACTTTAATGGAAGAGAATTATATCAGGGGCAGAGCAGAAAGAGAAAATGAAATAATTCACAAGTTAAGAGCATTGGGTATCTCCGAGAGTCAGATAATGGAAGCTTTGAAAAATTAGCAGTGCAGGCTGAGGCGGGGGAGCCCCCGCGGGCTTTTTCAGGCTTTATTTCGTTATCTCCCGCGCGGCGTATACCGTGCATTAAGCAAAATTAAATCTGCAAAAAATTCCCTCGCCAAATTGAATTGACGAGGGATTTTTTATGCGACTTCACGCAATAAGTTTTGATTTAAACTTACTGGAGCAGCTGCAGAACACTCTGCGGCAGCTGATTAGCCTGCGCGAGCATAGACTGGGAAGCCTGAGACAGGATCTGCTGTTTTGTGAAGTTCATCATCTCTTCTGCCATGTTAGTGTCGCGGATACGAGACTCGGCAGATGTGAGGTTCTCGATAGTTACATTCATGTTATCGATCTTGTGTTCCAGACGGTTCTGTGTAGCACCGAATGTTGCACGAACCATAGATACCTTGTTGATTGCGTTGTCGATTCTGTCAATAGCGTAGTTAGCATCTTTCTGATTGAGGAGGCTGAGATCAGCAGTTCCAAGACCGTCAGCGCGAGCGGAGCAATCCATGTTAGCCTTAAGATCACCAAGACCATTAGAAGCATACTTGAATGTGAAGTCAACAGCATCTTTAGAACGTGCGCCTACCTGCATGATAAGGTGATCTGTGTAAGTCAGAGGAGCGGTAGCGTTCTTGAATGTATTTGACTCAGAAACAGACATATCCGTAGGATCGCTTACTTCTACCTCAGGTTTTTTGCTTGTATCATAAGAACTGTGCTCAAAGCTTAACTTAAATGTTACATCGCCGTGTGTATCGTCGGCTGTTGCGGTAGATTGTTTTTGAGGTGTTAAAGTAATTAATTCTTTATCCAAAGTTCCATCTGCTTTAGCTGTACCTATTTTGATTTCGCCAGTTGCTGCTGTTACTGTCATTACAAAATTATATGTTTGTCCGTCTTTTGTTACTGTGAAACCATTCTTACTGTCTGCGTCTGAATTAGACACGTTAATGTCGTTACCCGTAGGATCAGTTCCTGTAAGACTAAACTTACCATCATTAGCTGTCCAAGCTGCACCATAAGACATTTTTATCTCTGCACCATTAAGTGCTTCAAACAAAGCATCCATAGCTTTTGTCATGTCTTTATCGGTCACGTTAGCTGTTTTTATTGCTACATCAAGATCAATATCTTCAATTTTTATAGCATCAGCAGCTGTACCTTGTACTAATGCGCTATTGACAATTTCTGCACCACCATTTGTTGGAGCAGCTTTACCGGATACAGGATTCTTAAATTTAAGTGTAATAGTATCACCATTTACAAGCTGCGTCTGATCCAAAACAACATTTGCCCCTTCTACGTCGCCGGCTGTAACTGAAAAACCACCATTTTTTGTGGATTCAACAGTTACATTCCCAACAAGGGCTCCATTTGTAGCGTTTGTCGCTTTCCAGAATGTGTTTCCATCTTCGCCGCCTGTTGCATCATACTGGAATGTAATCTCAATCTCTTCCGGACCATCATTTGTTGTAGCGTCATCATCTCTGTTTGATGAAACTAAGCCATTCCAGAACTTATCAGCATTCGTTGCACCTATATTTGCACCGTCAGTTAATGGATCATCAAAGTCTTGATAATCTACCATTGTAACGTCACGGCTTGAAAGCTGCTTTGCATCTCTTACATAATTGGCGTAATCGAACTTGCCGTTTACAGCCTTGAGACCATCAGCCATCTGTCCGCCGTTAAGAAGAATAACGCCGTTGAAGTCTGTGTCAGCGATCTGGTTGAGTTCGTCATTCAGCTGATTGAATTCGAGCTGAATTGCCTCACGGTCTACATCGTCCTGATATGTGCCGTGTGCAGCCTGATCTGCGAGAGTCTTCATTCTCTGGAGAATGTTGTCGGT
>CANQPX010000056.1 GCA_947625915.1 uncultured Clostridia bacterium
GAGCGCGGAGAGGGATAGGGTTAGGAAAAGAGGGGCGCGGGGGGAGAAACGCAGGGAAAGGGAGAACCCGGCGAGCGTCCCCGTTAATTTCTCGGGTTCGCCCTTTCCGGAAGGTTCTGTCCCCCGAAAGCTCAAAAAGAGGGTTATGAACAAAATAAAAAATCAAGAAAAGCAAACTCCGCCCCTTTTACATTTGCCCCTAAAAAACAAAAAGCGCACCAAAAAGGTGCGCCGTGACCGCGTGGTCGGGGCGACAGGACTTGAACCTGCGGCATCTTGGTCCCAAACCAAGCACTCTACCAAACTGAGTTACGCCCCGATATAAAAAACCGTATTAAGTATTATACATCATTAACAAGCATTTGTCAAGCATTTTAAAAAATTTGTGCAAAATTTTCTTGAAAAATAAAAAAATGGTTGAAATCTGTGAAAAGAAATGATATAATAAATGTGTATATTTTTGAAAGCATTACGGAAAGGATGTATCGCCGCTATGTCAAGACCTGTTTTCAGCGAAATGATAACGCGCGAACTGAAATTCCTGCTGCCGAGAGCAGCTGTTTTCGACTGCGTAATATACTTAATTTCGCTGCCTGTGTATAAGTTCTGTGCGGAAATACCGCTGGGATTGCTGACAGGTACGGCGGTAATGCTGCTAAACTTCATCATACTCGGACTCTCAGCCGAACACGCAGTGGAAAGATCACTCCCCATTGCCAAAGGTCTGATGTTCGGATCGTATATGATAAGACTGCTCATAACCGGCGCATTGTTCGTGGCAGGCTTGAAGATCCCCCAGATAAACCTGCTCGCAGCGGCTATCCCTCAGTTATACCCAAAACTCGCTTACACTCTGGACGCGATGGTAAAAAAGAAAGGAGGGTGAATCCATGAACATAGAAGTGCAGGGTCCGAAGCGGATGATCTGTATCCTTGACGGAAACGGCGATGTCACATTTTCAATATCGGAATCGGTAGTTACCGGCTGGCTCGTTATACTTATCGTTCTGGCATTATGCCTGATACTTACCAAGGATCTCAAAAAGATACCCGAAACAAAGCGTCAGTGCGCGGCAGAATACATCGTCAAAACAGTCAATAATATGATAGAAACAAATATGGGCATAGACTTTATGAGATATGCGCCGTATATAGCGGCTGTGTTTGCGTATATCATAATCGGTACACTTATTTCAATGGTCGGCTTCCGCAGCATTACTGCGGATATAAGCGTGACCGGCGGACTTGCGCTGATGACTTTTGTGCTGATAACCTACACCAAGATACGTTACAACGGCATAGGCAAATATCTGCTCAGCTTCGTTAACCCGCTCAATATCATAAGCGAAGTCGCAACGCCTGTGTCAATGGCGCTCCGTCTGTTCGGAAACGTTGGCGGCGGTATGATCATCACTATCATTCTCTATGCGGCTCTGGGCGCGGCAAGCGGCGCGTTATACGGCGTTTTCGGAATACCGGAAATGGCGTCGGGAGGATATTTCTTCAATATCTTCCAGATAGGTATCCCCGCGGTGCTGTCGGTCTACTTCGACCTTTTCTCCGGAGCAATACAGTCATATGTATTCATAATGCTTACTATGGCTTACATCAAAATGGGCAAGGAGTAAATCGCCCATCAAAAATTTTTGGAGGTATAATTCTATGGAAAAAGAAGCTTTGTTAAGCGCACAGGCGACCGTCCTTGCAGGTCAGGCAATAGGCGCGGGACTTGCAATGATCGCAGGTATCGGACCGGGTATCGGTGAAGGCTACGCCGTAGGTAAGGCTATCGAAACTATAGGCAGACAGCCCGAGATCAAGGGTACCGCTACTTCTACAATGTTCATCGGCTGCGCCGTTGCGGAAACAACAGGTATCTATGGTCTGTTCGTTGCTATCATGCTCCTGTTCGCAAATCCGTTCCTCAAATTCTTGGGACAGTAAGCCGAAAAGCTAAAAAATTTGCAGATCAGGAGGCAGTGATAAAGTCATGTATTTTGATTTCTTTTCAATAGACCTGACAACAATTATCGGTACGATACTGAATACGCTGATCCTGTTTCTGGTTCTGAAGCATTTCCTTTTCGACAAGGTGAACGCTGTACTTGAATCCCGCAGGAACGAAGTCGTAAAGACCTACGAGGACGCGGATAAAGCTTTTGCCAACGCAAAACAACTCGAGACCGAGTACACCGATAAGCTTTCCGCGGCTAAAGAGGAATCCGCCGAGATAGTCAAGAACGCCACAAAGAAGGCTCAGCTCCGCTCCGAAGAGATCATCTCCGATGCAAAGAACGAAGCAAAGGGTATCCTCGATAAGGCGGAAGCAGATATCGAAAAGGAAAAGAAACGCGCAGTAAATCAGATAAAAGATGAGATCTCAGATATTGCCATGTCGATAGCTTCAAGCGTCGTGTCAAAGGAACTTGACGCTAAAACACATGAGCAGCTCATCGAGAACTTTATCAATGAAATTGGTGATTCAGAATGACGGGAAGAGCAGAAAAAGTATATTCAGAAGCGGTTTTTGAACTCGCAAAAGAACAGGGTCAGACCGATGAAGTGAAAAAAGAACTGGACGCATTGGCGGAAATATTTACCGCCGCTCCCGACTTGGGCAGACTGCTGTCCGCTCCTACGATCACTTTGGAGGAAAAACTCGATGTCCTTAAAAAAACTTTCGGCGGACGCATTTCCGAAACAACTTACAGTATGCTCTGCGTTGTTACGGAAAAGGGAAGAGCTTGGCTCGTACCCGCTATCGCCGAGGATTACAAGAACCGTTGGTATGATATGAACAATATCACTGAGGTAAGGGTAACTACAAGCGTTCCCCTCACGGAAAACCTCAGAGCAAAGCTTAAGGCTAAACTTGAAAAAGTTATGAACAAAAAAGTCATACTTACCGAAAAAGTCGACGCGTCCATTATGGGCGGAATGGTGATAAATTACGGCAATACCATGACGGACGGCTCGGTAAAGACCAAGCTCGAAGCTTTGCAGAAACAGATAAAGGGCGTTATCGCATGATATCTGTACCGACATTATCCCGTGCGGACAATATTTACACGGGCAGCTTTTAGAAAGGATGGTTATTTCCAATGGATTTACGCCCCGATGAAATTACAGGCATAATCAAGGAACAGATAAAAAATTATCAGTCCAAGATAGAGCTTACAGACGTCGGTACGGTAGTCACCGTGGGAGATGGTATCGCCAGAATACACGGACTGGAAAAATGTATGTCCGGCGAACTCCTGGAATTTGAAAACGGCGTATATGCTATGGCACTGAACCTCGAACGGGGATTTGTCGGAGCAGTTATGCTGGGTTCGGATGCCGATATAAAAGAAGGCGACACCGTTAAAAGCACCGGAAGGATAGTTTCCGTTCCGGTCGGCGAAGAACTGCTGGGCAGAGTCGTCAATTCTCTGGGTCAGCCTATCGACGGAAAAGGTGCGATCCTTACCGATAAAACGATGCCTATCGAACGCACCGCTCTCGGTATCATCACAAGAAAGTCCGTTAACAGACCTCTCCAGACAGGTATCAAGGCTATAGACTCAATGATCCCTATCGGACGCGGTCAGCGTGAGCTTATCATAGGCGACCGCCAGACAGGTAAAACGGCTATCGCTCTCGATACTATCATAAATCAGAAAGATAAGGACGTTATATGTATTTACGTTGCAATCGGTCAGAAACGTTCCACAGTGGCAAACGTTGTTGACATTCTCGAAAAGAACGGCGCAATGGGCTATACTATAGTAGTTTCCGCAACAGCTTCGGAACTCGCTCCGTTACAGTATATCGCTCCGTATGCAGGCTGCGCAATGGGCGAATACTTCCTCGAAAAAGGAAGAGACGTTCTCTGCGTTTATGACGATCTTTCAAAGCACGCGGTGGCTTACCGTGCGCTGTCACTGCTCCTCAAGCGCCCGCCCGGACGTGAAGCTTACCCCGGAGATGTATTCTACCTCCACTCACGTCTGCTTGAACGTGCCTGCAACCTTAACGAGAACTACGGCGGCGGCTCGCTTACCGCTCTGCCTATAATCGAAACACAGGCGGGCGACGTTTCCGCATATATCCCGACCAACGTAATTTCCATTACCGACGGTCAGATATTCCTCGAAACAGACCTTTTCAACTCAGGTGTAAGACCTGCCGTTAACCCCGGTATATCGGTATCCCGTGTCGGCGGTGCGGCTCAGATCAAGGCTATGAAAAAAGTCTCCGGTTCGCTTAAACTGACATATTCACAGTACCGCGAACTGCAGGCATTCTCACAGTTCGGCTCCGATCTGGATAAGGATACAAAGGATCGTCTCGCCCTCGGCGAACGCGTTGTTGAAGTCCTCAAACAGGGCAGAAATACTCCGCTCACTGTTGAACATCAGGTCCTGATAATTTATGCGGTAACTCACGGCTTCCTGAAAGACGTTCCGCTGAACCTCGTTGCGGAATTTGAAAAGGAAATGTTCGAGTATGCCGATGAGACACACCCCGAGATCATTGCTTCCATTAAGGAAACAAAAGATCTGACAAAGGAAAATGAGGAAGCACTGAAAGAAATGCTTTCCGACTTTGTTAAAAAATTCCTTGCGGATAAGTAACCGACCCGCGGGATATCCAGAAAGGAGGGTGCAGTTTGGCTTCGGGAAATATGAAGGACATAAAGCGGCGCATAAAAAGCGTTGAGTCCACAATGCAGATCACCAAGGCAATGGAGCTGGTGGCTTCCTCAAAATTGAGAAAAGCCAAGGAAAAGGCGGATAACGCCCGCCCGTACTTCAAATCGCTGTACGAAACGATGTGCAATATCCAAGCCGAAAGCGCAGGATTTTTCTCACAGTATATGAAAAAACGCGAGGCTAAAACAGTCATGCTCGTAGTTATCGCGGGCGACAGAGGTCTTGCGGGAGGCTTCAACTCCAACGTCCTGAAACTCGCTCAGGCTCGTATAGACGAACTTAAAGCCGAAAACTGCGCGGTGAAAATAACCGCCATCGGAAAAAAATCCGCCGAGTATTTCACAAAACGCGGATATGATATCGCAGGCAGCTATATAAATGTTGCCGAAAGCGTAAATATCTATAAGGCGGCAAGCATTTCCGACAGGATAGTACAGGCTTTCGTGAGCGGCGATGTCGACAGGGTGGAACTGTTCAGAACGGAATACGTTTCTCCGCTGCTCCAAAGAGCGGAATACCTTCCGATACTCCCTCTTGATATAAAACAGGAGGAAACAGACAAAAAAAGCCTTGAACTGCCTATATATGAGCCGTCACCGAGAGAAGTTTTCGACTCTATAGTGCCTAAGTATATAACCGGAATAATCTTCGGAGCAGTGGTGGACAGCTTCGCGTCCGAACAGGCTGCCCGCAGAACGGCTATGGAATCCGCTTCGGATAACGCAAGCGAGATGATATCCGGTCTGTCATTGCTTTATAACCGCGCCCGTCAGGCATCCATAACTCAAGAGATCACCGAGATCGTGGGCGGTGCTTCGGCGCAGGAATAACGGTTAGCAGCACTATTTATTTAAAGGTAACTATGTTTTCCTTTACTATACCGCGATCCGCAGCAGCGGAGAACAGTATATTTGAAATAAGCCGCTATTTGCGGCGAAGGAAAGGATCGATCATGTAAAATGCCGCAGAAAAATGTCGGTAAGGTGGTCCAGATAATCGGCGCTGTTGTCGATATACAGTTCTCAAAAGACGACCTTCCGAAACTTTTGAACGCGATCGAGATACAGCATAACGGCGGTACTTTGATCTGCGAAGTGGCGCAGCATATCGGAGACGATGTGGTACGCTGCATTGCTATGGCTTCCACAGACGGTCTGGTAAGAGGCGTAGAAGCCGTTGATACCGGTTCGCCTATAACAGTACCGGTGGGAAAAGAAACACTTGGAAGAATTTTCAACCTGCTCGGCGAGCCTGTTGACAATAAACCCGCTCCCGTTACAAAGGAAAGATGGGCTATCCACAGAGAACCCCCTTCCTATGAGGAGCAGACCGCTTCAAATGAAGTCCTTGAAACAGGAATAAAGGTAATCGACCTTATCTGCCCATACCTGAAAGGCGGTAAGATAGGTCTGTTCGGAGGCGCAGGCGTAGGTAAAACAGTACTTATACAGGAACTTATCAATAACGTTGCCAACGAACACGGCGGTATCTCCGTATTCACAGGCGTCGGCGAACGTACAAGAGAAGGCAACGACCTTTACAACGAAATGACCGAATCGGGAGTTATAGATAAGACCGTACTCGTTTACGGTCAGATGAACGAACCCCCCGGAGCAAGAATGAGAGTAGGTCTTTCCGGTCTGACAATGGCGGAATATTTCCGTGACGTTGAAGGACAGGACGTTCTGCTGTTCATAGACAACATATTCCGTTTCACACAGGCAGGCTCGGAAGTTTCCGCACTGCTCGGACGTATGCCTTCGGCGGTTGGTTATCAGCCGACTCTGGCTACGGAAATGGGTGCTCTTCAAGAGCGTATCACTTCCACAAACAAGGGTTCTATCACGTCTGTACAGGCGGTATACGTTCCTGCGGACGACCTGACTGACCCCGCTCCTGCAACAACATTCGCCCACCTTGACGCAACTACCGTTCTTTCAAGAAATATCGCGTCACTGGGTATATATCCCGCTGTTGACCCGCTGGATTCAACATCGAGGATACTTTCCCCCGATATCGTGGGAACGGAGCATTACGAGGTGGCAAGAGCGGTACAGAATATCCTCCAGCGTTATAAAGAGCTTCAGGATATCATAGCGATCATGGGTATGGACGAGCTTTCCGATGAGGATAAGCTGACCGTTTCCAGAGCAAGAAAAATACAGCGTTTCCTCTCGCAGCCGTTCAGCGTTGCCGAACAGTTCACCGGTATGCAGGGCAAATACGTTCCGCTGAAGGAAACTATCCGCGGATTTAAAGAGATCATAGAAGGTCTCCACGACGATCTGCCGGAATCGGCATTCCTCTTCGCGGGAACGATCGATGAGGTCATCGAAAAAGCCAAAAACGCCGAAAATTCATAAGACAGGAGGCGCTTTTAAATGGCAGCATTTTCGCTGAGCATAATCACTCCCGAAAAAATATTCTTTGACGGTGAAGCCGTTCAGATAATCGTAAGGACGACTGAAGGCGATATAGGGATCCTCGCAAATCATACAAGACTTGTGGCGTCCTTGCCTTCGGGACCGTTAAAAGTAAAAGGGGAGGACGGAAGCTGGCGGACAGCAGCAGTTTCCACAGGACTGTTAAAAGTCGGCGGGAACAAAGTCTCCATTCTGGCAAATGCCGTTGAATGGGCGGACGAAATAGATATAGACTGGGCAAAACGCTCCGAAGAGGACGCTCGCCGCAGACTCCGCGAAGAACAGGACAAACACGCCCTCGATATGGCGGAACTCAAACTTAAACGCGCCCTTAACAGAATAAGCGTTTATTCGTCCGAAAAATAAGATTTTTTTTGCAAAAAATCAAAAAAACTATTGACAATTGCCTCTGTGATGTGGTATAATGTTTATACCTCTTGCAGAGGCTTGTTTTTTTGTAGAAAGGTTTTTACAAAAAGTCTCTCAAAAACGCCCCCGCGAGTCAGCTCGGACGTCCGATAAGAGGGAGGCACAGGGGATATCTTCCCCTGCGAGATCGAAACGCTAATTAGGAGGTGCCGATATGAGAGTAAAGGTAACATTGGCTTGTACCGAGTGCAAGCAGCGAAATTACAATACCAAGAAAAACAAGAAAAACGATCCGGACAGACTTGAAATGAATAAGTATTGTAAGTTCTGCAAAAAGCATACTCTTCACAAGGAAACTAAGTAAGTGAGGTGTGAATAGTGGCTGATGCTAAGAAAAGATCAAAGTCCTCGATAATGGCGCAGGCGGAAGCAAAAGCAAATAAGATCGTCAGCGACCGCGAAAAAGCTAAAAAAAATAAGGGCAAAGGCGCAAAAAAACCAAACGGTATAGTAAAATATTTCAAGGACTTGAAAAGCGAGATCAAAAAGGTCACATGGCCTTCATGGAAAAAAGTTCTCAACAATACCACGATAGTTCTTATAGGAATGTGTATCAGCGGTATTGCTGTGTGGGCGATCGACAGCGCACTTACAGCATTGTTAAAGCTTGCAATAGGCTGATAAGGCGGAACGTCTGACAACAGCTCCAAGGGATAATATATTTGCCCGTAAAGACTGTTGAAGAAAGGAATGGTCATAATTATGTCAGAATCGGCAAAATGGTATGTCATTCACACCTATTCCGGCTACGAGAATAAGGTCGCACAAACAATAATGAAGGTCGTCGATAACCGTAAACTTCACGATCTTATACAGGAAGTCCAAGTCCCTACCGAAATGGTAATGGAAATGAACGAGAAAAATCAGATGCGTGAAGTGGAAAGAAAAGTTTTCCCCGGATATGTTCTGGTGAAAATGATCCTGACAGACGATTCATGGTATGTGGTAAGAAATACCAGAGGCTGTACGGGATTTGTAGGTCCGGGATCAAAACCTGTGCCGCTGACCGATAAGGAAGCTGCGGCAATGGGTGTTGACGCGGATAAGAGACCCGCTTCCGTTGAAGTAAATTATAAGGCAGGAGATAAAGTAAAGATCACCGCAGGTCCTATGGAAGGCATCGTTGGTGAGGTCGAAAGCGTTGACGCCGAAAATATGACGGTGAACGTTAAAGTCTCCATGTTCGGCAGAGATACTACCGCAGCCTTGGATATTACTATGGTAGCGGCATCGGATGAATATTGATACGAATTTATGTGTTTAAAAGGACCACTCAGTCCTTAATTTACGGAGGTGCAAAAATATGGCACAAAAAGTTGTTGGCTTGATAAAGCTTCAGATCGCAGCAGGAAAGGCTACTCCTGCTCCCCCTGTCGGACCGGCTCTCGGTCAGCACGGCGTTAATATCATGGCATTTACAAAAGAATTCAACGAAAGAACAAAGAATGATATAGGTCTTATAATCCCTGTCGTAATAACAGTCTATGCAGACCGTTCATTCACATTTATCACAAAGACTCCGCCGGCAGCCGTTCTTATCAAAAAGGCTATCGGTCTTGAAAGCGGTTCGGGCGTTCCCAATAAGACAAAGGTCGGAAAGATCACCAAGGAACAGGTCAGAAAGATCGCAGAGACCAAAATGCCCGACCTCAATGCGGCAAATATCGAATCTGCAATGAGCATGATCGCAGGTACCTGCCGTTCTATGGGCGTTGAGGTAGTTGACTGATAGAGCGCGGCAGATCTTCGCGCGGCGGACATATTTTGTTTCCGTCATTTTAGGTGGGAGGAATTATCCGCTAAAAGTTCCCTGAAGGGACATTTACCACTATAAGGAGGAAATTGTTAATGAAACACGGTAAGAAATATAACGAAAGTGCAAAAAGCATTGACAAGAACAAGCTCTACGAGACCGATGAGGCTCTTGCGCTTGCTTGTCAGAACGCAAAGGCTAAATTTGATGAAACTATAGAAGTACACGTTCGTCTGGGCGTTGACTCCCGTCACGCAGATCAGCAGGTAAGAGGTGCGGTAGTACTTCCTAACGGTACCGGTAAGAAGGTACGCGTACTTGTTTTCTGCAAGGAGGACAAGGAAGAAGCTGCAAAAGCAGCGGGCGCAGATTATGTAGGCGGCGCAGATCTTGTTGACAGGATCGTTAAGGAAAACTGGCTGGATTTCGACGTATGCGTTGCATCTCCCGACATGATGGGCGTTGTAGGTAAGGCAGCAAGAGTTCTCGGTCCCCGCGGACTTATGCCTAACCCCAAGGCAGGAACAGTTGCACCGGATATTGCAAAGGCTGTAACAGAAGCTAAAGCAGGTAAGATCGAATATCGTCTTGATAAGACAAACATCATTCACTGTCCTATCGGAAAGGCGTCTTTCGGAGCAGAAAAGCTTGTACAGAACCTTGACACACTGCTTGAAGCTATCGTAAAGGCAAAGCCTGCCGCAGCAAAGGGAACATACATCAAGTCCTGTGTTGTAGCATCGACGATGGGTGTTGGTATTCCGGTATCCACATCGAAATACGGAGTCTGATAATAAATATCTAAAATAAACGCGCGTCCGCAAAAAAATTGCGGGCGCGTTTATTTTGTTGAAAAGGCTTTTATAAAAAATAATATAATTCGTTGTCAAACAACAAATCATTTTTTAGAAAAACAAATTGCTCTGTATTGCAAAACAGCTCACCGGGCTGTTTTGCAAGGCATAAATTATAATAACCG
>CANQPX010000057.1 GCA_947625915.1 uncultured Clostridia bacterium
GTGGGAAAGAGCGCAGGCGATCTGCAATTTCATCTTCATGCCTTTTGAGAACTGCCCGATCTTCTTTTTCAGCGGCAATCCGAAACGTTCGATATACTGCTGATAGACGGAATTATCCCATTCATCATAAAGTCCCTCGAATATCCGCGCCATGTCCTTGGCATTAAACACATCATGGAACGGCAGTTCGTCAAACACAACGGCAATACGCTTCTTGATCTCCGTTTCATGTTCAAGATGATCAAGCCCCAGCAGACGTATTTCGCCTGAATCAATATTTGTGATGTTCAAAATACTGCGGATAGTGGTGGTCTTGCCCGCGCCGTTCTGCCCGATAAAGCCCATGATACAGCCTTTTGGCGCGCTGAAACTTACGCCGTCAAGGGTAAATCCTTCATAGTGCTTTGTAACGCCTTTTATTTCGATAGCATTTTCATATCCGGTCATGTTTGATCCCCTCCGTTTAAAAGGTCAAGAAGTTCGTGAAGTTCCTTAATCGTAATACCCGCCTTGCGTGCCGTGTCGCCTGCTTCCGTAAGCAGTGACTCGATATGCTTGAGCTGTTCTTCACGATAGATCTCTAAATTCTGCGCCTTGACAAAGGAACCTTTTCCGGTATAGCTTTCGATAAAGCCGTCACGTTCAAGTTCCTCATAGGCACGTTTTGTGGTCATAAAGCTGATACGGAGCTCCGTAGCAAGCACACGCATAGAGGGCAGCATTTCGCCCTCTTTCAGCTTTCCCTCCATTATAAGCGTCTTGATTTGATTTGCTATCTGCAAATAGATCGGTTCGCCGCTTGAATTGCTGATGTTGATATTCATTTCCGTGTACGCTCCTTGAAGATATCCGCTTATCAAAGCTTTTGCAGCTGCTGAGAAAGTTGAAATTGTATAACCTCAATATATACAATTATAACAGAGGTGTTACAGCTTGTCAAGGGGTTATGAAAATTTTTTAATTTCAGACCGTCGAAAAACTAAAAACAGGCGCGGACAAACTAAAAAACGAAAAACAAAACTTTGCCCGAAAAGCTGGTCCAGCGCAGCCGCGCTGGTGGGGTCAAGGGGCGAAGCCCATTGTCGTCGTCCGCAGACGACGAAATTTCCCTTACGAAGGCGCCTCTGCAAAGGGGTGAATTGCAACCGAAGGTTGCAAGAGGGGAACGCTCTGCAAGAGAGAGCGTTCCCCTTGGCACTAACGATTAATACTATCTAAGCCTTGCCAAACAGCCCGGTGAGCTGTTTGGCAATAAAGAGCAATTTGTTTTTATAAACAGTCTGTTTTCAAACAACCATATTTTTTACAAATACTTTTTTGGCAGACTGCCCGGCGCATATTGAGAATATGCGGCGGATATTATTATGAATAAAATTATTGCAGAATTATTACAATTTTATATTTCCTATTGACAAGTATATTATATGTGATATAATATACTTCGTTGGTAAAAATATATCGAAATACAGTCAGGGGGAATTTTATTTGGAAGTATTACCGTTTTTTGAATTCAGCCTTTATGAAATGTTCCATATTTTTATATTCTGGTCATTTATAGGCTGGTGCATAGAGGTTTGCTACATGACTCTGGAAACAGGCGAGTACCAGAACAGAGGCTTTCTGAATATGCCGATATGTCCGATATACGGCTTCGGAGTAATAATGGTGGTGGTGTTTTTCAGACCGCTTAGCAGCACTTTTCTGCCGCTTTTTGCCGTCACGGCACTGCTTTGTACGACTTTTGAACTGCTTGTGGGGCTCGGAATGGAGAAAATGTTCCATGCGAGATGGTGGGATTATTCTCACGAAAAGTTCAATTACAGAGGTTACATATGCCTGAAAGTTTCGCTGCTGTGGGGATTGGGCTGCGTGATCGTCATAAGGATAGTCCAGCCCATGGTGGAAAAGGTGATAGACTTTATGCCGATAAAGCTTGGACTGGCACTTATAGTGATATGGTCGGTGCTTATTGTTATAGATCTGATATCTTCCATATGCGCGGTAAATAAACTTAATAACCGTTTGAAACAAATAGACGAAATTTCCAAGATAATGCTTCTTAGTTCGGTAAAGATCGGCGAAAAGCTTACAAACGAAACTCTGGAAATAAAAGGAAAATATGACGGGATCATAGAGGCAAAAGATGCTAAAACTCAGGAATGGCGGGAAAAATACACTCAGTATGTATCGTCAAAAGAAGGCGAATCCCGATTTGCCGAACTGAAAAAGAAATACGCCAAGATAGTCGATGCCGCGGATTTCAGATTGAGCGAATGGCGGGAAAAATACAATAAACTCACAGTCATGAGAGACCGCTCGGTGGAACGTTTGCTGAAAGCTTTTCCCGATCTTCACTCTACATCATATTCCGATTCAATGGAAACACTGAAAAGAAAACTTTCTTCCGTCGCAAAGTTCCGCTTCAGACACCGCCGCAAAGACGAATTTGAAAACGATCCCGAGGAAGATACGGTATTTTCCGACAGCAAAGGCAAAATGTGATTTTTCTGTTAAATGCATAAAAAGCATATTGACATATTGTGCAGAATGTGATATAATCAGTATTGTTGAGACAACCTTTAAGTTGATCCCGTGAGATCGATAAGGCAGTCGCTTATTTGAACATTCTGCGGCAAGAGGGGCAAAGGACAAGAGGAGCAAGAAGTGCAAGATAGGCAAGAGGAGCAAGATCGACAAGAGAGACAATAATGTCGCGAAGGACAAGAAGATGTTGACGGAGTTCCCTTGTAAAATATCCCTTCGGTAATGTGCGGAGCATAATTTTTCCAAACGTTCCGTAAATTAGTATAAAGCCGCAATATAATAAGTTGATGATACCTGTCTGTGTCGGTCACGGACAGGTATTTTTATTTGAAACGGAGGCGGCGTCTTTGGATAAGCGTTCCGAACAGAAAGCGGTAATTATGGACGAAAATGCCATGTCCCGTGCTATTGCAAGGATCTCTTACGAGATACTTGAACGGAACAAAGGCGCGGAAGGACTTTGCTTTGTGGGTATACTTTCGCGGGGAGTGTGTATTGCCGAACGCATAGCCGCTAAACTTTCCGAGCTTGAAGGCATCTCTCCCGAGGTGGGAAAGCTTGACATCACTGCTTACAGAGATGATGAAAAACATTCCGATTCTTCGGATAAGACCGAGATAAATTTTGATGTAAAAGATAAACGGGTAATAATCGTGGACGATGTTATCTTCACGGGACGAAGCGCAAGAGCCGCCATTGACGCGGTGATGAAGCGGGGCAGACCCCGTAACATACAGCTTGCGGCATTGGTGGACAGAGGACACAGGGAACTTCCCATACGTCCCGACTATGTGGGAAAGAACGTTCCCACTTCAAGAGACGAGTCGGTAAAAGTTATTATGAAAGAGATAGACGGCTCCGATAAAGTTGTTATTCTGGAATAAGGAGAAAACGGAATGGAAACGATCCTTCTTAAAAATATACGGGCAGTTGACGGCGAAAAAGACGAGATCTGCGATATTTTCATTTCTGACGGAGTTATAAAAGATATGGGCGGAGAAATTTCCGCCCGCGCTGACAGGATCATAGACGGCGGCGGGAAACTTGCCGTTATACCCGCGCTTTTTGATATGCACGTTCACTTCCGCGACCCGGGATATACACATAAAGAGGATATCCTCACAGGCTGTGCGGCTGCACTTGCGGGCGGAGTTTCGGGAGTGGTATGTATGCCCAATACGGACCCGCCTATTGACAATCCCGAAACGGTGAGATACATTCTCGACAAGGCAAAGGACACAGGCGTGGAAGTTTACCCCGCAGGCTGTATAACAAAGGGCATGAGTGGCGGCGAACTTTACGATCATACAAAGCTTGGCGTTCGTATAATTTCCGACGACGGCAGACCTGTTAAAAACGCCGAACTTATGCGGCAGGCTCTGGAAAATACTAATAAAAACGGACTTCTTGCGGCTTCACACTGCGAGGACTTGGACATTATAAACGGCGGCATTATAAACAAAGGAAAGGTTTCCCGGCAGCTTGGAGTAAAAGGCATGGACAGGGCGTCCGAGGACAGCATTACCGCGCGGGAGACCGCACTTGCGGACTCCTGCGGCGCAAGGATACATATTTGCCACGTTTCCACAAAGGGCAGTGCGGAAATTATCCGCGACGCTAAAAAGCGGGGCATAAAAGTTACCTGCGAGACTTGCCCGCACTATTTCATATATACGGAAGAAAAGCTTCTTTCCCGCGACGCGGACTACAGAATGAACCCGCCGCTCCGTACGGAGACTGACAGAAAAGCAATTCTTGAAGCTATCCTTGACGGAACGATAGATTGCATAGTTACCGACCATGCCCCTCATGCGGAAAACGAAAAAGAGGATTTTCTGAAAGCGCCAAACGGCGTTGTGGGACTGGAAACTTCCCTTGCGGCAACTCTTACCGCACTTTACCATACGGGAAAACTTTCCCTTAACAGGATAGTTGAACTTATGTCGGCAAACCCGCGGAAACTTCTCGGGCTTCCCGAACCGAAACTTGAAAAAGGCGCAAAAGCGGATATTGCCGTTGTTGACCTTGAAAGAGAGTGGACAGTTATTCCCGAAGAACTTCATTCAAAGTCAAAGAACACCGTTTTCAAAGGTGAAACTTTTAAGGGAAAGAACGTTATGACCATTACAAAAGGAATTATAAGGTATGATATATTATGAAGATAATGCTGTCCTGATAAGAGACCTTGAAGAAAACGACATCGGAGCGATAGTTGCCGAAGAGATCGCCCAAGGTTGGAGCGGTGTTTCGGCGGATAAATTTGAAATGCGGCTGAAACATCGTGACGAACTGGGAGCAGTTGTGCTTATGGCTGAATATTTCGGACAGCCCGCAGGGTATGTCAATGTTTATCCGAATTCAGAATGGGGTGCGTTCGGCGGCTCGGGGTACTGCGAAATAGTTGATTTTGCGGTGCTTGAAAAATTCCGCAGAAAGGGTATCGGCAGTAAACTTATGGACGTTGCCGAAGAGATAGCCGCGGAATATTCCGATACGGTCTACTTGGGAGTGGGATTGCACAGCGGTTACGGCAGCGCACAGAGAATGTATTTCAGACGCGGATATATTCCCGACGGGAAAGGCGTGTGGTACAAAGACAAGATCTGCGAACCGTATGCGGAATGTGTGAATGATGATGAACTGAATTTGTATCTTTCAAAAAAGTTAAAATGAGAATTTATATAAGGAGTGGTGAAAATGTCATTTGACAGACTTATCGCAAGGATAATCGAAACGGGGAACCCCACCGTTGTGGGACTTGACCCGAAGCTTGACTATGTTCCCGAATTTATCAGGAAAAAATCATTTGAGGAAAAGGGCAGCGATCTTAAAGGCGCGGCAAACGCAATATGGAAATTCAACAAGGCTATTATAGACGCGGTATGCGATATCGTTCCCGCAGTAAAACCGCAGGCGGCTTATTATGAAATGTACGGCTGGCAAGGCGTGAAAACCTTGCATAAGACAATTGAATACGCGCAGAAAAAGGGAATGTTCGTAATTGTTGACGGAAAAAGAAACGACATAGGCGCAACTATGGAAGCCTATTCAAAGGCATATCTGGGCAAAACGGAAGTGGACGGCTTTCAGCTCGAGGGCTTCGGCGCGGACGCTCTTACGGTAAACGGTTACCTCGGAACGGACGGCATAACTCCCCTTACCGACCTTTGCAAAAAGAACGACAAGGGAATTTTTGTACTTGTAAAAACTTCCAACAAGTCCTCGGGAGAACTTCAGGACAGAGTTCTTGACGACGGCAAAACGGTCTACGAGACCATGGGAAGTATGTGCGAACAGTGGGGCGCAGACTCCATAGGAAAATACGGTTACTCCGCAGTAGGCGCGGTAGTGGGCGCTACATATCCCGAACAGCTTGCGGAAATGCGCGAAAAACTTCCGCATACGTTCTTCCTCGTTCCGGGCTACGGCGCGCAGGGCGGCGGCGCGGAAGGCGTTGCAAAAGGCTTCGACAAGAACGGTCTGGGTGCGATCGTCAATTCATCAAGAGCGGTGATGTGCGCTTATCAGAAAGAAACGAACTGCCCCGCGGAAGATTTCGCAGGGGCGGCAAGGCGCGAGTGCATACGCATGAGAGAAGATATTACAAGTTTTGTTACAGCACTTAAAAAATAACTGGAAAGGCGGTCTGTAAAATGTCTTTATTTAATCTGGGCGACAAGGCGTATCTTATGCTTGCCGACGGGAAGGTCTTTGAGGGATATTCTTTCGGCGCAAAGGGAACTTCTTTCGGGGAGATAGTCTTTGCAACGGGCATGACAGGCTATGAAGAAACTCTGTCCGACCCCAGCTATTACGGGCAGATAGTTACGCAGACTTTTCCGCTCATAGGAAATTACGGCGTAAACGATACCGATTACGAATCGGCAGGCTCGGTGGTGAGCGGGTATGTTGTACGCGAATGGTGCAATGCTCCGTCAAACTTCCGCTGTGAGGGAAATGTTGACGAGTTTTTGAAAAAGCATAACATCATCGGCATACATTCCATCGACACACGCTGCCTGACAAGAATTATCCGCGAACACGGCGTTATGAACGGCGTTATCACAACGGAAAATGTTTATGAAAAGAAAGAAGAATTTCTTCAAAAAATAAAGGATTTCAAGATAGTAAACGCCGTAAAGTCCGTTACAACAAAGGAAAACCGGCTTTTCAAGGCGGAAGATCCCAAGTATGACGTTGTGCTTTTT
Organism: uncultured Clostridia bacterium; assembly: GCA_947625915.1. GTDB lineage: Bacteria > Bacillota > Clostridia > Oscillospirales > Ruminococcaceae > RGIG8773. Next base: position 6,753 of record CANQPX010000057.1, read on the forward strand.
GATTTCGGGTATAAATTCAATATCCGCCGCGAACTTGTAAAACGTGGCTGCAACGTCACGGTAGTTCCTGCGGGAACGACAGCGGAGCAGATAAAGGAACTTGCTCCGGACGGAATAATGCTTTCAAACGGACCCGGCGACCCCACGGAAAACACTGAAGTTATCGCAAATCTCCGTGAGATAAACAAGCTGGGCATCCCCACATTCGGAATTTGTCTCGGGCATCAGCTTATGGCTCTTGCCAACGGCGCGCGGACGGAAAAACTCAAATACGGTCACCGCGGCGCAAATCAGCCTGTGGACGATATCGCACTTGATAAAACTTTCGTAACTTCCCAGAACCACGGTTATGCCGTTATAAGCGAAAGCATTTCCCCCGATGTTGGAGAAGTTTCCCACAAGAACGCAAACGATCAGACCTGTGAGGGCGTAAGGTATAAGAACTTCCCATGCTTTACGGTGCAGTTCCACCCCGAAGCCTGCGGAGGTCCTCAGGATACAGCCTACCTTTTCGATGAATTCATAGATATGATAAAGAAAAACAAGGAGGACAAATAAAATGCCGTTAAGAAAAGATATCAAAAAAGTCCTCGTTATCGGTTCGGGACCTATTATAATCGGACAAGCCGCCGAGTTCGACTATGCGGGAACGCAGGCTTGCCGCGCCCTTAAACAAGAGGGTCTGGAAGTCGTTCTTATAAACTCAAATCCTGCAACGATCATGACCGATAAAGCTATGGCGGATAAGGTCTACATTGAACCGCTTACCCTTGATGTGGTAAAGAAAATTATCGAGATAGAAAAGCCCGACAGCGTTCTGTCAACTCTTGGCGGACAAACGGGGCTTACCCTTTCCATGCAGCTTGCGGAATGCGGGTTCCTTGACGAACACGGGGTAAAACTCCTTGGCGCGAATCCGGAAACTATCCACAAAGCCGAGGACAGGCAGGCTTTCAAGGACACTATGGAAAAGATAGGCGAACCGTGTATACCGTCAAAAGTTGTTGAGACTGTTGACGATGCGGTGGAATTTGCGGAAGTTATCGACTATCCCGTAATAGTCCGCCCCGCTTTCACCCTCGGCGGAACGGGCGGCGGTATCGCTTACAATGAGGAGGAACTCCGCGATATTGCCACAAACGGTTTGAGGCTCTCTCCAATAACGCAAGTTCTTATCGAAAAGTGCATAAGCGGCTGGAAAGAGATAGAGTTTGAAGTTATCCGCGACAGCAAGGGTAATGTTATCACCGTCTGCTCAATGGAAAACTTCGACCCGGTTGGCGTACATACAGGCGACTCTATCGTTATCGCTCCTGCGGTAACGCTTACCGATAAAGAATATCAGATGCTCCGTACTGCGGCACTGAATATCATTTCCGAGCTGAAAGTAGAGGGCGGCTGCAACTGTCAGTTCGCGCTCCACCCCACAAGTTTTGAATATGCGGTAATCGAGGTAAACCCGAGAGTTTCGCGTTCTTCCGCTCTGGCGTCAAAGGCAACGGGCTATCCTATCGCAAAGGTAGCAACGAGAATAGCCATAGGTTACACTTTGGACGAGATAATCAATCAGGTAACGGGCAAGACTTACGCTTGCTTTGAGCCTGCCCTTGACTATGTTGTTGTAAAATTCCCCAAATGGGCGTTCGATAAATTCGTTTACGCAAAACGTACTCTTGGTACGCAGATGATGGCAACAGGCGAAGTTATGGCAATAGGAACTTCCTTTGAACAAGCTATTATGAAAGCCGTCCGCTCAATTGAACTGGGAATGGACACTCTTGACCTGAAAAAGTTTGCGCGGCTTACGGACGATGAAGTCCGCAATCAGCTTTATTCCGTGGACGACGAACGTGCATTTGCGGTGTTTGAAGCGCTGAAAAGGGGAATTCCCGTTCAGACGATACACGATATTACAAAAATTGACTGCTGGTTCATAGACAAGCTGAAAAATCTTGCGGAACTTGAAAAACTCCTTGCAGAAGGCGAACTTACCGAGGAAAAGTACGATCTTGCCAAGAGATACGGTTTCCTTGACAGCACTATCGAACGTCTCAGCGGACAGAAATGCCCCAAACGCAGGAGGGCGGTTTTCAAAATGGTCGATACCTGCGCGGGAGAGTTCAAGGCGGAAACGCCATACTTCTACTCCACATTCGACGAGGAAAACGAAGCAAAGCAGTTTATCGAACGCACCGATAAGGGCAAGAAGAAAGTCATTGTTTTCGGTTCGGGACCTATACGCATAGGACAGGGTATAGAGTTTGACTACTGTTCGGTACACTGCGTATGGGCTTTGAAAGAAATGGGTTACGAAGCGGTCATCTGCAACAACAACCCCGAGACCGTTTCTACCGATTTTGACACGGGCGACAGGCTGTATTTTGATCCGCTTACAAAAGAAGATGTTGAAGCAATTATCGAGACCGAACAGCCTTACGGCGTTGTTGTACAGTTTGGCGGACAGACAGCCATAAAACTTACAAAGCATCTTTCCGACATGGGCGTGAACATTCTGGGAACGTCTGCGGACAGCATCGACGCCGCCGAGGACAGAGAACGTTTTGACGAACTTCTCAACAAGTGCGGCATACCCCGTCCCGCGGGTCATACCGTCATGAACACCGAGGAAGCCTTGAAAGCTGCGGAAGATCTGGGTTATCCCGTTCTTATGCGCCCGTCATATGTTCTTGGCGGTCAGAATATGATAATTGCACATTCCGATCAGGATATTATCGAATATATGGAGATCATCATGCGGGGCGGATTGGAAAATCCCG
>CANQPX010000058.1 GCA_947625915.1 uncultured Clostridia bacterium
ATCTTTGACCTCCGTGTGTTGTGTTTTTTCTCAATCTCATTTTACACCTTGGTCTTGATGAAGTCAATCTTTTTTTCTTTTTTCGTTGCACTTGATATTATAGCATGCCAAAGCCCCCGTCGCCATCCGCAGATGGCGAAATCCCCTAATGCCTTTAGGCGCCTCTGCAAAGGGGTGAATTGCCGCTGAAAGCGGCAAGAGGGGAACGCTCTGCAAGAGAGAGCGTTCCCCTTGGCATTAACGACTATTATAATTTATGCCTTGCAAAACAGCCCGGTGAGCTGTTTTGCAATACAGAGCAATTTGTTTTTCTAAAAAATATTCTGTTGTTTGACAACAAATTATATTATGCTTTGTCAACAAGCTAAGACGCGCGAAACGTCACACATCAGCGCTTTTTTATCCAATCCGCAGCCATGCCGAACCATTGTGCGCAATCCGGATTGAGATGCCCCTCATAGCCTGCTGTCGTATCATCGCAAAGCGCAAGACCATGCACGCCGCTTTCAAAAATATGACAGGCAAAGGGGATCTTGTTTTTCGCCAGAGCCGAAGCAAAAAGCAGTGTATTTTCAACCGGAACGCTGCCATCGTCCGCAGTGTGCCACAGGAACACCGGCGGTGTGTCGGCGGAAACCTGTTTTTCAAGTGAAACAGTTTCCATAAGTTCCTCGGGATAGTTCTGACCCACTATATTTACTATCGAACCGTCATGACGTTTTTCGCCCGAAGTTATTACCGGATAGCACAATACCGCGCCGTTCGGACGGAACGTTTCCGCATTTCTGCCGAGGATCTCCGAAATGAAAGGTTTTTTCCAATGCACCGCAAGGCTTGCAGCAAGGTGTCCGCCTGCCGAAAAACCGCATATCATTATTTTTTGAGGATCAACGCCGAGTTCCTCGGAATTTTCCCTGACATATGCCATGGCAGCGGCAGCTTCAAGCAAAGCGGTAGGGAAAATTTTCCCAACGCAGCTGTATCTCAGTACAAAAGCGGATATCCCGTATGCCGCGAACCGCAAAGCGACAGGTTCCGCTTCTCTTACCGAGCAGTATTCATATCCGCCGCCGGGGCAGATGATGACAGCGGGGCGATTTTTTACCGCAACGTTATCATATCTTTGTATCGTGTAAATATCCAATTCCGCGCCGCAGCCTTCGGCGGAAAGCCCTGCTTTTTCATAGGGAACGTTTATTTTTACAGTCTTTTTTTCCATTATCTTTCTCCCATACAAATATCGGGGCACAGCGGAAATATCCGCATATGCCCCGAAAGATCAGTTTTTATTACGGTCATCGTTATCCGAGAAAAATATTTTAAGTGTCATCAGAACGCCGAGGACCGAGTTTATAAGTGCGAGCGAGATAGCCACTATATTAAGAACTATACCCGCCGAAGCGCGGTAATTCCTGCGGCTTTTTTTAACTCCGGAAACGAGCCCGGGGATCGCACAGGCATATGCCGCGGCAGGTGCGAAAAGTGAGAACACCACGCCTAAGATGCCCAATACAAGGCTTGATACGCAAAGTTTTTTTCCCTCGTTATCCTTTGACATGACAAACTATCCTCCCAGTAAAATAATAAATACATTTTACCACAGTAATACCGATTTGTCAATGGCTTTAAAGCAAAAAAATGCCGCCCGTGGGGCGGCGGAAGATCTTTACTTCTTTTCCGTTTCGGCTTTTATTTTGGCTTCAAGGCGTTCAATTTCTGCGGTACGTTCTTTCTTGGACATATTGATATATTGTGTGTAATCTCTCGGTTTGTCATTTTCAAAATATTCCTTTTCCATTATAACACCTCCCAAAATTCAACATTATATGAGCGTTTTAATTTTTCCAATGTTAATATTTGTGCGTCATATTCGGGATATCTGTCTGAAATGAATTGTGCAATGTACAGATCATAAAGTTTTTGTTCTATAATTTTAGTAGAATTATATACAAAAATTTTACCATTATGACAAGCAATGACACTTTTAACATAATTATGTACACAACTTGAATTAAAATCATCAATACTTGGAGGCATACTGTGCGGATGAGTATGCAAAGTTATTAAATTTTTATTATTTGCGATGGTTCTCTTTATTGTTTCGGAATACACAACGCCCATTGGGTCGCTTTCATCTAAGGCGGATGCTATAACTTCACCTGTACCGCCATCGATCCAATACATATCTTCAAATTCAGTGCCGCTTCTATGCTTAAGAGCTTCTTTTGCACAGTCATACAGAGACTTATTGACATATGTGTTTTCTGTTATTCTGTCAAATTTTCTTCTATATAGACCACTTTCTATATATGACTTATTTACAAGTGTATTCTTATTTCTGCCATACCTTTGATACTCAAGAACCACTATACCACTTCCCTATTTTATTATAGCATAGAAATATCAATTTGTCAAACAAAATGCCGCCCGTGAGGACGGCAAAGTTATGTTTTCAGAAAATTATGGTTCAAAAAGAACTGTATTCCCTTTTGCCTTAAAATTTCCCGGTATATCTCCTTTTACCATTACCCACGGAAAACCGCCGTTACCGAAGCAATTGCGTGTTTTTTCAACAATAAAATCCGATGTTGTAAATATATGCTTATCGGGATCTATGATCTTTAAGATCTTTGAACCGAGAAATTCTCCGTTATACTCGGAACAATCAAGAACTGTATCGCCGCCTATTTTTGTTGCGTTTATTATCATACACATGACCCATCACTCCTTAAAAATATGTAAGCTTTGTTCCATATTTATCAAAAGTCGCCGCCCGTGAGGGCGGCGCTTGGCTATTCGGCAGGCGTAGCATTCTCCTGCATCTCTCGGAATTACTTCCTGTCATTACCGGCGGCGTGTGGTTGCTACGAAATTTACCACCTCGAATAGCAATTTTCTTCATTATATCACGTCAAAAAAGATTTGTCAAACAAAAATGCCGCCCGTTGGGGCGGCGGAAATCTCAGCTTTCAATATTTATTACTTCTTTTCCTTTTTTTATCGCAAGTACTGACAGTTTATAAGCGTTTCCGAACTTATTTTTAGCGTATGTTACTGCAATATCCGCCCGAGCAAGCATCCATTTGTTGCGAAAATCAATTGCAAATCGCTTGGGAACATTTTCAATGCCTTCCGGATATATGGTATGCAAAAAATTTTCATCATCTTTTTGCGGAAGATATGCATATACAACATAATATTTTATATCCGGATATTGTTTATTTAATTCTTTTAATACCGATAAAACGAGCCTGTCAAAATTTCCGTTATTTCCTACATAAAACTCGGTAACGTCCCTTTCGTTTATGAGTTTTGAAACAGTATCATATAAAATGCTCCTTACCGCATCGGAAGCATCTCTGTTGCCAAAAAAGGTACAAATCATTTAAATTTTCACTTCTTACCGCAAATTTACACATCATTTCAGATTGTTTTTCTTGTTTTGATAATTATATTTAGTTATTAAAACAAATTATATCATAAAATATGATTACTTGTCAACAATAAAGTAACTAAATATGATATCATTACTGAAATGATATATGAAAGAAATGATAAATTATGGCATATTATCCAAGAATTCGGGATCTTAGAGAGGACAGCGACAAAAAACAAGCTGAAATAGCCGAATACCTCGGAACGACTGCACAGTATTATGGAGCATATGAAAAAGGTGCTAATGAACTTTCTTTTGAACGCGCCATAGCCCTTGCAAAATATTATAACGTCAGCCTTGACTATATCGCCGGACTGACAAACGATAAGCACGGGTTTTCCTACAGCGACCTTACAAAAGAACAGAAAAACCTTTTGCGGCTCATGGAAAAACTTTCTCCCGATGAAAAGAAAAAGACCGTTTCACTCTTGAAAGCGGTCATTGATATGATGAAATAACAGGCAGGAAATTTTCTCTGTCTGTTTATTTTTTGCTTGCAAATCTTATAATGCTGTGGTATAATATAGTTAAGAGGATATGAAGGGAGTTCGCCATGGGACATAAAATGATCTCACCAAAAAATGATATAATTTTCAAGGCTCTGTTCGGACATAACGATGATATCCTTATGAATTTCCTGTCCGATACCCTGAGCATACCTTTGTCGGAAATAGAGGGACTTAAAGTCGTCAATCCCGAATTGATCCCCACAACATCCGATGGGAAACTTACAAGACTTGACATAAAACTTGCGACAAAAACGCGGAATATCGACATTGAAATGCAAAAAGCAAAAGAGGACGATTACCGCGAGCGTATCCTTTGTTACTGGGCAAATATGTACAGCGAAGGCATAAGAAAAGGCGAAAAATATGCCGAACTCAATCAAGCGATCTCGCTGAACATTCTTGACTTCAATATGTTTGACTGCGAGGAATACCGTTCTTCATTCTTCATCTATGAACAGACAAGAAAAGAACTGTTTTCGGATAAGCTTGCATTATATTTCTTTGAACTTAATAAAGTCGGCAAGGATATCGATGTCCGGGATCGCCGGAAAATATGGTTACAGCTTATCAATGCCGACAGCGAAAAGGAGTTGGAAGATTTGGAAAATACAAATATTTCTATCATACAAAAAAGCGTAGATGCGATACATCGTCTCAGTGATGACGATAAAATACGCGAAATGGTAAGGCTCCGCGAAGAAGCCGATGCTCTTGACAGATCAAGAATCTACAACGCCATAAATCAAGGCAGAGCGGAAGGTCGCGCGGAAGGTCGCGCAGAAGGTCGCGCGGAAGGGCGTGCGGAAGGTCGTGCTGAAAGAGATTCCGAGATACTGTCACGAATGAAAGCACTGGGAATATCCGAAAGCCAGATAAAAGCGATATTTGGAGAACAAAGAAATTGAATACGTTTATCATTATGGCAAAATAAAAGGAGCGGGAAACATTATTTTTTATGCTTCCCGCGCCTTATTTACTGATCGAACCTGTTGAACCGCTTCGGAAGGAGCGGTTTTTCTATTGCGCGCTTTATCCTGAAAGGTATGCTCGTTTCAGGTTCTATCGGCGAAACAAATATAGAACGTATCCCCGCAAGATTTGCACCTAAAATATCCGTAAATATCTGATCCCCTACCGCGCAGATATTTTTCTTCGGCAAACCCAGTTTCCTGACGGCTTTATCAAAACCTGCCGGTATCGGCTTTGCCCCGTTCGGCACAAAATGCAGTCCCAACACTTTTGCAAACGGTACGACACGTTCCGCTTTGTTGTTGCTGACAATAAGAAGTTTTATCCCATGGGCTTTCATATTCGCTATCCAGTCAAGGATACCGTCCGCAGGAACAGGATTGTTATGCGTTGTCAAAGTATTGTCAAGGTCAAGTATAAGTGCTTTTATGTCATGCGCGTCAAGTGATGCGGGAGTTATCTCCAGCACCGATCTTAACGCGAATGTCGGCTTGAAAATCGCCATATTTCCCTCCGGTCATTATTTAAGTTTTGCTTTTTGTTTTGCGCGAAGAGCATTGTCGAGTATTCTTTTTCTTATGCGTATGGATTTAGGAGTGATCTCAAGCAGTTCGTCATCGGCAATGAATTCCAGACTGTCCTCAAGAGAAAGTTTCCTCGGCGGAACAAGCCTCAGTGCATCGTCCGAACCGCTTGCTCTTGTGTTTGTAAGATGTTTTTTCTTGCAGACATTTACCACCAGATCCTCTGATTTGGGAGACGCGCCTACTACCATTCCCTCATATACCTGCGTTCCCGCGCCTATGAAAAGCGAACCGCGCTCCTGTGCGTTGAAAAGTCCGTAAGTAACGGCTTCTCCCGTTTCAAAGCATATGAGAGAACCTGTATTTCTTCTGGGGATCTCGCCCTTGTAGGGTTCATATTTTTCAAATACCGAGCTTATAACGCCCTCGCCCTTTGTATCGGTAAGAAATTCGGATTTATAACCGAAAAGTCCTCTTGACGGAATGAGGAATTCCAGTTTCATGCGGCTTCCCACCGGATGCATTGACTGTAACTCTGCTTTTCGTGTGCCGAGTTTTTCCATTACCGCGCCTACGGAATCTTCCGGAACATCTATAACAAGTCTTTCGATCGGTTCACATTGAACACCGTCTATATCCTTATAAAGAACTCTCGGTGTTGAAACGGAAAGTTCATACCCCTCGCGGCGCATGGTCTCGATAAGAATGGAAAGGTGCATTTCGCCGCGCCCTGCAACGATGAAACTGTCTGTACTGTCTGTTTCGGAAACGCGCAAAGAAACATCACGGAGTATCTCTTTGAAAAGTCTTTCGCGGAGCTGTCTGGAAGTGACGAATTTTCCCTCTCTGCCTGCAAAAGGACTATCATTTACGGAGAATGTCATTTCCACTGTCGGCTCTGAAATTTTTACGAACGGAACGGGTTCATAATTATCCGTATCGCAAAGCGTATCGCCTATCGTGATATCTTCTATGCCGGAGATCCAGACGATATCGCCGACTTTTGCTTCCTCGGCGGGAACGCGGTTAAGACCTTCTATCTGATAAAGCGTAACGACTTTGCTGTTGAACGGTTTGCGGCTCTCGTGGTAATCTCCAACAGTGACCTGCTGACCGACTTTTATTGTACCGCGTTCAACACGTCCTATACCTATCCTTCCCACATAGTCGTTATAGTCGATGGAAGATATGAGCATCTGCATAGGCGCGTCGGGATCGCCCTCAGGCGCGGGGATATGCTCCAGTATCGTTTCAAAAAGCGGTGTAAGATCTTTTCCTTCTTCGTACTGGTTAAGAGAAGCCGTTCCGGAACGTCCCGAACAGAACAGCATCGGGCTTTCGATCTGTTCATCGCTCGCATCGAGGTCGAGGAGGAGTTCGAGGACTTCATCGCCTATCTCGTCAAGGCGCGCATCGGGGCGGTCTATTTTATTTACAACGATAATTATTCTGTGACCCATTTCGAGGGCTTTCTGGAGAACAAATCTTGTCTGTGGCATACAGCCTTCCGCCGCATCTACCAACAGTACAACGCCGTCCACCATTTTAAGGACACGCTCCACCTCGCCGCCGAAATCGGCATGACCCGGGGTATCTATTATATTTATCTTCACGCCATTATATGTTACAGCGGTATTTTTGGCAAGTATAGTTATACCTCTTTCGCGTTCCAGATCGCCGGAATCCATTACTCTTTCTGCAACGTTCTGATTTTCGCGGAAAGCGCCTGCCTGTTTCAGCATTTCGTCAACGAGCGTTGTTTTTCCGTGGTCTACATGGGCGATTATAGCAACGTTTCTCAGATCGTTTCTAACCATAAAAATTTCCTTTCCGATACTTTGTGTTTCTTTTTAAAAAGTTCCCGTGCAAAAAATTACGTCCTGCAAATTGCAGGACGTTTAACTGGTGGAAGAGGGTGGATTCGAACCACCGAAGCCGAAGCAGCAGATTTACAGTCTGTCCCCTTTGACCCCTCGGGAACTCTTCCATTAAATTCGGGACAGCGATACAAAGTCATAAAATGGAGCTGGTGGACGGACTCGAACCCCCGACCTGCTGATTACAAATCAGCTGCTCTACCAACTGAGCTACACCAGCGCAAATTTTTATAACTTAGTAATGCTTGTCCTTGAACGACGTTAATAAGTATACCACCTGTTGTTTAAAATGTCAAGTAGGTTTTTAATATTTTACAATTTGTTAACAATAATGGGAAGTGTTTTTCTGGGAAAAGCTTGCAAAAGCTTTTCGGGTAAAACCTTAGTTCTCTTTTCTTGATTTTTTATTTTGCATATAACCCTTTTTGCCCTATCTTGCGAGGGGCAGACAACCATAAGGGAAGGCATGGGGTGGGTGGGGAGCGGCGGGGGTTCTTTTGTGTTCTGTTCTTATCTTTTACTTTTCTTATAACCCTTTTTGCCATTTCTTGCGAGGGGCAGACAACCATAAGGGAAGAGCTTTTGATAAAAGCTTAGTAAAAATTCTTTTTTACCAAAACGTTCGGGGGGATGACACTTCAGGAAAGGGCGAACCCGAACGCGCCTTTAGGCGCTCGCCGGGTTCTCCCTTTCCCTGCGTTTCTCCCCCCGCGCCCCTCTTTTCCTAACCCTATCCCTCTCCGCGCTCGCTATCCTCGAAGTTGAAAATATAGAAAAAGCTTTTTGAAACTCTTGAACGGAGATTGCAATGGCTACGGGTTCTTTAGTTTTGCTTATCTTAGTACGAGCGTTCTAATATTAGATGAAAATTAAAGAAGAATAGAACTATAAACATTTGTGATTTCCCGCAAAAAGAGATCCTATTGTTTAGAACTCTATAATTGTTGAATATCAAACTAACAGTAGAACTCTCGTACTAAGATAAACAAAACTAAGGGTTCGCGTTGATTTCTCTTTCTATGTTATAGAACACTATAAGACCCAAATTATAAAATCTACATTTGGATAGCGAGCGTGGAAGGGGAAAGGTTGAAGGAAAGTGGGGAGCGCGAGGGGAGAAAAACTAAGGGAAGGGGAAAACCGTGCGAGCGCCCATAGGGGCGGTCGGGTTTCCCCTTCCCTTATGGTTGTCTGCCCCTCGCAAGAGGTAAAATGGGTTATAAACAAAATAAAAAATCAAGAAAAGCAAACTAAAGAACCCCCGTCAGTATCTCAACTCTTAACTCTCAACCCTCAACACTGTTTATAGTTCTATTCTTCTTTAATTTTAATCTAATATTAGAACGCTCGTACTAAGATAAGCAAAACTAAAGAACCCGTAGCCATCGCTTTCCACGTTCCAGAGTTCCAAAAAGCCTTTTCTATATTTTCAACTCCGAACATAGCGAGCGCGGAGAGGGATAGGGTTAGGAAAAGAGGGGCGCGGGGGGAGAAACGCAGGGAAAGGGAGAACCCGG
>CANQPX010000059.1 GCA_947625915.1 uncultured Clostridia bacterium
AATATTTTCAACCGCTGCGAAATGGAGAAAAATGTTCTGCTTGTCATAAAAAGCTGGAACTGCGTACACCCTATGTTAAAAGTAATTCCCGTTGAATGGGATCACTCCATACCTTTCGGCGTGCTGTATTCAAAAGAACCCTCCGACACGGTAAAAAGATTTCTTGAAGCGGTGAAAGAGGTAACAAAATAAAATTTCAGTTCAAACTTTTAGTTATAACTGATGAACCAATCGAGACTTCTCAAAAGGTCTCGATTTTTTTATAATTAAATAAAGAGCAAACTCAAAACGAAAGAACGGTGAATATTATGAAAAGAAAATTGCTTATTTGTACGGCGCTCAGCTTTCTGCTTTTATGCGGCTGTCAGACTGCCGACGCCGATGCTGTGGAAACTCTTTCCGAATTGTCTTTATCAGGCGGGGCAGAAAGCGTTATAGGTAAATTATCGGAAAGGTCAGATGATAGTATGAAAATAGAGATCCCTCAGACGGGATATACGGCTGCCGTTCCTGTCGGGTATACGGAAGCTGCGGATCAGCAGGGTACCGTCACAAAATTAGAGTACGAGTCGGAGGACTATCTCCGCGGCGGTTCGGCGATCACAAAGACCGCATATGTTTACACACCATATGGATATGACGATAACGATACAGAAACAAAGTATGATATTCTGTATTTAATGCACGGCTGGGGCGGTCACGCAGGAGAATATTTTGAATTTACGGGAACAAAGAATATGTTTGACAACCTTATTGAAAACGGTGATATTCCGCCTATAATAATCGTTTCCGCTTCATTTTACAACGATAACAGCAGTACCGATTTCGGAAGTTCCATAGATGAATTTCACGAATTTCACAGGGACTTTGAAGAACATCTTATGCCTGCTGTTGAGGGACGTTTCCACACTTACGCAGCATCGGCTTCCGAAGAAGATCTGAAAGCCTCCCGCGATCACAGAGCTTTCGGCGGATTTTCCCTTGGTTCGGTAACGACTTGGCTCGAATTTTGCTATGACAGCGATTATATAAGATATTTTCTGCCCATGAGCGGGTCTTGTTGGTATTACGGAACATACGGAGATTTTCAGACGGAAAAGAATGTTGACTTTATTGAACAGCTTGTAAAAGACAATGACCTTGACGAAAAAGGTTACTTTATTTTCCACACAACAGGCACGCAGGACGCAGTAAAAAGTCAATCGCTTATGCAGGCGGAGAAAATGCTTGCAAGAAATGATATTTTCACGCCCGAACATTATGTTTTCTATCAGAAAGACGGCGGCTACCACGATTTTGACGCGGTGCAGGAATATCTTTACAATGCTTTGCCGCTTTTTTTCGGAAATAATTCCGCAGAAACGGCGCAGACGGAAATTTCCCCGTATACTGTCGATACAAAAATTTCCGATGTGATCTCCGATCCTGTTTTCGGAAATTACGGGCGGCTGATATTTCCCGTTGACAAAGGCTATATGAGCGGAGATACTCTTGGAGAACTTCGCCTTACATGGTACAATTTTATTGATCCCGACAAAACAACGGAAATATGCAATTATCTGAAAGAACACGCCGCAGCGGGAGAGACCGTATTTTACGACATTTACACCGATGAGGAAAAGGCTGCCGATCCCGACAAGGAAAATACAGGTCTTTTCTTTTTCAAAGGCGATTCGGGAGAGAAATTTGCAGTTTGTAACGCAGGCGGCGGATTTGCATATGTGGGAGCAATGCACGACAGTTTTCCTCATGCCCTTGAGCTTTCAAAAATGGGTTACAACGCATTTGCGCTGATATACCGTCCGGGTTGGGAAACAGCAAATGAAGATCTTTCACGGACGATAAGCTTTATCTTTGAACACGCGGACGAACCGGAAGTTGATACGGAATGTTATTCTCTCTGGGGCGGTTCGGCAGGTGCAAGAATGGCGGCGGACGTTGGTTCATACGGCACGGCATATTTCGGCGGTGATGAACTTCCGCAGGCGGGAACGGTGGTAATGCAGTACACAGGACATTCGGAATACAGCGAAAGCGATCCGCCCACATATGTTTGTGTCGGAACAAGTGACGGTATTGCAAACTGGCGAACCATGAAACGGCGTCTGGATTCAATGTCCGCTCTCGGAATACCAACGGAATTTCACGCTTATGAAGGACTTCCTCACGGCTTCGGGCTTGGCACGGGAACTGCCGCAGAGGGTTGGATAAATGATGCGGTGGCATTCTGGGAACAGCAGATGGAATGAGGAGATATGAATGAAAATGAATTTTCCTATAAAAATTTTAACGCTTGCGGCGTTGATAATGAGCGGCTGTTCTAAAACCGTTCCTGCCGTGTCGGAAACCGGAACAGTTCCGGAAAATGATCCGGTATCGGAAACCGTATCAAGCGAAGCGGAAAATATTTCGGGATATGTTGACATTGGAACGGAAAAATACCGCGGTTTTACAGTGGATAATGTATACCATTCCGCAGAAAACGGAGATATCCACTACAATGTATATATTCCCGAAAGCTATGACGGGAGCGAGCCTTATGCGCTGTATTTTACGCTTCCGGGATATGAGGGATTATATTTTCAAGGTGTTGCACAAAATCTGAAAGCGGAGGCTTTCGGATTTGAAGCGCAGAAATACAACGACAAAATGATAATTGCAGCGCCGCAGCTTTCAGATTGGGGAGAAACTTCCGCCGATCAGACAATTGCGCTTGCGGAATATTTCCTTGAAACATATAACATTGACAGGGAAAAAGTATATGCAAACGGCTATTCGGGCGGAGGAGAAACTATGTCCATAGTTATGGGAAAACGTCCGGAGTTATTCACTGCCTATCTGCATTGCAGTTCACAGTGGGACGGCGATCCCGAGATCCTCGCTGCAAGCCGTGTTCCGGTATATCTTGCGGTGGGAGGAAATGACGAATATTACGGTTCGGAGCCTACAAAAGATATTTACGACACACTTTATGCGCTTTATGAAAAACAAGGTCTGACAAAAGAAGAGATCAACGATATACTTGTCCTTGACGTAAAAGAGCATGAGTATTTTACCGAAAGAAATATGGATAACGAGCATGGCGGCGGCGGACTTTTCGCCTATGATGAAGAAATAATGAGCTGGCTTTTCAGCAAATAATTTTTTTGGAGATGATGATATGAAGTACGGAATTTTAGGGAAAGATCTTAAAGTTTCGGCGGAGCAAAAATACTGCGTTAGATTGCATATCAGCTTGAACTTTTAGTTATAACTGATGAACCAATCGAGACTTCTCATTCTGTATTTTTGGTGATATAATAAAGACAATAAAATTAGGGAGGAATTTTACTATGGAATACACAATACTTAATAACGGCGTAAAAATGCCAATGGAGGGCTTCGGAGTTTTCCAAGTACCCGATCCGAAACAGTGCGAACAGGCTGTGCTTGACGCCATAAGCACTGGTTACAGACTTATTGACACGGCGGCTGCATATGCCAACGAGGAAGCCGTTGGCGCTGCGATAAAAAAGAGCGGCGCACGCCGTGAGGATCTGTTCATCACAACAAAATTATGGGTATCCGATTCAAGCTACGAAAAAGCAAAACAGGCTTTTGAAACTTCGCTTAAAAAATTAGGTCTGGAATATCTTGATCTGTATTTGCTGCATCAGCCTATGGGCGATTATTACGGCGCATGGAGAGCAATTGAGGAACTCTACAAAGACGGTCTTATCAGGGCGATAGGCGTATGTAATTTTTATCCCCATGTGCTTGCGGACTTCTGCGAAACGGTGGAAGTAATTCCTGCGGTTGATCAGGTGGAACTGCACCCGTTTTTTCAACAGCCTGAGGCACTAAAACTTATGAAAGAATATGAAGTTCAACCTGAAGCATGGGGACCTTTTGCAGAGGGAAAACACGGCATTTTCACAGATTCCACGCTGACCGAGATAGGCAAAAAATACGGCAAAAGTGCGGCTCAGGTAGTTCTGTGCTGGAACGTTCAGCGGGGCGTTGCGGTTATCCCCAAATCCGTTCACAGAGAGCGCATGGAGCAGAATTTCAATATCTGGGATTTTTCTCTTACCGATGAAGAAATGGCAAAGATTGCTCCTATGGACATCGGTCACAGCGAAATTGTCAACCATTTCGACCCGAATTTTGTAAAAGCTCTTCACGGACGTTTTGCAAAATGATCGGAGGTATAATATGAGCGCATTTACTTACAGTTATCCGACAAAAGTTTATTTCGGTGAAAAAGCTGCAAAAACGCATCTTGTGGGCGAACTTGCAAAATACGGCAAAAACGTTATGGTGGCATACGGCGGCGGTTCGGTAAAAAAGAACGGTATACTGAACGAACTTCTGGAAATACTTAGATCGGCAGGGAAGAACGTCACCGAATTTTCGAGAATAATGTCAAATCCCACCTATGCAAAAGTCCAAGAGGGCGCAGAAATTGCAAAGAAAAACAACATTGAATTTATTCTTGCGGTAGGCGGCGGAAGTGTTATCGACTGCTGCAAGATAATTTCCGCACAGGCAAAGACCGACCGTGACATATGGGAACTTGAATATTCCGAACACGGTCAGCCCACGGAATTTATCCCTATGGGAGCAGTGGTGACTGCTTTCGGAACCGGCGCGGAAATGAACAACGGTGCGGTAATTACAAGTGAAGATAAAAAATTAAAATCTGCACTTTGGGGAGCGTATTATAATTTTGCAATACTTGATCCAGCATATACAATGACAATGCCGATGAAACAGGTCATTTCAGGCTCATTTGACGCACTTTCACATTGTATGGAAACTTATATGGGCAGTCCGAGAAATACAAACCTTTCCGATGAAATAAACGAAGCCTGTCAGCGAAATATTATTGCAAATCTTCGTAAAACTATAAAAGATCCCGATGATATTTCCGCCCGCAGCGAGCTGATATGGGCAGCGGCAATGGCGGAAAACGGCATACTTAAAATAGGCAAAGTAACGGATTTTCAGGCGCATATGCTGGAACATCAGTTAGGTGCATATACCGATTGTAATCACGGTCAGGGACTTGCAGTTATCCACCCGAAATTATACAGGCGTATGCTTCCCGAAGCGAAAGAGCAATTTGCGCGGCTTGCGGTAAATGTATGGAATGTTTCGCCGAACGGTAAAACGTCTGCACAGCTTGCCGAGGAATTTATTGAAAAACTTTCGGGATTTATCCGTGAAGTCGGTCTGCCCATAACATTCTCCGAAATGGGAATTCCCGAAAACACCGATCTCAAAGCAATTGCGGACAGTACGATATTAACGGCAGGCTGCTGCAGGAAATTTACCAAAGAGGAATTGCTTGCAGTTCTGAATGAGTGCAGAATTTAACCATAAGAAAGGCGGAAAAGCATGAGTATATTGTTTATAAACGGAAGTCCCAACAAAAACGGAAATACCGCAAAGCTTGCGGCGGAATTTCTTTCCGGAAAAGAGTATGAAACTCTTGATCTGACCGATCTTAAAATTTACGCTTACGGGCAGGACTATCCCGACGATCAATTCAGTGATGTTATCAAGCGCATAAAAACTGCGGATACGGTCGTGATGGGTTCTCCGCTTTACTGGCACAATATCTGCGGAGCAATGAGAAATTTTCTTGACCGTTGTTACGGTCATGTTTCACAGAATGAATTTTCAGGAAAGGATTTGTATTTTATAATTCAGGGTGCGGCGCCGGAGAAATGGCAGCTTGATGCTTGCGAATTTACAATGTCGCGTTTTGCAGGCTTATACGGTTTTAATTACAAAGGCATGATAACAAACAAAAGCGAAGCGCAAAAAATGCGTAATAATTAAAACGAGTATTGACTTTTCGTGGAAAACGTGATATTCTGTAATAAAAACATCGGAGGTCTTTTGAAATGAAAAACTACGAGAAAATAAACGTTACGGGAACGGACAGAGTCGAACTTCACGACAAGATAGGGCTTACCGGAGCGGAGATCAGCGTGAACTTCCTGCCGGCAGGAGCGGGAGTTCCATTTGTTCATACTCACAAGCAGAACGAGGAGATCTACATCATACTTGAAGGAAAGGGCAGTTTTATTCTTGACGGTGAAAAAACGGATATTTCGGCAAATGATTATATCCGCGTTGCTCCGTCAACAAAAAGACAGATCTCCGCTGCTGCGGATTCGGCACTGAGATATGTTTGTATCCAAGTTAAGGAAAATTCACTTGAAGCCTATACTGCAAATGACGGTGTAGTGCTTTAAAAATGTTGAGTTTATTTAAGCGGACGACAAAGCTCGTCCGCTTAAATTTTTCGGGAACCGACTTTTCAATTGACACTTATAGGGATTTTTATAATAAAGTCGCTTCCCTCATTTATTTTTGAATGGACTTCGCAACTTCCTCCGTGGTTTAAAACGTAACCGTCAAATGATCCCCACCGTTATGAAAGACATAACTGTCAAATACCCATAATCACACAAATAAAAAAATCC
>CANQPX010000060.1 GCA_947625915.1 uncultured Clostridia bacterium
CCCTCTATCGCAGGGCTTCCCCCTCTTGCTGTCTGCGACAGCAATTCACCCCCTGCGGAGCTCCTAAAGGCATTAGGGGATTTCGCGCTCTGCGGAGCGCGACCAAAGGCTCTGCCTTTGGAAACCGCGAGCTGGGCTCAGCTCGACCAGCTTTTCAATTTTGCGCTGCGCGCAAAATTGTTAAAAACTTTTTCGACAAACTGAAATTATGTTTAACTGTACTGTTCGCTGAGATAAAGCGAAACTCTTGACTGAATAAGTTTTGCCGTTTCGTCAGCGGATCTTCCGCCTTGCGTAAATGCGGAAATTTCCTCATCTATTATTTCTTTCAGCTTGTTGTCGTAATTTTGCAGCCTGTCCACAGAAGCAAAATAGTCTATATAACGGTGAATGTCATCTTCGGACACGTCCTTGTTTTTCAGTTTGATATCGTTCATACGCATGACAGAATCCACGTCAACAAGCTCGCCATTCTCGTTGAACTCCTTATACGGGACAGTATACTGTATGCCGATATTCTCCAGATCATCTTTCAGAACAGGGAAGCCAAACATCTGCCGTCCTGTGCTCCAGCGCTTTTCAATGTAAGGCTCTGAATTTTCATCGGCTGTGGGATCATATAACTCTATCTCTTCTTCATATACCATATCTTCAAGAGTCTTTTTGATGAACTCCCATGCGCCTTCCTTATATGCTGAATCGGCGGCAATGCTTACCTTTTGCTCCGGGATAAGTATACCGTTCGAGCCGTCTTTTCCGGGAAATCCCACAAAAGCCGCGTCCTCCCGGAGCAGTCCGTTTTCAACATAATTAAGATCGTCAAATCTGCTGAAAAGCTGCGGCATCAATAATGCTTTGTCCTCTCTTACCCAATTCTCCGCTTCATTGTGCTCAAATGCATTCATTGCATCGACAGTAACGGGATATGCCATAGATCTTTCAAGTATATCCTTGAATTCCTCAGAATCAAAATTACAAGTGCCGTTTTCGAGATCGACAAAACTGCTGTACTCCAAAGCACCTTCAATAAAACCATTGCGGTTGATATTGCTGTTTATGAGCATTGCTCCTTCGGGCATGGCTGCAAGAAGTTCTTCCGCTTTATCAAGTGTAAATTCATCTACCCCCGCAAATCTTGAAGATCTTCCTACAAATGTGTTGACATAAAAACTCAGCGCAATAATGTAAAGTTTTCCGTCTGTTTCAAGTGCAGAAAGCACATTCGGCATAAATTTGTCACGGGTATATTCGGGATCGTTATCCATAAGTTCGTAAATATCCGCAAAAAGTCCTTTATCAGCATAGCTTTCGTAAGGCATATCATTGTTCAGAAGCAATATATCCGGAACATTTCCCGCAATAATTTCATTATTGAAATTAGTCCGCGCTTTATCATTATCATTAAAAATATCACTGTGCTCATCTAAATAACTTACCGCGCTGATTGTATATTCTTTATTTTCGCGGTTAAACTCAGAAATTGCCGTGCGCCAGAACTGATCCATGCTGAAACAGCCGAGGGTCAGCACCTTTTTGGGTGCAGCTTCACTTGCATCGACCGGTATGATATGTGAACATACAAAATCGCTGCTGCCTGAATGACGCGGTGTATATCCGCCCGTTACGAAAGAACCATCGTCACAGGCAATGACATAATTTATCTGATATGTATCAACACCTATGTTCAACAGGTTTATGACAGGTTCCTTTTCAAGAGTATCGGCACGGATCCCCGCGATCCCGGTGCTTGTCTGAACATAACAGATATAGTCGCCGCTGCCGGAACATATGGTATTTACATATGGTTCGGGAAGAACGTGTT
The DNA here is from genome assembly GCA_947625915.1 of uncultured Clostridia bacterium. Taxonomy (GTDB): domain Bacteria; phylum Bacillota; class Clostridia; order Oscillospirales; family Ruminococcaceae; genus RGIG8773. Next base: position 1,823 of record CANQPX010000060.1, read on the forward strand.
CCGTTCCGAAGCCCTTGGTATCAACATCTATTTCCACGATCTTTAAGGTTTGTGATGTATCCCCGTATGAAACGCAGCAAACTGCGGGAACACCTGTATTTGTAAGTATTATACCCTTAATATAGCCCGACTGATCGATCTTTTCCGTGACAAAAAGAAAATTCCCCTCTTTGTCAAATACTTTTACGCAGTTGTTGAACTGAATAAAAATATTTCCCGCGCTGTCATTGGTACAGCCGCATATATATTGTCCCTCGTTAAGTTCTTCCTGACTTATAAGATCTTGCATTTCCTTATCGCTTATCATATTTCCGTCAGGATCGAAAGTGATAAGATGATAAGTGCTCGTTTCAGAAACTTTTTCCTCAATAACGGAAACATTCCCGCTGTCCTCCGCCGTGATCGAATTTCTTACAATATTTACATAAGTATCCGGGTCATCCTTACTATCGTAAACAAGTATTTTTTTCAGAACGCTTCCTGTATCGTCAAGTACGGCAATATACAATTGCTCATAGTATATATCCTCGCCGTTTTCGTCCTTTTCGGAAATATAGTCGATGAATTCGCTGCAGAACAGACCGTTTTTATAGGAAAGTTCATACAGATCGCAGTCCGCTTCGGTCTCAAGCTCAATGACCTTGAACGCACGTTCCTCAGCGGCTTGTTCCTCGGAAATTTTTTTGATATTTCCGCCGCCGTTATTATTGTTTTCACCGCCGTCCTTATTGCAGCCCGAAAATGCCGACATCATGGCAAAAGCTGCTGTTATTATGCAAACGGCTTTTTTACACTTCAAATTCATTTGAACACTTCCTTTTTATTTATTAGATCAAGCATGGCATATCTTATGTCAGTTTTCAGCAAATGTTACTATTATTCCGTCATTTATAATATTATATAACATATAATATTATTTGTCAATACCTGTTTTGAAATTTTTTGAGAAATTTTTTATCGAAAAAATCAGCACAAGCTTTTCCTTTTATTTTGCAGATACAGTATAGCATATCTTATATCCGTTTTCAATAAATGTTACTATATTGTAATTTTCCGAAGAACTTTTGTTACATTTTCAGAAAAATAAAATGCCGGCTCCAATACAGCGGAAAGCCGGCATAAAATTTTTAAAGTATAAAACAGATAAGTCCCCCGCAGCCTTCGTTGATAATGCGTTCAAGGGTCTCCTGAAGTTTAAGGCGCGCGTCAACGGGCATACGGTACAATTTGTTGTGAAGTCCTTCGTTGACAAGTTCGTGGAGAGATTTTCCGAAAATGTTGGACTCCCATATCTTTTGCGGACTTTCCTCAAATTCTTTGAGAAGATACATCACCAGCTCCTCTGACTGCTTTTCCGAACCTACTATGGGGCTGACTTCCGTTACGATATCCGCTTTCATCATATGTATAGACGGCGCGGACGCACGGAGACGAACGCCGTATTTTCCGCCTTGTTTAACGATCTCGGGTTCTTCAAGAGAAAGTTCATCTATGGTCGGCATAACTATCCCATAGCCCGTTGCTTCAACTTCGGAAAGAGCGTTTTCGATCTTTTCGTACTTTTTGCGGATAACGGTGAGTTCTTTAAGAAGCGGCATAAGATCGCTCTCGCCGGAAATATCTATCCCCGTTTCCTCTCCTATTATTTTATAGAAAAGATTATTTTTCAGATCGACTTCAACTTCCGCACTTCCTTTTCCGAGGTCGATATCGGTTATCATAGCGCGGCAGATATTTTCATCGTCCATTATCTTTTCTTCAACGCCGTTTACATCGCGTACAAAGCGGACATTTTCATATGCCGAACGGATAGTATTGAACACATCGTTTTTCAGCCAGTGTCCTTTTGAAAGCCCTGTTATCCACCTCGGCATACAAATATTTATTTCCTTTATGGGGAAAGCATATAAGATCTGTCGCAGGATATTGTTTATATCATTTTCTTCAAGGTCAACGCAGTTAACGGGTATAACGGGCGTTTTGTACTTTTCGGAAAGCTGCTCCGCAAGCTGCTTTGACTCTTTTGAGTCGGGGTAAAGGCAGTTGAGAAGCACAACAAAAGGTTTGTTTATGGAATTAAGTTCATCTATCACCCGCTGTTCCGATTCCTCATATTCTTCACGGGGAATGTCAGAAATGCTTCCGTCGGTGGTTACCACAAGACCTATCGTGGAATGATCCTGTATTACTTTGCGCGTTCCGACTTCCGCAGCCATAGCAAAGGGAACTTCCTCCTCGAACCAAGGAGTCACTACCATTCGCGGCGCTTCATTTTCAATATATCCTATAGCGCTGGGAACGATATATCCTACGCAGTCTATCATACGGACATTGAAACGGGTCTTGTCACCGATAGTGACTTCGACCGCTTCTTCGGGAATGAACTTAGGCTCGGTAGTCATAATGGTCTTACCCGCCGAAGACTGGGGAAGTTCGTCAACGGCTCTTTCCCTGCGGTATTCGCTGGAAATGTTCGGTATAACGAGCTGCTCCATAAATTTTTTTATAAAGGTCGATTTACCTGTACGGACAGGTCCGACTACCCCGATATAGATATCACCGTCGGTGCGTTTTGCTATATCGCAGTAAATATCATTATTTGTCATCAGACTGTACCTCCATTGATCTTTTATCTCGGTTTAAACTATAGGAATAAGGATCATTCCTTTTCCGCAAAGCTTGTCGTCCTCTATTTCATTTTCCTCAACTATAGCTGAAACGGAAGTACCGTACTTCTTTGCAATTTCCCACAGATCTTCATTTTCATCGGCAAAATACAGTTTAAGAGCGTGACCGGAATTTTTCTTTACCGAACTGTTCTCATCAATATTCAGATCGGTTATGCAGGAAACGTTCATGGTACCCGTTATCTCACCGGTTATTTTAAGTTCCGCTTTGGCTTCGATGCTGTTGTCTGAAGCAAGGTTATACGAGCATGACACAGGAACAAGTTTTACTTCCGCACGGGAAAACTCGTTTATATTTTCAGCGGGGATATTTACCGAAAAACTTTCATCTTTTTCAATGATTATCGGCTCCCCTGCGCCGCTTTTTGCCATAACACAATATGAAACATTTCCGCTTACGGCAATATTTCCGTTTTCTGTATCGGGCTTTGCGGAAACTCCGTTTACGCTGCACCAGACATCGTAAATACGGTCTATGCCGCCGTCACCGTATTCCATTGAACATTTTACCACGCAGGAAGAATTTATCTGCTGCGGAGGAAGTTCTATTTTTATATCCGAACGCTGACTATCCGTTTTGCATAAAGTCGAATATTCGTCAACGGCAAGTTCAGCAGAAGCCTGACGGTATGCGGAACATATTATCAGAAGCGAGATAGTACACTCGGCGATCTTGGAATTTCCGTCGCCGTCCGAGCGCGGCACGATCTCACATGAAATTATCTCCGGCTCAACGCTGCATACAAAACGCTCGTCAATGCCTTCCAGATCGATTATCTGCGAAAACGGCAGCGTGAACTGCATTGCTTCGATGCTGTCGGAATCGTCCTTTTTACAGCTGTAAAGCATATTGATATATATTTCGCCTTTTGCGATAAGTTTATTGGCGATCACTTTTTTATCGGAAGAAGCTATCACCGCGTCACTTCTCAGGATATTCACTATAGGCGGCTTTGACATTCCAAGATCGAATTCCTCAGTGACAGTTACCCGCTTGGTGGTATAAAGCTTTGAGGACGGATATGTTACGGGAAGTTTTTTCAGCTGTATACCGCCGCCGAAAGCGTCGCAGACTATTTCCTTCTTATCAAGTGCGGAAACTTTGATCTTTATCGAAACAGCCCCTCTTACATCGAGCCTTCGCTGATTTACGGCGCGGCAATTGATATAATCCGTTACGGGAACTATGCTTACACGCGGCTCGGAAACAGGTTTCCCGAATTCTACCGTTTTGGTATAAGTAAGCTTCTGTTCAACGGAATTTACCGCGCTGCTTCCCTCGCTGCAATACAAAACGCGTATGCAGACCGCCATTTCGTATGTAAGCCTGTCTCCGCCGATGCTGTAGGACAATATTTTCGGAACAGTCATACACTTGATTATCTTGAATATCTCCGGATAATAATCCGGCAGAACATGATCCAGTTCAACGGACTGTTCCTGTGTATCGTCAAATATGACCTCTGCGGCTGCAATTTCCTCTCGGTTTACTTTAAAGTCCATACAAATTCCTCCTTATTTTCGCGTTTGCTAACACATTTATATTCGTACAAGCGGGCTTGTATTCCCAAATTTGCGGAAAAATTTATGGGATATCTGTAGGTTTGTCAATGATGAGTTACAAAAGTTTCAAAAAATTTCGCCGGCAGTTAAATAAGCATTAACAAAGTCAGC
>CANQPX010000061.1 GCA_947625915.1 uncultured Clostridia bacterium
AACGCTCTCTCTTGCAGAGCGTTCCCCTCTTGCCGCTTTCAGCGGCAATTCACCCCTTTGCAGAGGCGCCTTCGTAAAGGGGATTTCGTTGTCTGCGGACAACGACAAGGGGTTTCACCCCTTGACCCCACCAGCGCGGCTGCGCTGGACCAGCTTTTCGGGCAAAGTTTTGTTTTTCGTTTTTTAGTTTAGCCCATTACCGCAACGACTTCGTGTGTGCCGCCGTCAAATACGGGAAGGATATTGCCGTCAATAGCTTTTCCGTCAACTGTAACAGACTTGATTCCCTTTGAAACATGGTTCGGGTTCTCGATCTTAACGTTGTAAGTTGCACCTCTGTAAGATCTGGAAACGCTGTAGCCGTCCCATGCCTTAGGAATGGACGGGTCGATCTTCAATCCGTCGTAAGAGGGGATAATTCCCAGAATGTACTGTGAGATCGCTACGAAGTTCCAAGCCGCAGTACCTGTGAGCCAGCTGTTCTTAGCTTCGCCGAAACGCTTTGCGTCCTTGCCTGCGATCATCTGAGCGTAAACGTAGGGTTCAGTCCTGTGGAGCTTTTCATCTTCCTGATAAGCGGGAGCTATCCTTGTGTAGTAATCGAATGCGGTATCGCCCATTCCCGCATGAGCGGCAGCGCACATTATCCATGCGTTGTTGTGGCAGAAGATACCTGCGTTCTCCTTATATCCTCCGGGATATGTGGAGATCTCGCCGTACTCAACAATATACTTGGTGAATGCGGGATTGTTGAGGACAAGTCCGTGTTCAGTGCCAAGGTACTTGTCAATGCTTGCCATAGTTTTTTCGGTAAATTCCTTGCCGCCAACATCGGACATTACGCAGAAGCCCTGCGGTTCGATGAAGATCTTGCCCTCGGCGTTTTCGTGAGAACCGACTTTCTTTCCGTATGCATCATATGCGCGGAGGAACCAATCTCCGTCCCAACCGTACTTAACGATAGCGTCTTTCATCTTGTCGATCTCGGCTTGTGCCTTGTCCGCTTCGGCGTTATCGCCCATTCTGCGGCAAAGTTCAACATATTCAGGACCGATATAAGTAAACATACCCGCGATCATTACGGATTCGGCGGTCTGTTCGTTCAGCGGCTTGCCTGTTTCGGGATCGACTTCCTTGGCGATATTGCTTGCGGTATTCTGGAAACTTTCGCCCGGAACGCGCGAGAAGCAGTTCAAATTAAGGCAGTCGTTCCAGTCGGCGCGTCCTATAAGAGGAAGTCCGTGAGGACCTTTGTTATTTACAACGTGGTAGAAACTTCTCTTCAGGTGATCGAGCAGCGGCTGTGCAAGCTTGGGATCGTTCTTGTAATCCACCTGTTCTTTGAGGATATCATAATCGCCTGTTTCCTTGATATAAGCAGCGGTAGAAAGTATCATCCACAGCGGATCGTCGTTGAAGTTAGTACCTGCGGCATCGTTGCCTTTCTTTGTAAGAGGCTGGTACTGGTGGTAATTTCCGCCGTCCTCGAGCTGAGTCGCGGCAATATCGAGGATCCTTTCTCTTGCTCTTTCGGGTATCTGGTGAACAAATCCCAGCAGATCCTGATTGGAGTCACGGAAGCCCATTCCTCGTCCGATACCGCTTTCAAAATATGAAGCGGAACGTGACATATTGAATGTTACCATACACTGGTACTGGTTCCAGATATTTACCTGTCTGTTCAGCTTCTCGTCGGGAGAAGTGAGTGTATACTTGGCAAGGAGCTCGTCCCAGTCTTTCTTGAGTTCGGCAAGAGCGGCGTCAACTTTTTCGGCAGTGTCGAACTTCTTCATCATCTCGTAAGCCTTGGATTTGTTCATGCTGCCGTCGGCGTTGAACTTTTCGGGATAGGGATTTTCAACATAACCGAGCATGAACACGAGAGTTTTCTCCTCGCCTGCCGCAAGAGTGATCTCTTTATAGTGTGAAGCGATGGGAGACCAGCCGTCCGCAACGGAATTTGCGGGTTTGCCGTTCATGACAGTTTCGGGGTTATGGAAATCGTGATAAATATCGCCCATAAATGTTTCACGGTCGGTATCGTAACCGTCAACGGGATCATTTACGGCATAGAAAGCAAAATGGTTTCTTCTTTCTTTATATTCGGTCTTATGGTAAATTACCGCGCCGTTCTTTTCCAGTTCAACTTCGCCTGTGTTGAAGTTTCTCTGGAAGTTAGTTGAATCGTCCTGAGCGTCCCACAGGCACCATTCGATAAATGAGAAAAGCTTGAAGCTCTTGGGAGCGCCGCTTTCGTTTTTCAGAACGACTTTCTGTATCTCTCCGGTGAAATTATTCGGGACAAAGAAAGTGACTTCGGCAGAAAGACCGTTTTTCTTACCGCTTATTACGGTATAGCCCATACCGTGGCGGCACTTATACTCATCGAGTTCGGTCTTTACGGGAGACCAGCCGGGGTTCCAGACTGTTCCGCCGTCATTTATGTAGAAATAGCGTCCGCCTGCGTCAGCGGGAACGTTGTTGTATCTGTAGCGGGTGATCCTTGCCAGACGGGCGTCCTTATAGAAGTGGTAGCCGCCTGCCGTATTGGAAATAAGCGCGAAGAAATCCTGAGTACCCAAATAGTTTATCCACGGATATGGAGTACGGGGAGAAGTGATGACGTATTCCTTATTTGCGTCATCATAGAAGCCGAATTTCATCTGAAAAACCATCCTTTCTGCTGACCGTAAATACGGGAGCGGGTCGGTGCAGGCGCAGCAACGTTCCGTCTGCCGATGCGGTCATAAATAAAAATACTGACAGCGATGTTTCCGTAACATACACTATCAGTATAATTATACCATATCGGCAGCTTTTTATCAATAGCGGCGATAAAATTTAGCACCATGCTGCATAACAAATTTTTTTCAAATTTTTCAGCGTTTTTAACAAAAATCCCGTTATTGTTTGGCAAGCTTTGTAAGATTTGTATATTCGGGGCGGATAGATTTGTAGACTTCCACGCCGTTTTCCATGCCGAAAATAGAGATAAGACCTCTGTAGAACTGCTGTTTGCCCTCGGATCTTTTCAGCAGAGCCGTTATTTCTGAAGAATTTTTCTCATTGAACGGTATACCTGCTTTTTCGAGGGAAGATTTAAGTATTTCCGAAACGGGATCAGCCTGAACGGCAGTTTTTTCGGGCGTTCTCTTTGGTCTGCCGCGCTTCTTGGGAGCGGGAGCGGCTTCGGTCACGGGCTTGGCAGCATCGGCAGAGGGAACTGCGGCGGTTTGCGCTTTATTGTCGGAGATCGGCGCAGCTGTTTCGGGAACTTTTGCTGCGGCGGGGGCTTTTGTGTCCGGAGCGGGCTTTGACAGCGGCGAATTTACAGATGCGCTTTCGATAGCAGGTTTAACGCCCTGCTTTTTCGCAGCATCTATAGTTTCCTGCGGTCGGGGAACATCAGCGGGTTTGTTTTGTACGGAAGGCGCTTTCTGCTGTATTCTTGCCGTGAAAGGTTTTTCCATCGGCAATGCGCGGCTTATTGACGGTGCTCCGCCGACATATATCCCGCTCGCAAGACCGTTTTTCTCCCAGAAATTCTTGACGTGTTCATAACCGCGGTCGTTGCTTATAATGCAGAAATCCTTTTCCGTACCCTGACTTATAAGATATCCGAGAAAACTTGCAAGCTGAAAATCAAGGGCATTTTTTGTTCCGCTTGCGACGTAATAATATATTACCTCCGCAGGACAGGACAGCAGATTGAGATGCGCCGTAAAAGAAAGACTTGTTGCGTTCACGGTATAGAAAATATAAACCTTATCCTCCTTTGTGAGTTTCTGCACACCTGCAAGACCCGCTGAATTTACGTTCTCGAAATCCACAAGATAAACCATTTTATCATTCCTTTCAATTTATTTTAAATCCGTATTTTTGTATAGCTGCTGCAAGGTAGAGCGATCCTGCGATTATTACCATTCCGTCCGTTCCCGCAAGGGTTATCGCTCTTGAGACCGCATCGTTCAGACTTGCCGTTTCGCCGTCGCTGAACATTTCCGCAAGTTTCGGCGCGAAAACGGTGTGCGGCGCAAAACCGTCAAGGCACACAGCCTTGTCTATGTAACGGCTTATGAAGCCTATAGCAGTCTGCCAGTCCTTATCTTCTTTCATTCCGCATACCATTATTTTAGGTGCTTTCGGAACAGTTCTTATGAAGTCCGCAAGTGCTCTCATTCCATCGGGATTATGTGCGCCGTCTATCATGATGAACGGTTTATCCGGGTGTATTATCTGGCATCTGCTCGGAACTTCCGCAGACTTTATGCCTTCGTAGATATGAACATATGAAAGCCTGTTCCAGCCGTTATTTTTAAGGGTATTAAGTGTTTCTATCGCCGTAAGAGCGTTATCTATCTGATGTTTCCCGAGCATAGAAACGATATATGCCAAGCCTTTGTATGTGAACTTGCTGCCCGTGAAATCACATTTGCCTATTCTGAGCCTGTCCTTATTCGGGGTAATGAAAGGGGAATTGAACTGCATGGCAGTTCTGTACATAAGTGCATAAACTTCGCGTTTCTGAGACGGTGCAAGTATGAGAGGACATTCCTGTTTGATTATGCCTGCTTTTTGTCTTGCGATCTTTTCGATAGTATCTCCGAGTATTGCGGTATGGTCGAGGGAAATTGAAGTTATCACCGAAGCGCAGGACTTTTCTATAACATTCGTGCAGTCCAGCAGACCGCCTATGCCTGCTTCAAGTACGACTATATCGCATTTTTGCGAAGCAAAATATATAAATGCGATGGCAGTAGTTATCTCGAACTGTGAACATTCCGTACACAGACCGTCAATTATCGGTTTCATATGAGTAACTATCTCCGCGAGTTCCATATCCGAGATATTCACGCCGTTTATTTTTATACGGTCGTTATATACTTTTATGTATGGGGAAGTAAATTCGCCTGTTTTATAACCTGCTTTTGTAAGCGAGCCGGCTATCATTCTCACGGTAGAACCTTTTCCGTTAGTACCTGCCACATGGACGAAGCTGAGTTTTTTTTGCGGATCGCCGAGGGCGCGCATTATTCTTGCGAAGCGGAGCAGGCTGTTAACGGGTTTACCGAGTTTAGAGAAGCTGTTTATATATTCCATTGACTCATAGATGTTCAATTTTGTTAACTTCCTTTACTGACGAAATTTTGGCACTTGTTTTTTGTTTTTTGGGGTAAATGTAAAAGGTGAGGTTCTTTTGCGTTCTGTTCTTATTTTTTGTTTATCTTATAACCCTTTTTGCCATTTCTTGCGAGGGGCAGACAACTATAAGGGAAGGCGTGGGGGTGGGTGGGGGACGGCGGGGGGTTCTTTAGTTCTCTTTTCTTATCTTTTATTTTGCATATAACCTTTTTT
>CANQPX010000062.1 GCA_947625915.1 uncultured Clostridia bacterium
GTTCGCTTTTCTTAATTTTTTATTTTGCTTATAACCTTCTTTTTGAGTTTTCGGGGGACAGAACCTTTAGGGAAGGGCGAACCCGAGAAATTAACGGGGACGCTCGCACGGGTTCTCCCTTCCCCTGCGGTTCTGTCCCCCGAGCCCCCCACTCCCCAACCCTAACCCTCTCCACGCTTGCTACCGAAAAGGTTGATATTATAGAAGAATTATTTTTGTACTCTATGACACGGTTTGTGATATCAACAGAAACCCTTAGTTTTGTTTATCTTGATAGCTGCGCTCTAAACAAAACTATATGGGACGCAAGAAAGAGTTCTAAACAATAAATTTCCTTTTTTGCAGAAAATCACAACTGTTTATAGTTCTATTCTTCTTTAATTTTCATCTGATAGTAGAACGCTCGTACTAAGATAAGCAAAACCAAAGAACCCGTAGCCAACGTTTTCTACGTTCAAGAGTTCTAAAAAACCTTTTCTATAATCTCTACTTTAGCATAGCGAGCGTGGAAGGGGAAAGGTTGAAGGAAAATGGGGAGCGCGAGGGGAGAAAACCTAAGGGAAGGGGAAAACCGTGCGAGCGTCCATAGGGACGCTCGGGTTTCCCCTTCCCTTATGGTTGTCTGCCCCTCGCACGTTTTGGCAAAAAAGGTTATATTCAAAATAAAAATCAAGAAAAGCAAACTAAAAAAACCGCCGACCGTCCCCCACCATTTGCCCCAAAATAACAAAACAAAAGATTTTTACTATCGCTTTTTTTAAAAAAGCAAATCGGGGGCAGGACTGCATTTGCCCTGCAGCTGCCCCCAAAATTTTGACCGTGTCACCCGTATAAACGTATCATTGATCTAAAGGCTTCATGGTAGGGAATAACAGTACATCTCTTATTGAAGCACTGTCTGTAAGAAGCATCACAAGCCTGTCAAGTCCAAACCCTAATCCGCCTGTGGGCGGCATACCATATTCCAACGCCGTAACAAAATCTTCATCAACAGATGCGTTCGCTCCCTGCGCACGCTTCGCTTCCGCCTGCTTTACAAAACGTTCTCTCTGATCTATGGGATCGTTCAACTCCGAAAAAGCATTTCCCATTTCGCGGCGGTAAATAAAATACTCAAATCTTTCCGTGAACGCGGGATCGGAAGGCTTTCTCTTTGCAAGCGGAGAATTTTCTACGGGATAGTCGTATATTATTGTCGGCTGGATAAGCTTTTCTTCAACAAATGCATCGAAAAATGCAATAAGAACGTGTCCCTTTGTGGCGGAATCGCCTTCTTCCACTTCAACGCCTTTTGCCTTTGCACAAGCTCTTGCCGCTGCATCGTCCGCCCAGTCGCTGTAGTCAACGCCTGCATATTCTTTTACCGCTTCGATCATTGTCATACGCTTCCACGGTGAAGCCATGTCTATTTCCGTACCCTGATAGGAAATAACGCCCTTTCCGCATATTTTCAGCGTGAGTTCGCGGTACATTTCTTCGATAAGATCCATCATGCCGATGTAATCGGTGTAAGCCTGATACATTTCAATTGATGTGAATTCCGGATTGTGAGAGGTGTCCATACCTTCGTTGCGGAAAATTCTTCCCACTTCGTAAACTTTATCAAATCCGCCCACAATAAGACGTTTCAGATAAAGTTCCGTTTCAATGCGAAGATACATATCAATGTCAAGAGCGTTATGGTGGGTCTTGAAGGGTCTTGCCGCCGCGCCTATTTCAAGAGTATGGAGTACGGGCGTGTCAACTTCAAGATATCCTCTGCTGTCAAGGAAATTTCTTATTTCGCGGAGGATACGGCTCCTGTTAACAAATGTCTGCTTTACATCGGGGTTGCAGATAAGGTCAACATAACGCTGACGGTAACGCATATCCTGATCTTTCAGACCGTGCCATTTTTCGGGCAGCGGCAGGAGAGATTTTGACAGGAGTTTTATCTTCTGTGCGTGAACGGAAATTTCTCCTTTTCTCGTTCTGAAAACAAAACCTTCCACGCCGATGATGTCGCCGATATCCCACTTTTTGAACTCGGCAAAAACGTCCTCGCCCACATCGTTCATTCTAACATAGACCTGCATACGGTCGCTGCCGTCGCGGACGTCGATGAAGTTGGCTTTTCCCATATCGCGCCATGACATTATGCGTCCTGCGATGCGGACGTTTATCCGTGCGGCTTCGAGGGCGGCTTTTTTCTTTTCTTCATCATCGCCGCAATCGGCAAGTATCTTCGCTTCGGACTCTTCAAAAACTTTTCTCAGTTCAAGATTTGATATGGTAACGTCATACTTTGTTATTTCGTACGGATCCTGACCTTTGGCTTTTAGTTCGTCAAGTTTTTCAATGCGTATTTTCTTTAAAATATTTATATCCTGTTCCGTCTGTTCTTCTTCGGGAACGGTATTCAGCTGATCGTTCTCGGACATTTTATCCATTCCTTTCCGTTATTTTCCTATAGCTAAAATTTCCATTCGTATAGTGCCTATGGGAGCTTCGACTTCGATTATGTCGCCGACTTTCTTTTTAAGAGCAGCGATGCCGATGGGAGCGTCTTCGGAAATTTTGTTGCTTTCGGGGTCGGCTTCTGTTGAACCTACTATCTGGAGGGTCATTTCCTCGTCAAGTTCGAGGTCTTTGAGGGTAACGAAGGAACCAACGCCTACCTCATCGTTTGAGAGTTCGGACTCGTCAACTACGATGGCATTGGCGATAGTGAGTTCCATTTCCTGTATTTTTGCTTCGAGGATACCCTGTTCGTTTTTGGCTTCGTCGTACTCGGCGTTTTCGGAAAGGTCTCCGAAAGCTCTTGCTTCTTTAAGTTTCTGTGCGACTTCCGCACGTCTTACGGTAATGAGGTATTCAAGTTCTTCCTCAAGTTTTTTGTAGCCCTCGGCGGACATTCTGACTTTTTTAACAGCCATGTTATCAGATCCTTTCATTGGAGTAATATTCAAACAACATTCTAAAACTTTATTATATAGTATATTTCCTCTGATGTCAATAGTGAACGGAAATTCCCAAGGCGGTACAACAAGTAAATTTTTTATGAATGAGCGGATAAAAGTTCTTATTTTCCGTATGTGTAAAGGATCTGCGGGCGCGGGGGAAAACTTGAAAAAATTTCAAAAAATATTGAAAAAATTTTCCCTGTATGGTATAATCAAGAAAACGATTACTTACGGAGGATATGCCAATGAAATATTCCAATCCCGTTATAAAAGGGTTCTTTCCCGACCCGAGCGTATGCTGCGCTGAGGGGAAATATTATCTCGTAAGCAGTTCTTTTCAGTATTTTCCCGGCGTGCCGCTGTTTGAGAGCAGCGATCTTGTGAACTGGACGCAGATAGGTCATGTCCTCACAAGGAAAAGTCAGGTCATGCTTGAAAAAATAAACAGTTCGGGCGGAGTTTTTGCTCCGACTATACGTTATAATAACGGACGTTTTTACATGGTGACTACCAACGACACCACACATGAAAACTTTTACGTTTACACCGATGACATTCACGGTGAATGGTCGGATCCCGTTACCGTTGCGCAGGACGGCATAGACCCGTCTTTGTATTTCGAGGACGGCAGAACGTATTTCATCAGCAACGGCAGCGATGATAACGGCGATCACGGCGTTGTGCAGTGTGAAATAAATATTGAAACAGGCGAAAAACTTTCTCCGTCAAAGTGTATCTGGCACGGTTCGGGCGGACGTTACCTCGAAAGCCCTCATATGTACAAAATTGACGGGAAATATTATCTGATGGCTGCGGAAGGCGGCACGGAATACGGTCATATGATAACTTACTGCCGCTCAAATTCCGTATGGGGACCTTTTGAAAATTACCCCAATAACCCCGTTCTCACCAACCGCAACAAAGCTCCCGGAATTATTCAGGGTATAGGTCACGGCGATTTGATACAGGATAAAAACGGCGGTTGGCATATACTTTCCCTCGGTTTCCGTCAGATACATATGTGGCTGCCTTATCATCATCTTGGCAGAGAAGTTTTCCTCACTTCCGTAAAATTCGGCGCAGACGGCTGGTTCACTGCGGGAACTGACGGAACTACCGCTGCTGAATACGAAATTGCAGGAAATTTCACACAGAACGAGAAAAAGTTTTACACATTTGAAAATACCGATTGGAACATAGACTGGTGTTTTCTCCGTCACCCGAATATGAAAAATTACGAACTTTCCGACAGCAAAGCCGTTCTTCACGGAACGGAAATTTCCCTTGACGATGTGGATTCTCCCACATTTGTGGGGATCCGTCAGCGGGATTTTGATATGGAAATGTCGGTGAATGTTTCCGTAAACGGCGGAGAGGGCGGAGTTACCGTTTTTATGTGTGAAAGCGAACATTACGATATTGCGCTCCGCAAAAGTGAAAACGGTTTTGAAGCCGTTCTGAAACTTAATATCGGCGATATAAAACACATACAAAATGCGGTGAAAATTTCTTCCGGAAGTGCAAAACTTATTATCCGTTCCGACAGCGTGAATTATAATTTCTATATTTCGGAAAACGGCAAAGAAACTCACCTCGGCAGCGGACAGTCAAAATATCTTTCCAGCGAGGTCTCGGGAGGATTTACGGGAGTCGTTCTCGGACTTTACGCCGTGGGAAATAATACTGCGGAGTTTTCCGAGTTGGAGATAAATTACAATTGACTAAATATAAAAATATGGTATAATATAAATAAACATATATTCAGGAGTGATTTTATGATAAATACAAATGTGACCGACTTCAGTCAAAATATTTATGATATGATAAAACAAACTGTTTTATTTAATGAGCCTGTAAATATAAGCACAAATGACGGTAATGCAGTTCTGATGAGTGAAAGTGATTATAGAGGTTTAATGGAAACATTATATCTATGTTCTATACCGGGAATGAAAGAAAAAATTCTTGAAAGTGCTGACACGCCGCTTGAAGAATGTGTTCCCGAAAGTGAGGTAAAATGGTAATTGTATACAATAGTATATTCAAAAATTGCTTTGAAAGATATTGATAAGCTTAAATCTGCAAATCTTGAAAAAACAGTAAAGGCACTTATTGATATAATTAGGGAAAATCCTTACCAAACGCCTCCACCATATGAAAAATTAGTTGGAGACATGAAGGGTTTATATTCAAGAAGAATAAATTATCATCATAGGCTTGTTTATAGTATTATTGATGATGAAAAAATTGTTAAAATAGTAAG
>CANQPX010000063.1 GCA_947625915.1 uncultured Clostridia bacterium
ATTATAATTTATGCCTTGCAAAACAGCCCGGTGAGCTGTTTTGCAATACAGAGCAATTTGTTTTTCTAAAAAATGATCTGTTGTTTGACAGTAAACTATATTATGTTTTATCGACAAGCCGGGTGCGCCGTAAGGCGCACTTCCTTTTTGCTGTTCGCTGCGTATAAAAATTTTTTTGTTTACTTTTATTCTCTTGACAAGATGGGGTAAAATATGTTATCATTGTTTGTGTGCTATGTACACTTGTTTTTATCACATGGACGTTCAGCCACGGAGGTTTTTATGGATACTTCGTCTTTTGTTGTTGTAAGTACAGAGGTGCTGCCGGATATTTTCCCGAAAGTGCTTGAAGTTAAGCGTATGCTTGCCTGCGGCGAGGAGAAAAGTTCCGCCTCCGCCTGCAAAAGAGCAGGTATCTCAAGAAGTGCGTTCTATAAATACCGGGAATGCGTCTTTGCATATGAGGAAAAACTTTCCCGTAAACTGGTATCTTATTATGCACTGTTAAAAGATGAACCCGGCGTGCTTTCCTCTATACTGAGCGAGTTCCATAAACAGGGCGCGAACATCATCACCGTGAACCAGAATATGCCCATCGACGGCGCGGCGGCGGTAAATATAACCGTCCGGCTTTTCGGAGACGCATCGGGAGCATATGAACTGAAGAATATAATTTCTTCGATCGACGGAGTGGTGGACGTGAAATTTATTTCGGGAGAATAAGATCGGAACAAGTGTCCTATCTTTTGCAAAGGAGTTATTAAAATGTCAAAAATTGCTGTTTTAGGCTACGGCGTGGTCGGCTCGGGAACGGTGGAACTGTTCTATAAGAATAAAGAAAAGATCGAAAAAAAATCGGGAAAAGATCTGGATATAAAGTATATATTGGATATACGCGATTTTCCCGACAGCCCTTACGCGGATAAGTTCACGAAAAATTTTGATGAAATACTTAACGATGATGAGGTAAATGTGATCGCCGAAGTAATGGGCGGCGTAGGCGATGCGTATGATTATACAAAAAAAGCTCTTTCAAAGGGCAAAAGCGTTGTCACTTCAAATAAAGAACTGGTAGCGGAAAAAGGCGCGGAACTTCTTAAGATCGCTGCGGAAAATAACTGCAATTTCTTGTTTGAAGCTTCAACAGGAGGAGCGATACCGATAATCCGTCCGCTGCATCAGTGCCTTGCGGGAAATGATATTTCCGCGATCGCGGGCATTCTCAACGGAACTACCAATTTTATACTTACAAAAATGATAAATGAGTCTATGTCCTTTGATGATGCGCTCGCTATGGCGCAGAAATTAGGATATGCCGAACATGACCCCACCGCCGATGTGGAAGGACACGACGCCTGCCGCAAAATATGCATACTTGCGTCTCTTGCGTTCGGGAAACATATCTACCCCAAATGGGTGCATTGTGAGGGCATTACGAAACTTACCCTGCAGGACGTGGAGTATGCCGAAAACTGGGGCGGAGCGATAAAACTCATCGGCTCGGTGAAAAAGACCGCCGACGGAAAACTTCTCCCAATGGTACGTCCTGCATTTGTGTGCAATAATAATCAGCTTTCCCATATTTCTGATGTTTTCAACGGCATAATGGTCTACGGCGACGCCGTGGACGAAGTTATGTTCTACGGACGCGGAGCGGGAAAACTTCCCACAGCGAGCGCTATCGTTGCGGATATCGTTGACGCGGCAAAAATGAGCGGAACTTCCATTTCCCAGACTTGGGAGGACAGTGCCGACAACAGCTTTATTGCGGACTACAAAGACGATGTACTGCCGATGTATGTGCGCGTCAAAGGCGTTTCCAAAGCACAGGCAGAGAAGATCTTCGGCGGCGCGGAATTCCTTGAACGAAAGGATCAGCCCGCAGATGAGACGGCTTTTGTCGCTCCCGAAATGAAAGAACGGGATCTCGATAAGAAACTCGGAGAACTGGGCGGAGAGATCCTTGGAAAAATACGCGTTCTGGAACTCGACTGAAAGGATCGTTCGGATGATAAAGATACAAATTCCGGCAACGAGCGCAAACCTCGGCGCGGGCTTTGACGCGCTGGGTCTTGCACTGGATTACTATAATTATGTGGATATGGAAGAGTCGGACGGCATTTCGATAGAAAGCCTTGACGGGATACCCGTTCCGAACGATGCTTCAAATCTTGTTTACGATTCGGCACATATCCTTTACGACATATGCGGGAAAAAATTAAGCGGGCTTACTATCCGTCAGGTGAACAATATCCCCATGGCAAGAGGACTGGGAAGTTCTTCGGCGTGCATAATCGCGGGTCTTGTGGGCGCGAACCGCCTGCTTGGAGAACCTATGGGATTTGACGATCTGGTAGACCTTTCCGCACAGATAGAGGGACACCCCGACAATACCGCTCCCGCACTTCTCGGGGGGATAGTAACGGCTGTTTTTGACGGGAAACGCGTCCACTGGGTAAAACAGGAGGTATTCACAACGCTGAAATTCGTGGCGGTGATACCTGATTTTGAACTAAAGACGGAAAAAGCAAGAGCCTGTCTGCCAAAGGAGATCTCACACAAGGACGCAGTATACAACCTTTCCCGTGCGGCGCTGTTTTCCGCTTCGCTGCTCACGGGTAAATATGAAAATCTGCGTACTGCCGTTCATGACAGACTGCATCAGCCTTACAGAATGGAACTTATCGCTCACGCAAGAGATGTGTTCGATACGGCTTACAGCCTTGGGGCATATGCTTCATATCTCAGCGGAGCAGGTCCCGCGCTTATGGCGATAGTCGGAGATGACAATATATATTTCTGCGGGAAAATGAGATTTGCCCTTGATAAAATGGGACTGCAAAACTGGCAGGTAAAGGAAATGCACATTGATAATGAGGGAACTAAAATAATTTCCGAGTAAACTTCGGGGGAGGATATTGTGGAGATAGAATATTTTTCCGGAACTCGTGACGACAGGGACGTTATCGAGCTTTACAAAGCGCTCAAATGGTACGGACTTGCGGGGTATACCGATGATGAGATAGAACGGACAAATCGGAACAGCTTCTATTCGGTCTATGCATATGACGGTGAAACATTGGTCGGGCTCGGCAGAGTCGCTTCGGACGGACTCACCGCAGCGGTAATGAGCGGCATATGCGTTCGCCCGGATTACAGGCGGCGCGGCATAGGCGAACAGATAGTTACACGACTTGTATATTATTGCCAGTCGGGAGATAATAAGCTGAACGTTCAGCTTTTCTGCGAGGACAGCCTTATCGGCTGGTACGAAAAGCAGGGCTTTGAAAAACACGATCGGGGAATGTGGAAGAAAATGGTGCTCCCCGAGGACAACTGCCGCCTGCGCAGAAATTTCAAGAACATATATGGCATAGAGCAGATCAGCGATATCGCGCCTGATTTTTATTGGTTCAACTTTGACTATTTCGGCGATCTCAGATATTACGGTTCGATAAACAGCCGAGGAGAAATGGTGCCGTGCGTAATGATGACATTTTTCTGTGATGAACTCAGATCTTTTTCGGCGGATATCATCTTCGAGAATGTCGTTGATTTTGAGATAGGCTGTAACGGTGTAAAAACGCCGCTTACGGGATTTGACATAATGAAAGTAAAAAGCAGCGATCCAGATGTGCCTATGAATTACAGAGTATGTTCACTGGAAGATGATGATATAAACTTTTTCTGCGAAAGTTTCAGGATCATGAATGTGAACGTCGATCAGAATTTTGAGGAATAAAAATGATAAAGATCCGCACAAATTCCCCTGGGGAAACAGTCGCTGCCGCACAAAAGATCGGCGCGCTGCTCCGCGGAGGGGATATAATTGCATATAAAGGCGGTCTCGGCGCGGGAAAAACAACTTTCACGCGGGGGCTTGCAGTGGGAATGGGACTTCCCGATGAAGTACATTCGCCCACATTTGCACTTGTTAACGAGTACCGCGGCGGCGGGAAAGTCATGTACCACTTTGATATGTACAGGATAATGAACGCAGAAGCGCTGGAAACAACGGGTTTCTATGATTATATGTCCGAGGACAGCGTTATCGTCTGTGAATGGTCGGAAAATATTTCGGAGTGTCTGCCGAAAAACATTATAACGATAACAATAGATCGGCTCGGTGAAAATGAGCGGGAAATTTCTCTTGAGGGAGATGAAAGATTTGACGCTGCTTGGGATCGATACCTCCGGTAAGACCGCTTCGGTGGCTGTATGCAGCGAGAACGCCGTTCTTGCGCAAAATACGGTCTACACGAAGCTCACTCATTCGCAAGTGATACTTCCGATATGCAAAGACGTGCTGAAAAATGCGGGTTTGGAACTTTCCGGAATAGACGGGATAGCCGTTTCGGCAGGACCGGGATCGTATACGGGACTGCGCATAGGTATTGCGGCAGTTAAAGCCATGTGTTTTGCGCTGAACAAGCCTTGTATCGGCATATCCACCCTTGAATCGCTGGCAAATAATGTTTCCGTGCATAAAGGAACGATCTGCGCGGTAATGACAGCGCGGCTCGATCTTGTATACTGTGCTGTTTTTCGTTCGGACGGAAAAACGGTCACACGCGTTGCGGAGGACGAGATACTTCCTTTAGATGAACTGAAAAGCCGTTTAGAAAGTGAGAGCGGGGATATAGCAGTTGTTGGTGATGCAGCGGAGAAGCTTGCGGGGGAACGTTTCATAACCGCTCCGCCGCATTTAAAATTGCAGCTTGCATCGAGTGTATGTGCGGCTGCGTTCGGGAAAAAGCTTGGTACTCCCGATGAACTTGAAGCGGCATATTTGCAGGTCACAAAAGCGGAAAAAGACCTTTTATAAAGTTTTAAGGCGGGGAGCCTCCGCGGGCATTCGGGCGGGGTTCTTTTGTGTTCTGTTCTTATTTCTTTGTTTATCTTATAACCTTTTTTACCTAATCGTTCGGGGGGATGACACTTCAGGGAAGGAAGAACCCGAACGCGCCTTTAGGCGCTCGCCGGGTTCTCCCT
>CANQPX010000064.1 GCA_947625915.1 uncultured Clostridia bacterium
GCTCAATGGAGAGTCCCGAATGCTCAATTACGTTCTTTATGTTCTTGATTGTCGGATTATTTTTGTCGTTTGCTATATTTTTAAATTTAATATACTTTTTTGCCCATTTATAAATATTTTCCGGATCCTCATATAACCTTAATAATGCATTTCTTCTTTGCCTTCCGTCTAATAGCCAACGAATATTTATTCCATCTTTTTTATCAACACTTACTATAGTCACACCTAAAGGATATTCTTTAAACAAACTTATACATAATTCAAAATTTTTCTTGTCATCCCAAGTTTGTTTTCTTTGAAAACGAGGTAATTTTATATTTTTATCTGTAATAAAAGATTTCACTGATTCAGGTCTAATTTCATACATAAATAATATCTCCTTTGAAAATTTATATTTACATCTATAATAAGTATAGTATATGTCATATAATTTGTCAATATATTAATTCGGATTTGTTAAAATATGACATATTCTTGATACCACACTTGTCAAAACCCCAAGTACGGTATCAACCCGGTATCAATACTTCAAAATTCTCCCCGCAACCCGCGTAACACCGCAGTTTGCAGGGAGATTTTAATTATTCCCACTCAATAGTAGCCGGGGGCTTGGTAGTTATATCGTAAACAACGCGGTTTATGGACTTTACTTCGTTGACGATGCGGCTTGCACATATTTCAAGAACTTCGTAAGGTATCTTTGCAAAATCCGCTGTCATGAAATCCGTGGTAACAACTCCCCGAAGCGCAAGCGTATAATCGTATGTTCTGCCGTCGCCCATTACTCCGACGGATCGCATATTTGTCAGCACCGCAAAATACTGATGGATATTTTTGTCCAATCCCGCTTTTGCGATCTCTTCACGGAAAATATAGTCCGCGTCCTGCAAAATTTCAAGCTTTTCATCGGTGATCTCTCCGATTATGCGTATGGCAAGTCCCGGTCCCGGGAAAGGCTGACGATCTACAAGAACTTCCGAAAGTCCCAGCTCACGTCCCAAGGCGCGCACTTCGTCTTTGAAAAGCATACGAAGCGGTTCGATTATTTCCTTGAAATCTACATGATCCGGAAGTCCTCCCACGTTGTGGTGGGATTTTATCACCGCCGCATCTCCCGTTCCGCTTTCTATAATGTCAGGATAAATAGTTCCCTGAACAAGAAAATCTACTTTTCCTATCTTCTTTGCTTCCTGTTCAAAAACGCGTATGAACTCTTCTCCGATTATCTTGCGTTTCGTTTCCGGGTCGGAAACTCCCCTCATTCGGGACATGAACTGCTCCTTTGCATTTACGCGGACAAAATTCAAGCCCCAGCCTTCAAATGCCTGCTCTACTTCATCGCCCTCGTTCTTCCGCATGAACCCGTGATCCACAAAAATACAAGTCAGCTTATCCCCTACGGCTTTTGCAAGCAGTGCCGCCGCAACCGAACTGTCCACTCCGCCCGAAAGCGCAAGCAGAACTTTTCCGTCTCCGACTTTTTCACGGATATTTTTTATTGCCGTTTCAGCATATTTTCCCATTGTCCAGTCGCCTGTGCAGCCGCATACGTTTTTCAGAAAACTGTCTATCATTTCCGAGCCGTACTCGGTATGGTTTACTTCCGGGTGGAACTGCACCGCGTAAAGTTTTCTTTCCGGACAAGCCATTGCAGCCGTTGGGCAGCAGTCTGTATGCGCCGTTACTTTAAAGCCGTCGGGTATTTTTTCTATATAGTCGGTGTGGCTCATCCATGATATCGCTTTTTGGGGCAAATTTTTTGCTCCCCCGAATATTTCGCATGACTTGTCATAGTAAGTCTCCGTTTTTCCGTACTCGCTCGTTACCGCGGAAGTTACCTTTCCGCCGAGAAGATGCGCCATGAGCTGGCAGCCGTAGCATATCCCAAGAATGGGTATGCCAAGCTCGAAAATTTCCTTTGGATATGCAGGAGAATCGTCTTTGTAAACGCTGTTTGGTCCTCCCGTAAAAATTATACCCACCGGGGACATCTTTTTCAGTTCCTCGATAGGCGTTTTATAGGACTTTACCTCGCAGTAAACGCCGCACTCGCGTACGCGTCTTGCTATAAGCTGATTATACTGTCCTCCGAAATCCAGAACTATCACAAGCTGATGTGACATATATATCTTCCTTTCCATAACTTGAAATTCTTAAAAGCCATTACATTTTGTTATGATCTTATTATAACATAGCCCGACATTTTCCGCAAGGGTCAATTAAGGCAAAAATTTTAAAAAAACCTTGAAAAATATATGTAAATGTGATATAATTAATAAATTATGATATGATCTGCTGAAAGGATACTGAAAATGAACTTTTTTACGGACTTCCGTATCGCAAATATAATTTCCGCACATGAACATACTTCCGAAAGCGGCGTGATCGGCGTTCTGCTCGATGCGCTCATCGACTCGGCAAAAATGCTGCCCTTCCTGTTCCTTGCTTTCCTGCTTATGGAATTTATCGAACATCACACAGGGGATAAACTTGTAAATTTTCTCCAAAAGACGGGAAACGGCTTTTTCGGCTCATTAACCGGCGCATTAGCCGGCTGCATACCGCAGTGCGGATTTTCCGTTGCCGCGTCAAATCTTTTCGCGGGACGAGTGATCTCATTCGGAACGCTCATCGCCGTGTTTATATCGACTTCCGATGAAGCGATACCCGTACTTCTCGCCCACCCCGATATGGCGGGAACCGTCTGGAAGCTTATCGCCGCAAAGATAGTTATTGCCGTTGCGGCGGGAATAGCTGCCGATGCGCTGATAAAAATTTTCAGACCGAACAAAAAAGATGACGGCGCCATCGGGGAAATATGCACCGAAAGCGGCTGCGGCTGCGAAGCTCACGGCATATGGTACTCATCTTTAAAACATACAATGAAAATATTTATTTTCATTCTGGCTGTAAACGTTATCCTCGGCTTGATAATGTCCTTTGCGGGAGAAGAAACGGTATCGCTTTTCCTCGGGAAAATGGGGCTGTTCCAACCTGCACTTGCGGGGATCGCGGGGCTTATCCCCAACTGCGCCGCTTCGGTGCTGATAACGGAGCTTTACGCTGACGGAGCAATAACCGCAGGTTCGGCAATAGCGGGACTTTGCACAGGCGCGGGCGTAGGACTTGCGGTACTTTTCCGCACAAATAAAAATATCCGCGAAAATTTTGCCGTCCTCGGAACGGTGTATCTTACCGGAGTCCTGTTCGGAACGGTCATAGATCTGATATTATGATTAGGAGCATATGAAAATGAGGGCTTTTATAGAATTTTTCAAGAAAGAATTTGTACTTGTAATTGCGGGAGCAGCCGCGCTGATATCCTGTTTCTTCGTTCCGATAACAAATTACATAGACTACATAAACACCGATACCATCGGACTGCTTTTCTGCCTTATGATAGCCATAGCGGGATTTCGTGAAAGCAATCTGCTTGCGGCGGTATCCTGCAAGCTCCTTGGCAAAGGACAAGCGTTTACAAGGCGCACGGGAACGATCCTGATATTCATTTCGTTTTTTGCATCAATGCTTTTTACAAATGATGTTGCGCTGATCGCTTTTGTGCCGCTGACCGCAAGTCTTTTCCGCAGCCGTCCGGGAACGATGATCTATGTTATAACCGTACAGACTGCGGCGGCAAATCTCGGAAGTATGCTCACGCCTTTCGGAAATCCTCAGAACCTGTATCTTTACGGGCATTACAGCATGACGCCATGGGAATTTTTCTCCGCAGTTCTGCCTGTTTCGTTAATAAATATCCTGCTGATACTTATACTTTGCCTGTTCATAAAGAACGAACCCCTCGGCATAGAGAACCGTCAAGCCCATATTACCGGCAAACGCAGTTATCTGATAATGTATGTACTGCTTTTCCTGCTTTGTCTTTTGGCGGTATTCGGAGCAGTTGATGTTATAGTTGTATTTGCATCGGTATGTGTGGCTGCGCTCATACTTGACACGAAGCTTTTTGCTGGAGTGGACTACGGTCTGCTTCTGACCTTTGCGTTTTTCTTCATATTTGTTGGCAACATACAGAACATTGGTGCCGTGCGCGAATTTATAACAAAGCTTATCAGCGGGCGGGAAATGTTTGCCGCCGCTGCGGTAAGTCAGGTAATAAGCAACGTTCCCGCGGCGGTGATGCTTTCGGGATTTACGGACAATGCCCGCGCGCTTGTTCTCGGTGTGAACATAGGTGGTCTGGGGACTATCGTTGCCAGTCTTGCGAGCATAATTTCCCTGAGAATTTACATGGAGACTGACAATGCGCGTCCGATAAAATATCTTGGCATATTCACTTTAGTAAACGTCATACTGCTTATAACGGTCTATGCGTTCACTGCGAACATTATTCTTTAACAGTGTGGAGAGTTGAAAGTGGAGTTGCCGGCAGGACTTTTATGTGTTCTGTTCTTATCTTTTATTTTGCATATAACCATTTTTGCCACTTTATGCGAGGGGAGAAACGCAGGGAAAGGGAGAACCCTTGCGAGCGTCCCCGTTAATTTCTCGGGTTCTCCCTTCCTGGAAGGTTCTGCCCCCCCCGTAAATTGTCAAGTCAAGTGCAACGAAAAACATCATCGGGAGATTTAAGACCGAGGCAAAAACGAGGTCTTGAATTTA
>CANQPX010000065.1 GCA_947625915.1 uncultured Clostridia bacterium
GTTGACGGAACTCCTAAGCATATTTATGTATGCACAAGATGTCTCCGTTCCGGAAAGGTAACAAGAGCAGTCTGATCCGAAAGTGAACTTAAAGGCATTGACCATATTATAACGGTCAATGCCTTTTTCATTTATAAGACTTCAATTTCTATGCCAAGCACGCCGTATGCGGGATAATTTTGCGCTCAGTGCAAAATCGCTTTACTTAGCCTGAGAAAGCGTTATCCCGTTGCTGCCGAGCGGTATCTCGTGGTCAAGCCCAACGAATTTTCCGTTCTGCTGCCACAAAACTTCCTTTACAAATGCGTATTTGTCCTCGTCCCATGTGGTAAAATCATCAAGAACAAGTCCTCCTGTATCCCCCGAATTAGAGTTGAAACACCAGAACGTGTGGTTTATACGGTTCTCCTTGATAAGCTGACGAAGATACGTCATCCATTTAAGGTTAGGATCGCGCATAAAGCCGCCCCACTCGCCTATAAGCAGCGGCGCAATGTTTTCTTTCTGGATATAGAACCAGTTGTCATACCAACAATCCTTATAAAGACTGTCAAAAGTATAGTTTCCCTTGAACCACGGCTGCTCATAAACAGTAGGACCGTAGTCATGGGGCGAATATACCAGTTTGTTCTGATATTTGCCAAGATCAACGGGGTCATTCTTTACGCCGCGAAGATTTCCGCCCCACCATGTGCAATAGTAATCGCCCATATTTGTGGAGGAGAAATTCCCGTTCTTCTTTGTATCGATAGGATAGATCTCAATGCCTTCTACCATTATAAGAACGTTGGGATTTTTGTCAAGAACGGCTTTCGCGGCTTTTTCCGCTATGTATTTCCAGTTATCGCTGTCCGTTGAACCGTCCCACTTGGCGCGCGGAGACTCGTTCGCTTTGCCGTGGGGTTCGTTTTTCAGATCATATGCAATTATCGTATCATCATTTTTGTAACGGTTCGCTATCCACGCAAGGGAATCAAGGAAATCTTTTTCACTGATATCCCCGTCCGTCCAGAGGTTTTTCATATGCCCCATAGAGTCGGTCTTTGCGCTGTGGATATCTATCATTATCTTTATTCCGTTTGCGCGGCACTGACCTATTACATAGTCAAAAATTTCAAGGCTGTTCATTCCCACAAGGTAGGAATTTGTCGCCTGATTGAAGTTAGCATTCGGGTAATTTCCGTTAGACCAGTTCTTGATAAGTTCCGCAGAGATCGGTACGCGCAGCAGGTTGAAACCTCTGTCCGCAATATTTGAAAGAGATGTATTCAGATCGCACGTCCACAAGCCGTCAAATGTATTCGTGCCTGTATTGTAGCCGAACCAGTTTATGCCCGTGAGCCAGACTTCCTTGCCGTCTTTATCATAGATCTTGCTGCCGTCGGTATGGAGCCAGTCATCTGTAGTCGGCGCGGGAACGTCCTTTGCCTGAACTATTTTCGGGTTATTGTTCCCAACAGAACCGCTCTGCGTGTTCTGACCGCCGCCGTTTTGGTTTCCTCCGCCGTTTCCGGAGCCGACAGCTGTCATGCTTCCTGCCTTTACAGTTGCCTTTGAGCTGTCAACGGAACTTGCGCCGCAAAGTATCATGCCGAATGTTCCCTCGCTGTTCGGATCGATATTTGAGTTATAATCAACAGGCGTCACGGTAATTTTCCCGCCGCTTATTGAAGCTTCGCAGTTCCACTTCTGATCTATCTTTGCTCCCGTCGGAACGGAAATGGTCACCGTCCAGCCGTTTATAACTTTGTCGGAACTGTTTTTCACCGTTCCGTCTATCTGTATGAAATCGTTTGTACCGTCATTCCAGCCGTTGGGAGAGTTTATGATAAGTTCAACTCCGCTTTGCGAACTTTGTGAACTTTGTGAGTTCTGTGAATTTTGTGGAGTTCCGCTGTCGGAATTATTTTTGCTGCTGTCGTTCCCTGCGGAAGAGTTCCCGCTGCCTGAGGAATTTGCCTTGTTTGCGGCAGGAGCGTTATTGCCCGCGTTTGAAGCGGGAACGGCTTGCTCATTTGCGGAAGTGTTTTCCTCGGTAGTATCGCTGTTGCCGTTACTGCCGTTTGGGGAAGTATTTTCCGTCTTGGGATCATGCTTTGCAGCGGAAGCGCCGTTTCCGCCGTACGGGTCGTAGTCGTCTGCAAAGGGATCGTAATCCTCTCCGAAAAAATCTATTTCCGCAGAATTATCGTCCTCTGTTTCAAGAGAAAGTGAAGTTTCGGTATCGGAAAGTTCGGCTTCGCTCTTATCTCCGCCGCAGGAAGAAAGCATTGATACCGCCATTACTGCCGAAACAAACAATGCAAGTTTTTTCTTTAAATTTGACATAAAAGACCCCTCCGATGTATTATTCTATCCGCCAGTCAATAGGCGTCATTCCGTGTTCTTCAAGGAAAGCGTTCGTTTTTGAAAAATGTCTGCACCCGAAAAAGCCGTTATATGCCGACAGAGGGCTTGGGTGTGCAGCTTGAAGTATAAGATGAGCAGGATTTGTTATAAGTGACTTTTTCTGCTTGGCATTTCCGCCCCAAAGCAGGAAAACCATAGGTTTTTCCCTGTTATTGAGGAGTTCTATCACCCTATCGGTAAAAATTTCCCAGCCCATGCCTTTATGGGAATTTGCCATTCCCTCACGGACCGTAAGGACTGCATTCATCATAAGGACTCCGTTATCAGCCCATTTTTTCAGATAACCGTGCTGTGCGGGCGGTATGCCCAGATCCGCTTCAAGTTCTTTGTAAATGTTCTGCAAAGACGGCGGCACCGCAACGCCTTTCTGTACAGAAAAGCAGAGCCCGTGTGCCTGACCCGCGCCGTGGTACGGATCCTGCCCGATAATTACCGCTTTTACATCGGAGTAAGATGTATACTTCAGTGAATTGAAAATGTCATACATATCGGGATAAATTTTCCTTGTACGGTATTCATTGGCAAGGAACTTCCTAAGTTTAAGGTAATATTCCTTTTCAAACTCGCCTTTGAGCAGCTCGTCCCATTCGTTGCCGATATTTACCATCATCTGTCCTCCCTGTTCCTTACCTGTACAAACGCCGCGTCAAGCAGCGCTATGGTATCGTTCCAGCGTATGTCGGACGCTTCTGCTCCGAACACAAGGCATACTATATCATGATCAAAACGTCTTGCGGTCGCGACTACGCAGTAACCCGACTGATCCGTCATGCCTGTTTTCAGTCCGGTAGCATACATATAATAACAATCGCTGTAATCGTGGAGCAGTTTATTTGAATTTTCCCACGAAACTTCTTCCCCCGATTCAAAAACGGCATATGCGTTCGGCTTTGCCGCGGAAGCCATGATCTCGGGCTTCTGCATCGCATAGAGCGTTATTTTCAGCATATCGTGAACGGTGGTGTAATGATCGTCGTCGTGGAAACCGTCCGGGTCGGAAAAATGCGTATTTTCCGCGCCTATGTACCTTGCAGTCTTGTTCATTTCGTCAACGAAAGTTTTTACCGCCATTTCCGGCTCCATTTCGTCAATGCCGCTGATCCGCCGTCCAATATTTGCGGCAACGGTATATGCCGCATCGTTTCCCGAAGGCAGCATGAGCGCGTCAAGGATAGTTTCCCTGTCAAGAACGTTGCCCTTATTTATAAATGCAAGGCTTGACTCGGGATTTACAAAATCAAGTTCGTCTCCTGCCGTAAACAGCATATCCTCCGAGGAATTGTCGAGCATTACCGCAGCGGTAAGTATCTTTGTCGTACTTGCGGGGTAGCATTTTTCATCCGCATCTTTGGCGAAAAGCACCTCGTCCGCCTGAACATCGTATACTATCGCATATTTTGAGCGTATCACCATATCTATGGGATACTCGTCTTTGAGTTCGGGCTGAGGCACCTTATATTTCAGAAGAGAATTATCCTCTGCAAAAGCATCTTCCGCATCGGGAAGGGGTATCGTTTCCTCAAGATCTCCGTTAAGACCGTAAGAAGCGTCGTTTTCCATTACCGTGTAGCCGTCCGTATCAATAGTAAGCGGCACTTCGATAGACTTATTGAACCTGACTATGCCCCACACTGCTCCCACGATAACGAGCAGTGCCAGCAGTACTCTTGTTCTTGCAGCGGCGGCTTTTCTTTTTCTTTTTTCGGCTTCGGAGTAAGGTTTTCTTTTCTTTTTCCTTTTTTTGTTATTTTTATTAGACATTACAAATACCTTTCAAACAAAAGCGATAATAACTTACAATAACATTTTAACATACATTTCCCCTCATTTCAAGAGCAAATTTTCAAATTTGCTCTCAGACTATCGAAAAACCGAAAAATAATAGGCGCGGACAAACTAAAAAATGAATAGCAAAACTTTGCCCGAAAAGTTGGTCCGGCGCAGCCGCGCTGGCGGGGTCTGAAGGAAAAACGAATGCTTCGCATTCGTCTAAACCCCTTGTCGCGCAAACGAACGCAGTTTGTTTTTCGTAGTAGCGCGAAATTCCCCTAATGCCTTTAGGAGCTCCGCAGGGGGTGAATTGCTGTCGCAGACAGCAAGAGGGGGAAGCCCTGCGATAGA
>CANQPX010000066.1 GCA_947625915.1 uncultured Clostridia bacterium
TGCTGTCGCAGACAGCAAGAGGGGGAAGCCCTGCGATAGAGGGCTTCCCCCTTGGCATTAACGGTTATTATAATTTATGCCTTGCAAAACAGCCCGGTGAGCTGTTTTGCAATACAGAGCAATTTGTTTTACTAAAAAATGTATATTATGCTTTATCGACAAGCTGAGCGCGCCGTAAATGGCGCGCTTTCTGTTTTTAACTCTCCAGAACAGTGTAATTATCGGACGCGTTATCTTTAGTCGCGTATTCCGTTACATTGAGAACTTTTACTTTCAACGGCTTCGTACCCATGTTTATCTCAATGATATCTCCGACTTTTACATCATATGACGCATGGGCTATGTTCCCGTTTACCGAGATCTTTCCTGCGTCACAAGCTTCATTTGCCACTGTCCGCCGCTTTATCAATCTTGTGACCTTTAAATATTTGTCAAGTCGCATACTGACCATTCCTTTCAAAAAGAAAAGAGCAGACCGGTCTTTCCCCTGTCTGCTCAAGTGCATTTAAAAAGCTTTCGCTGAAAACTTACGCGTCAACAGCATCTTTGAGAGCCTTGCCTGCTTTGAAAGCGGGAGCTTTCTTTGCGGGAACCTTGATCTTCTCATGAGTTCTGGGGTTGATAGCGTTCTTAGCACTTCTCTCGCGTACTTCAAATGTACCGAAACCTACGATCTGAACTTTGTCGCCGGAAGAAAGAGCATCTGTAATAGAATCAGTTACAGCGTTAAGAGCCTTTTCAGCGTCTTTCTTGGTGAAACCGCCTTTCTCTGCGATCGCGTTGATCAACTCTGCTTTTGTCATTTTAACTACCTCCATAATTTTTATAATGGGAGCAACCCATTTTTTACTTTGCTTTTGCTTTACGCCAATAAACGTCAAGCTCATCTATGTTCAGGGATCTCATATCTATCCCGTCGCATCGTACTGATTCTTCTGTCTTTTTAAATCTGTCCATAAATTTTTCTGTGGAACGTGTCAAGGACTCTTCCGAGTCAAGACCGAGCTGTCTTGCGACATTTGTGCATGAAAAGAGCACATCGCCGAATTCCTCGTCAATATTTGTTTTTACGCCTTCCGCGATCGCTTCTTTAAGTTCGGCTATCTCGCTTTCAAGCCGGGCAACAGCTTCTTCCGCGTTACGGAAGTCCATACCTGCGCGTTTGGCGCGCTGACCGACTTTCTGAGCGCGCATGAGAGCGGGGAGCGCGGGGCTGACGCTTTGCAGCGTTTCGTAATAAGTTTCCTGCCCTTTAGACTTCTGCTTAATGTCGTTCCAATTTTTGAGAACTTCCTCACTTGTTTCGGCGGTAACGTTCCCGAAAACGTGGGGGTGGCGCAGCACCAGTTTTTGGCAGACATCGTTTACAACATCGCTGAAATCAAATCTTTCGGCTTCTTCCTCGATCCTTGCATGAAAGACGACCTGTAAAAGCACATCGCCCAGTTCTTCGCGGAGAAGTTCGCTGTTATCGGTATCAATGGCTTCGACAGCCTCATAGACTTCCTCGATGAAATCTTTTCTGATGGACTTATGGTTTTGTTCCCTGTCCCAAGGGCAGCCGTTTTCGGAGCGGAGGATACGCATGATATTGAGCATATCGTTCATGTCGTATTTAGTTTTGAACTGAAAATCCATAAACGAGCCTCCGAAAGAAAAAAGCGGTAAAAACGTTATAAAAAAACTGTTACCTTAATATATTAACCCATAAATCAAATAATTTCAAGGGTTTTTTTAAAAATTTTAAGAAATTAATGATTTTATCGTGTTTTTTGTAATTATGCCCAATAAAAAGCCGCTGATTATGTAGAAAATGCCACCACATAAAATGGAAATTATAAGCAAAATTATCCCTCCAAACCTTTGAGAGAACACATTTTTTGCCAAAAGCGCCGCTCCGCCGCACAATACGGAGCAAAAAGCAATTTTGGATATCATTGCCAAAAGCGTATTTTTGCCGACGCCTGTAAGTTCCGAGACCTTTACGGCGGCAGGTATGCATATCACCGCATAACAAAGCAGCGTTGATAATGCCGCGCCTGAGATGTTCACTTCCGGTATGGGAACGAGCAGGAAGTTACCCGCAAATTTTACCGCAACTCCTGTCAGCATAAGTTTTACAGGCAGATCGGGGCGACCTGCCGCTTGCAATATTGCGAAAAATGTTGACGAAAGACAAAGAAACGCCACACCTATGCCAAGAATTGTCAAAGATAATGTGCAGACCGATGTTTCAACAGGTTTTGATGGGAAAAGCACGCGGAGGATCTCTCCCGAAAGTACCGATATCCCCGCTGCCGACGGTAGGGAAACAAGTGCAGTAACGAAAATTGCCTTTTCGGTATGGGAACGGATCTTTGCCGCGTCATTTTCTGCAAAAGCTTCCGAAAGCGAGGGAAGTATGCTTTTCCCGAACATATTGGTGAAAGACGGCACAAGGTTGAAGACCGTTACCGCAAGTCCCGTAAAACAGCCGAAAAGGAAGTTCGGAAGTCCTGCGGCATCTGTTCCGCCTGAAATATTACCGAAATATTCAGGCGCGCGTGCAACGGCAGTTCCCAGCGAACGGGTTATGGTCACAAGATCTATAAGCGATGTAAGGTTCGTTACCAATGCGCCTATGGCTATGGGAACAGCGGTTTTCAGCAGCATTGAAATTATTTCTCTGTGATTGTCGGTCTGATTTTTGCCGTTTGTTTCGGAAATAAGGGCAGGGGAAATGCCGTCTCCGCATATTTTGTCTCTTAGTATAAGAAACAACGTTCCCGCCGCAGTTGAGATGGTTATGCCTGATACCGAAGCAGCGGCGGCAGCGGAAAGGACGGCGGTATCACCTTTGCCGAAAAGTGAAGTAAGCCCTATGAACCTATGGGGATATTTCAGAACGAGCAGACAAAGCGAAAGCCCCACACAAAGCTTTACCAATCCTTCTATGACCTGTGAAACAGCTGTGGGGAACATATTCCGCAGCCCTTCATAATATCCTCTGTAAACGGCTGTTATGCAGCAGAACAGCACCGACGGAGCGATAGCAAAAACAGCGGGGGCAGTTTCGGGGCTGCCGTTCACGAAGGCGCAGAACGGGTAAGCCGACAGCATCATCAATGCGGTGAAAGCAAGTCCGCACACCGTAAAGAAAATAAGCGCGGAATTTTTTATTTTACGGAGGTTTGCAAACCGACCGAGGGCGGAATTTTCCGCCACAGCTTTTGCGACTGCTGCGGGGAGACCTGTTACCGACACGGCATATACGGTCATAAAAATGCTGTACGCGCCCGAAAAGCAGCCCATTCCCGTTCCGCCGAGCATATTGGCGAGGGGGATACGGAATATTGCGCCTATAAGTTTTGCGATCACGGCTGACAATATCAGCACTGTTGAACCGAACATGAAGCTTTGCTTTTTCAATTTTCTTCTCCTTTCATTCCGCACGCGCAGGCGAGGGGGGGTAAGAACGCTGTTCTTATCTTTTGTTTATCTTATAACCCTTTTTGCCACTTCATGCGAGGGGCAGACAACCATAAGGGAAGGGGAAAACCGAGCGGGGGCTTTAAGAACGCTGTTCTTAGATTTTATTTTGTTTATAACTCTCTTTTTGAGCTTTCGGGGGGCAGAACCTTCCGGGAAGGGCGAACCCGAAAAATTAACGAGGACGCTCGCACGGGTTCTCCCTTCCCCTGCGGTTCTGCCCCCCGAGCCCCCCACTCCCCAACCCTATCCCTCTCCGCGCTTGCTACCGAAAAGGTTGATATTATAGAAAAGATTTTTTAGATTTCTATAACAAAATTTGTGGAGACAACAGAAGCCCTTAGTTTTGTTTATCTTGGTACGAGAGTTCTACTGTTAGTTTGATATTCAACAATTATAGAGTTCTAAACAATAGAATTTCTTTTTGCGGAAAATCACAACTGTTTATAGTTCTATTCTTCTTTAATTTTCATCTAATATTAGAACGCTCGTACTAAGATAAGCTAAACTAAAGAACCCGTAGCCAACGCAATCCCCGTTCAAGAGTTCTAAAAAGCTTTTTCTATAATTTCAACTTTAGGATAGCGAGCGTGGAAGGGGAAAGGTTGAAGGAAAGTGGGGAGCGCGAGGGGAGAAAAACTAAGGGAAGGGGAAAACCGTGCGAGCGTCCATAGGGACGCTCGGGTTTCCCCT
>CANQPX010000067.1 GCA_947625915.1 uncultured Clostridia bacterium
TGTTCTTCATCGGGGAGCATTTCTATCATATTGAAAGTTTTTTTTGCAATAGGTGACATAATATCGCTCCTTTCATTTATAAATATCTCCTCGGCTTCCTATTTCTATAAGCCAGATATAGATATTGCCATCATTTCGGTATTGATATATTATACGATATTTTCCTACTCTTAGTCGTCGTCTGCCGTCTGAAAAACCTTGAAGTATCTTTATATCGCCTTTTGGTGGATTTTCTTTTAAACCTTGTAAGGCATTTTTTATAAGCAACTGAATATTATGCGGAATTTTTTGCATATCTTTCTGAGCTTGCTTAGAAAAACGTATTTCCATTATTTTACCTCAGTTTCAAACTCTTTAATATAATTTTATCATAATAAAATATTTATGTCAAGCGAAATATTATTGCTCCTTCCCCTTGAAAAACGCTCCAACAAGCTTTGGACCTGCGTTTGCGGCGATAACTCCTCCTATGCGGAAAGACATCTCCGGCGGATAGCCCAGCTTTTTGGTAAGTTCTTTTGCAAGTTCCCGCTCCGCGTCCTCAAAATATCCGTAAACCAAACAGTAAGGCGTTTTGGGAATTATCCTGTCGGCGGTGATCTCCACCACTTTGGGGATAATTGCCTTGTCTCCGCGGACTTTCGCATCTGTGGAGGAAATCCCGCCCTTTATTTTGATTACAGGGCGCAGTCCCATAAGTTCACCCACGAAAGCAGCGGCGGTGCTGACGCGTCCCGAACGCTTTACAAATTCCAGCGTGTAGCAGCCGAAATGCACTTCCGCGCAGGAAAGCCAGTCCTGCATATAAGCGATGGCTTCATCTGCGGACGCGCCGTTCTCGATCTTTTCGGCGGCTTTTATGAGCGGGAAACCGTAAACTCCCGTGTAATTTCCCGAGTCGATAACATGAACTTTGTATTTTCCCTCGGCTTCGGGGTTGTTTTCAAAGAAATTTTTTTCCGCCATTACAGCGTTGTTGTAAGTGTTTGAACCGAGAGATGCGATAGAAACATATATAAGGTCGCTGTAACCTTGTTCGTAATATTCATTGTAAAGCTCCTCAAATTCAAAAGCCGTTATCTGCGCATGAGTAGGGAAGTCCTTTGAATTGATTATCATATCATAATATTCCATATGGTCGTAATCACGGTCAAAGAAAGACTTTTCACCTAAAGTAATGGGAAATCTCAGTATGCGAATGTCATACTTTTCCTCATATTCCTTGGGAATATCGGACGCCGAGTCGGTCATAAGCTTGATCTTGCTCATTGTGTTCATTCCTTTCAACATTAGTTCCATGTGTATTTAGTTAACTGTCCTTCCGAGGCAAGGTCGGGGAAATCCCACTGCCGCAGGACTTCGTATAACGCGATCGCCGCGGAATTTGATAAATTAAGGCTCCTCAGCCTTGGACGCATCGGGATACGCAGACAGTTTTCCTTGTTCTGCACAAGCAATGATTCGGGAAGTCCCGCATCTTCTCTTCCGAAAACAAGGTAGCTGTCGTTGGGAAATTTAACATCGCTGTATGTGTTGAGTCCCTTTGTTGTGAAATAGTAGAAATTTCCGCCTTTGTTTTTTGTGAAAAGATCTTCCAAGCCGTCATAATATGTAATATCCAGTTCGTGCCAGTAGTCCAGTCCCGCCCGTTTAAGGTTCCTGTCGGTGACTTCAAAGCCGAGCGGCTTTACAAGGTGGAGCCTTGCTCCCGTAACGGCACAGGTTCGGGCGATATTTCCCGTATTCTGGGGTATCTGCGGTTCTACAAGAACAATGTTTACATTATAAATATCCATCGCTCCTTACATCTGTTCATAATCGCAAAGTGTGGGGTTTTCAATGAGAAAATTCAGGCAGCGTTCCAGCATGATCCCATCGCGTACATCTGTGGAATAGCTGTAAGTAGTCTTTATGGCAAATTCCAGAAACGCCGTTGCGCGGTTCATAGCTATGGGAAGGCTGTCCCCGCGGAGTATAGAACCCGTCAGCACCGATGCGAAAACATCTCCCGTTCCGGGATAGCTTGCGTTTATAAGATTGTATGGAACGCGCCAGAACTTGCTGTGTTCGCGGTCGTAACCGACATTGTAAGCCTTTCCGTCGGAGAAAACGCTTGTTATAACAACGATCTTCGGACCGATCTCCGAAAGACGGACGAGATAACTTTTTATTTTTTGCATTGTAACATCGGGCTGATTTGGAGCTTCACCAAGGAGCATAGCCGCTTCTGTTATGTTCGGAGTTATCATATCCGCAATTTCTACAAGCTCGTTCATTCTTGAACGGAGTTCGGCGGTGCAGGTCTTGTACGGTTTTCCGTTGTCCGCCATAACGGGATCAACTACTTTGAGGGAATTTTTGTAATGCTCAAAAAATTCCAGACAGTGGTCTATCTGTTCCTTTGAAGCAAGGAAACCGCTGTAAACGCAGTCAAATTTGTAATCGAGACGTTTGTAATGTTCCAGAGCGGAGGGGATATAGTCGGTCAGATCGCGGAGAACTACATCTCCGAAGCCGCCCGTATGGGTGGAAAGTATCGCCGTTGGAACGGGGCATACCTGTATTCCCTGAGCGGACATTGTGGGCAGTATCACCGAAAGGGAACACCGCCCCACTCCGGACAGATCGTGGATCGCCGCGACTGTTGCGGGCTTTTGGTACATATAGAAACTTCCTTTCAGTCAATATTCTCTTGCTATCGCAAACGCCATGTATCCCACATAGAAAAGGCAAAGTATGATCCCCTCTATGCGGTTGACATTTTTCTTTGTTGTGCAGAAAATATATGCAATTACCGAAACTGCAATGAGAATGAGCATATCCGTCATAGCCTTTGCGTCTATATTTGCGATCGGGGTAATAACAGCGGAAGCGGGGAGAACGAAAAGTATATTGAAGATGTTCGAGCCTACAACATTTCCCACGGCAATATCGCTTTCGCCTTTTCGTGCAGCCATAATGCTCGTTACAAGTTCGGGAAGTGAAGTTCCCACCGCAACGATCGTAAGTCCAACAAGAGTTTCGCTCATTCCGAAACCGAGTGCGATCTCTTTTGCACTGTCAACAACAAGCTGTCCGCCTATGACGATTCCCGCAAGACCGCCTATTGTGAAAAGGATACTAAGACCGATGCCGTATTTGGGTTTTTCTTCTTCCTCGGCAGTGCCTGCGGCAAGTTTTTCCTTTCTTGTGGACAATGCCGATGAAATGACGTAGAAAAGGAAAATTGCCATGAACATAAGGAGTATAACGGCATCGTTCCGCGTGATGGTGTTTGCGGAACCGCTGCCGAAGAAAACGTCAAATGACATGGCCGCAAGAGCGAGCGTTGCAAGCAGCATAAAGGGGTAGTCCGACTTTATTATTTGTTTCTGGATATTGATAGGCTTTATAGCCGCGCTTAGACCCATTACAACGAGCAGGTTGAACATATTTGAGCCGATAACGTTACCTACGGCGATGTCGTTGGAGCCGTCTATGCCTGCGATGATGCTTACGGCGGCTTCAGGCGCGCTCGTTCCGAAAGCGACTATGGTAAGACCGATAACTATGGACGGAATTTTCAGAAATTTGGCGATAGACGAGCTTCCGTCGACGAACACGTCTGCGCCTTTTACAAGCAGGACAAAGCCTATTATCAATAAAACAAATGCAAGAAACATTGTCTTTTCACTATACGGCAGAACGCCGCTCCTTTCAAAAAATCTCCAAATTATATAATAACATATAATATTTCCCGTGTCAATCGCAAATAAACATTTTTTCCGGCTGTGAGAGTTATTTTAAAAATTTTGCGCGCAGCGCAAAATTGAGCAAAAAGTTCGCCAGCCTTTCAAGGCTGCGGTTTCCAAAGGCAGAGCCTTTGGTCGCGCTCCGCAGAGCGCGAAATTCCCCTTACGAAGGCGCCTCTGCAAAGGGGTGAATTGCCGCTGAAAGCGGCAAGAGGGGAACGCTCTGCAAGAGAGAGCGTTCCCCTTGGCATTAACGGTTATTATAATTTAAGCCTTGCA
>CANQPX010000068.1 GCA_947625915.1 uncultured Clostridia bacterium
AGCGTTCCCCTTGGCATTAACGGTTGTTGCCATTTAAGCCTTGCAAAACAGCCCGGTGAGCTGTTTTGCAATACAGAGCAAATGATCGTTGTTTTACAATAAACTATATTATGCTTTATTGACAAACTGAACAGGCAGGATAAATATCCTGCCTGTTCCGATATTTTATGCATTTTTGCCTACAGTCGATTCATATGTATATTTGTCAAGTTTTTCGGTAACGCATTTGTTGAATAAACTGTCAAGATCTTTATATCCTTCATATGACCAACGCTCAAAATATCCCCATGAATAATATCCGTAATCGCTCTTTATGTCATTTCCGCATCTTTTGCCGCCGCTGAGATCAACGGAACATACGCCGTCGGGAAGAAGGGTGATATCTTCAAAACAGAAGAATGTGTAATAGCTGTCTTTGTTGAGCTGTTCACTGTCTCTTGCATCTTTTTCGGTATTTTCAAGATAACCCTTTACAGTTGTGTTTGCCTTAAAGACAAGGAACAGGTAATTGTGAGGATCGGCGGAAAAACCTTCTTTTTCTGTAAGGAAGTGATAACCCTGAAGTTCAAGGCTGTCAAGAGAGTTTCCTTCTTTCCAGCTCTGAGCGCGTGCTTTTATGGAATCTTCAGCCTGTGAGAGCATTTTTCCCATTGTGTCTTTGGGGATATCATCTAATTTTGTTACATATGACGTAAGTCCTTCTACGGTGAATTCTTTTGTAAGGGAAGTAGGTATCTTACCATGTTCGGTAAGAAGGAACTCTGTAGGATCGTTGCCGTAGCTGTCTTTGATCTCAACGGTAACTTTGTCTCCGTTTTTCAGTCCTTCGTATACGTCCATAGAGTAATTAAGACCGCTGAGTCCTTTTGAATTATCGAGTTTTGCTCTGCCGTTGGGAGCGGTGCCTTCAAATAAAACGTTGATCTTCTCGAACGGATCGTATTCTTCGGCATCGTCAAGGTCGTATACTTCCATTTTATTGTCGGCGGCCTTGATCTTTATGGGATATTTCTTTTCAAGGCTATCGATCTTGGTCTTTTTCCAGCTGAATGTTATCTTATCGCCGTTTGAAAGTTCTTCTTCCTTGTCGGGTTCTACAGAGATCTTGGTCTCGATATTGTAAACAAGTTCCAGAACGTCATACTCATTGTAGTCGTCATCAAGTCCGAAAGCTTCGGGATTATCATCTATAAGGTTTTCGACATCGACGGAATAAGAAACTTTTCCTGCGGTATTGTAGCCGTTGAAATCAACTTCAAGGTAATCATTGAGGTCTACAGTCTTTTTTCCGCATCCTGCAAATGAAAGGCATAACACTATCAATGCGGACGCCATGATAAATTTTTTCATATAACAAACCCCTTATCATAATATTTAGTGCAAAAAGCACTATGAAAGCATACCATAAACGTTAAAAAAAGTCAATAGAGAATGTCAAATTTTTGTCAAATTTTGTCGAATAGTACAATCAAATATTTATGAAAATGTGAAATTTTGTATATAATTTTTTACATAATATCTCCGCACGGCGGCATATCCAAAAAAAATCGGCTGATCTGTTGCAATCCGTAAGAAAATGTTGTATAATTTCTTTGTATAACTGTTTTGGAGGAATTATAATGGATCTTAAAGAACTCAGAGACCGTATAGATGTTATCGACAGCGGGATCTTGAAGCTTTTTGCCGAAAGAATGGACGTCTGCCGCGCAGTTGCCGAGTATAAAAAGGAAAATGATCTGCCCGTAATGCAGGGCGGACGCGAAAAACAAGTAATCGAACGCGTCCGCGCAAACGCTCCCGACGACCTGAAAGACGGCGCAGCCATGCTTTTCCAGAATATCATGGATATCAGCAAATGTATACAGAATATGGAGATCGAACACGATACCCGCCTTTCCGCGCCGGAACCGTTCATTCCCGAAAATGCAGAGAAGATAGCTTGTCAGGGAACTGCCGGAGCATATTCCGAAGCCGCCTGCAAAAAGCTTTTCGGTGATAGACCCGCTGTGTTCTATAATGCCTTTGAGGACGTAGTAAATGCGGTGGAATGCGGCGAAGCGGATTTCGGACTGCTGCCGCTCGAAAATTCCACCATAGGCAACATTTCCGAGACATACGACCTTATGTCAACGCATAATTTCAATATCTGCTCTCTTGTAAGAGTTGAGATAACTCATTGTCTTGCCGCGGCAAAGTGCGCGTCTGCCGATACGGTAAAATATGTTTACTCAAAAGAAGAAGCTCTCGAACAGTGTTCGGGATTTATCAAAGAAAAAGGACTTATCCGCAGGGAATATGCCAATACCGCGCTTTCCGCCGAACTGGTGAAGGAAAAGAACGATCCTGCGATCGCCTGCATATGCT
Source organism: uncultured Clostridia bacterium (assembly GCA_947625915.1). GTDB lineage: Bacteria > Bacillota > Clostridia > Oscillospirales > Ruminococcaceae > RGIG8773. The sequence goes on from CANQPX010000068.1 coordinate 2,365, forward strand.
CCAAAAACTGCGCGGAACTTTACGGCTTGGAGATACTCAATGACCGTATTGCGGACGCATACCCTAATTATACGCGTTTCATATGCTTTTCCAAGGAATACATATCTCCCGCAGATGCGGATACCATAACCGTTTGCGTTACGATACCGAATACGCCCGGTTCGCTTTACCGTATGCTGACAAAATTTTATGCCGCGGGACTTAACCTTTCCAAGATAGAAAGCAAAAATATCGCAGGCAGCGATTTTGAAGTGATGTTCTATCTGGATTTTCAGGGCAGCTGCAATGACCCGAAGGTAGTCGCGCTGCTCCACGATCTGGAAAATGAGATGAGCTTTTTCAGATTTCTCGGAAGTTTCAAAGAGATAATGTAAAGGAGCATAGATATGCCTGATATATCTGTTTCTGTAATAATAGCCTGCGGCGGAAGTTCCACTCGCATGGACGGTATAAATAAACAGCTTGCGGAAATATGCGGGGTACCGGCGGTTATTCGCTCCATGCTCGCATTTGACGGGATAGACGAGGTCTCCGAGATAATTGCCGCCGCAAGAAAAGAAGATATTCCCGAAATAGAGCGGTTGGCAAAAGCGTATAATGTTACAAAATTCACTGCCGCCGTCTCTGGCGGGGAAACTCGTCAGCAGTCGGTGTTCAACGCTTTCATGCAGACCGATAAGGCAACGAGGTATATTGCCGTACATGACGGAGCGCGCCCGCTTGTTTTGACGGAACATATAAAAAAATGTATAAAGGACGCATCGGTGTTTGGCGGAGCGATACTCGGCGTTCCCGTTAAAGATACCGTTAAAGTCGTAAACGGAGGGCTTATAACCGATACTCCCGACAGAAGAAGTTTGTACATCGCACAGACCCCGCAGATATTCAGACGGGATCTTTTCGTGAAAGGGATAAATTTTGCAAAGGATCATGATCTGGATTTTACCGATGACTGTCAACTTGCAGAAGCCGTGGGAGTAAAGGTATGCGTTTCACCGTCAGATCATACCAATATAAAGATCACTTTGCGGGAAGATATAGATATAGCGGAGGCTCTCCTTAAAAGGAGGGGGAACATATGATACGCATAGGACACGGATATGATGTCCACAGGTTCGCGGAAGGAAGAAAACTTATCCTCGGCGGCGTGGAGATACCTTACGAAAAAGGTCTGCTGGGACATTCGGATGCGGACGTGCTTGTCCATGCGGTGATGGACGCGCTGCTGGGAGCGCTTGCACTGGGCGATATAGGAAAGCATTTTCCCGATACCGATGCGGAATATGAAGGCGCGGACAGTATAGAACTGCTGAAAAAAGTGAAGGAAATAATTTCCGAAAACGGTTATGCCGTCGGAAATATCGACAGCACGATAATATGTCAGGAACCTAAATTGGCGGGATATATCCTGCAAATGCGTGAGAACATAGCTTTCGCCTTGGAATGTGATATTTCCCGTGTCAGCGTGAAAGCTACCACCGAAGAAAGACTCGGATTTACCGGCGCAAAAGAGGGGATAGCGGCCCATGCGGTATGCG
>CANQPX010000069.1 GCA_947625915.1 uncultured Clostridia bacterium
CAAGTTAGGGTAAACTTTGCAGTTCTTTTTTGAATTTGTAATAGCTTTTCTTTTGCACGATATTATGCGGTGTTGCCTTTGAAAATTTACCCCGTCCGCAAAGGGCAGTTTGTGGTGTCCGCAGTTTATCCCGAATAATCCCGCCGCCTGCCCGTATGAAGTGCTTGACAGCGGAATGAACGGTATCTCGTTCCCGTCTCCGTCATGTGCGATCCCGCTGCGGTTTGAACGGCTTATAAGTCTCCCCTGATACGGAGCGCAAAGCGGACGTGCGCCCATGTGCGAGTCCACAAGGAACAGATCCAGCCCGTAGCGGTCACAGCAAGCGTCCTGTGCGGCGTTCGCCGTGTTGTTGACGGTCGTGCGAATGTCCATTGATATGTAAGCTTCGGGAGACCATTCGCGCCCCGCCTTGTCAACAAACGCGGGTATGCCCTTTTCGGCAAATTCCTGTATGCACTTTCTGACCGCAGCCTGACGGCTCTCCGCACCGCTTGCAACGGAAAACGCGTGCTTTCCCAGAATTCCGTGAAGTTCCGTTTCCTTTGCCGTGTCGTAAATTCTGTTTACAAGCGCGGTGTATGAACTTCCCGCTCTGTACTGCATTACCGTGTTGACGGCGTTCAGGTCGGACGTTGCTTGCTTCCTGAAACTGTTTGTAACATTCTTTACGCCCTCGGAGATCGGCGTTGAACCCTCTGCAACGGAAATGTAACCATCTTTCGCGCAAGCTTGAAGCGCGGGTTCAAGGTGCTCAGTAATGCCCTGTGCGGCGGTCTCAATGGTTTCCGTTAAAGTTTCCGACTGGATCCCCGTGTAAGAAGCAATTATCCGCACGGTCTCGCGGTTCAGCTTGCCAAGCTCTGCAAGCTTCTTCAAGCGCCACTCGGAAGTCGCGTTTATCTCGTTGTTGTCGTTCTCTGCGATCTGGCGGGCAATAGCCATCATCAGATCTGTTTCCATAGCGGTGTAAATATCCGTCAGCGGCTGTGACAGCCGGAGTTTTTCGAGGGTAGTCATACATTCTCCTTAAAATCTGCGTGCATTTTAATTGCATAATTTTTATCCTGTTTTTAGATTTTATTTTGTATATAACCTTTTTTGCCATTTCTTGCGAGGGGCAGACAACCATAAGGGAAGGGGAAACCCGAGCGTCCCTATGGACGCTCGCCGGTTTTCCCCGTTCCCTTAGTTTTTCTCCCCTCGCGCTCCCCACTTTCCTTCAACCTTTCCCCTTCCGCGCTCGCTATCCTAAAGTTGATATTATAGAATAAATATCAAAGTTTGCGTGAACATAGTTTGTGAAATCAACGGAGACCCTTAGAACTCTTTTCTTAGTACGAGGGTTCTACTGTTGTTTTGATATTCAACAATTATAGAGTTCTAAACAATAGGATTTCTTTTTTAAAAATTTTCTCCTGTTTAGAACGCTTATTCTTCTTTAATTTTCATCTAATATTAGAACGCTCGTACTAAGATAAGCAAAACCAAAGAACCCGTAGCCATCGCTTTCCACGTTAAAGAGTTCTAAAAAATTATTTCCATAAAATCAACCTTTTTGGTAGCGAGCGTGGAGAGGGATAGGGTTGGGGAGTAGGGGGCTCGGGGGACAGAACCGCAGGGGAAGGGAGAACCCGTGCGAGCGTCCCTGTTAATTTTTCGGGGTCGCCCTTCCCGGAAGGTTCTGTCCCCCGAAAATTCAATAAAAGCGGTTATAAACAAAATAAAAGATAAGAACAGCGTTCTTAAAGCCCCCGCTCGGGTTTCCCCTTCCCTTATAGTTGTCTGCCCCTCGCATGAATTGGCAAAAAGGAATTTTTGCTAAGCTTTTATTAAGAAAAGCGAACCAAGCCCATTATTACTCATCTCCGATTGCCGCAAGGTCAAGCATACCGCCTGTCACCTGACTTTCCTGCGCAATGCGGTCAAGTTCCTTTTGCGCCGTAACCTCGTCGCAGTTCAGTGCAACGAACGCCTCATCGTCCGTGCCCAAGACAGTGTTAAGGCAGGCTCAGCCTGCTTGACAATACGTGTAATATGTGTTATAATAACATTAATGGAGGGGAAAGCTAATGCCTATGACGCCTAAAGAAATGGAACAGCTGCTTTTGCGGAACGGCTTTGTGTTAGACCGTCAAAGGGGTTCACAAAGGATATTCCGCAATGAAAATACAGGACGTATCGTAATAGTTCCCATGCACTCAAAGGACTTGAAAAAAGGAACAGAACAGCAGATACTTAAAAGTGCCGGTCTGAAAAGACCCAACTAAACAGGAGGCTTGTATATGAGTATAAAAATATATTATCCGGCAGTATTTCAAAAAGAAGAAGAGGGATATTCCGCATGGGTGCCCGATCTTGACGGCTGCATATCACAGGGCGGAACAGTAGGCGAAACTGCCGAAAATATAAGCGAAGCAATAGGGCTTATGCTTGAAACGCTTGCAGAACACGGTGAAAATATTCCCGCGCCGTCAAATCCCGAAACAATACCGGTAAAGGCAGAACAGTTTGTAACAGTGATAGCCTTTGACCCTGCGGATATGAAGAAAAATACAGCACAAAAGCGGTAAAAAAGACGTTGACCATACCAAGCTGGCTCAATACAATAGCAGAGAGCGCACATATAAATTTTTCTTCTGTTCTTCAGGAAGCACTTCTTGAAAAGTTCCACTTAAAAAACTGACAATAACTCAACATTATATTGCGCCTGCTTGACAAATGCGCATTGAAGGCGTATAATATTGTTGAAAGGACTGAACGTATGAAACGCAAGGATCTGATAAAACTATTTGAGAAAAACGGCTGGAAATTTTCGCGTCACGGTGGAAACCACGATGTATACACAAACGGTACAGACAGCGAAATGATACCGCGCCATAAAGAAATAAAAGAAAATATGGCAAAAGCTATGATAAAAAGAAATAATTTGAAATAAAACAGGAGGCTGATATTATGAAAAACACTTATCCGGTCATTCTGACCCCCGACGAACCCGGTTATGTTGTTTTTATCCCGGATTTCAATATCAATACCGAAGGCTATACGCTTACGGAAGCCATTGAAATGGCTCGCGATGCGATAAGCCTTATGGGCGTTGACTATGAGGACAGACATAAAGAGCTGCCAACGCCTTCAAAAGTCAATGATGTCAAAAAAGAGACTGAAAACGATATAGTAACTCTTGTTGATGTGGATTTTGACGCATACCGCAGAATGCTCGATAACCGCACTGTCAAGAAGAACTGCACCATTCCGTCTTGGCTCAATGAAAAGGCGGAGCAAGCGCATATAAATTTCTCCGCCGTCCTGCAATCAGCGTTAAAGGAAAAACTTGACCTTTAAAATTACAAGCTTTACTTAAGGAGGGATCGCTATGACAAGCAAAGAATTTGATCTGCTAATTGCAATGATACTTGAAATGCTGAAAAACAACCAGACTGATAAAGTGATAACGCTTCTTGAAGAAGCCCGAGACAAAAAGGAAAAAGAAGATAAATGATCTTTACCCGCCCGTTCCTGCTTGGAACGGGTCAATTTTTTTGCCCCGCTTCAACAACATCGCTCATCATCGTTTCAATGCTGTACTCGAAGGCGTCAAGGCTGTCGATGTTGTAGAGTCTGTTCACATAAAACTATTGCATTTTTCAAATAAATATGGTATAATAAAAGAATGAGATTAACAAAAGAAC
>CANQPX010000070.1 GCA_947625915.1 uncultured Clostridia bacterium
CGCCCTTCCCTAAAGGTTCTGTCCCCGAAAACTCAAAAAGAAGGTTATAAGCAAAATAAAAAATTAAGAAAAGCGAACTAAAGAACCTCACCTCGAAAGAAAAAACTAAAAAATTTTTACTATCGCTTTTTATGAAAAGCAAACTGCCCCCATTTTACATTTGCCCACAAAAACGAAAAAATTGTATGCAAAATAAAGGAGAATGTTTATGCCAAAAAATAAAAAGGAAAAAGGCAGATCCTTTATGCAGATCTACCACGAAATAAACGCCCGCGAAGAAGCCGCAGAAGCCGAACGTCAAGCCGAAGAAGCCGAAAAAGAACGTAAAGCCCGCGATGCATATGCCGAAAAACTGCGGCAGGATAAACTTGAACTCCTTAAACTTAAACAAGGCGTGATAACCGAGGACCAATTGCCACATGAGGAAAAAGAAGAAAAACATTATACCGTTTGGGAGAAAATAGGGAATTTTTTCTATCACAACAAAATGTATATCATCTTCGGAACGCTCTTTGCCGCACTTGTGGTATTCCTTGCATATGATATCTTTTCCACCGTACACCCCGATGCAGCAGTAATGATAATCGCTGAAAACGACGATTTCGCTTATATCACAGAGGATATCGAAAGTGTCCTTGAACGCTATTGCCCCGATTATAACGGCGACGGGAAAATTTTTATACGCGTAAGCTATATGCCCGCTGAAAGTGAGGAAGTTTCCTATTATAATCAGTCGCAGCGCACAAAACTTATCGCCGAATTCCAAGCGGGAGATTCGATAATAGTTATCGGAAATAAAAATGCCTGCGAACTGACAAATATAACCGAGGGAGTCCTTGCGGATATGCGGGAGATATATCCCGATGATGAAAATGCATTTGAGTACGGATATATGCTTGACGGAACTTCTTTTGCGGAAGATATCGGCTATGAGCAGCTTCCCGACGATCTGTTCATTGCTTTCAGAGTGCCGCAGGACGGCTTCGGAGTAGATGAAGATGAGTTTACCCGCAATTACGAAAATGCTTTGGAAATATGGGACAATTACATCAATGGAAATGAGATAAACCCAAAAGAAACAATATCCGAAACAACCGAATGACTTCAACACGGAGGGGAAAATATGGCAAAATTCAGTTTGAAAATAAACGTTGAACCGCAGGATATCCCGAAGCTTGACGACGCGCATAAGCGCGACTGCGCAGACGCGATAAACGGCGCAATAAACCGTACATTCAAGTATACGATGATATTTGCGGCGGGAGTCGGAGCATATTTTGCGGCATATTCAATGTTCGGGCTGACATATCTGCTGAAAACTCAGGAAAAACTTCCGCAGATAAATGTTTTTATCCCGCTGACAGCTGTTGCGATACTTATCTTTGAATTTATATCGGGAACAATGAAAAAATGGGCAATAGTGCTTGAAACACTGCTGCATATAGTTATGGCGGTATTGTCGGCAACGCAGTACCAAACAATGATAATATTTCCGTTTGCAGTATATGGTGCATATCTCCATGTAACACTTTTCAGCATGATGCCGCATTTTAAGGTAATTTCCGAACTAAAGGGATACCCCGATTTTACACCTTTGCCGATCGGTGATGTGATAAAGAAAAAAGGAAATGAAGCGGAAAATTCCGAAGAAAACGGAAATATTTCCGAAAAAGCAGAAAAATCGGAAATAAGCGAGAAAAATGGAAACGCAGAAGCAAAAACCGCTGAAATGCCCATTTCCGAAAAAGTGCCGGAAACAAGTGAAAGCCCATCGGAAACGCAGTCGGAAACAGTTCCTCGGGAAAGATCGGAAAAACAGGGAAATTCCCGCAAGAAAAAGCGGAAAAAGAAAAAATAACGGGAGAAAAAGTTATGGAAAAGGTCGCAAAGTTTGAAAAAATAAGCTGTGAACAGTTCGGAAAAGATCTGGGGATCTTGTTCCCGAATATCCCGGAAATGAAAGCAAAGGAAATTTATGACAGCATTTCCCTTCCGAAACGCGCAACATCAGGCTCGGCAGGATATGATCTTTTCCTGCCTTTCGGGGTATTTCTCAAACCGCATGAGAGCATTACCGTTCCGACAGGGATCCGCGCGCATATAGCGGAAGGCTGGGTGCTGAATATTTACCCTCGCAGCGGCTTGGGTTTCAAGTTCCGTTTGCGGCTTGACAACACCGTGGGTATAATTGATTCGGATTATTACTATTCGGAAAACGAAGGACATATCATGATAAAATTCACCAACGAGGGAGAAAACGCGCTATCCATAGGCGCGGGAAAAGGCTTTGCACAAGGCGTGTTCCTGCCCTTCGGCATAACAGAGGACGACGACGTTTCCGCTGTCAGGAACGGCGGTTTCGGAAGTACCGGGTGAAAAACGGCAAAAATATCACAAAAAATTGAAAAAAATGCTTGCAATTTCAAAAAAGATGTGGTATAATATTATCATCATCATAATATTGTAACAAAAGACCGGAACGTTCCGGTCTTTTGTGTTGTTTGAAAGGATGGGGCATATGAGTACAAAGGATATAGCTTATAGCATTTTCAATCAACTTACCGAAGAACAGCTAAAGGGATTTATCGCGCTTTTCAGCGGGATATACAGTGCCGAAAATGACGATATTTCAGAACGCAAAGCGGCGTTTGAAAGAATGAAGAGCGTGTGCAGATATATCCCCGACCTTGACGAAGAGAAAGAACTTGAAGAATATAGAAATGAGAGATACGGCGTATGAAGATACTTATAGATACTAATATTTAAATAAACGAAAGGATAGATAAAATGGCAAAAGGTGGAAACACTGTTTCGACAGTCTATGACCTTGCAAGACCTATCGCAGATGAACTCGGGTTAAAGATCTGGGACGTTACCTTTGAAAAAGAAGGAGCAATGTGGTACCTGCGTGTCCTTATCGACAAGGACGGCGGACTGAGCATGGACGACTGCGAGGCAATGACGCGGCCGCTTTCCGAAGCGCTTGACAAATCCGACCCCATCGAACAGAATTATATGCTTGAAGTAGGTTCGCCGGGGCTCGGACGTGAACTTAAAAAGAAAGAGCATTTTGAGGAGTTCCTTGAATGTCCCGTGCGGATAAGATATATCCGCGAGACTGACGGGCAGAAGGAGTTCATTGCTGTTCTGAAAGGTTTCAATGATGGTATTGTTTCCGTTGTGACCGAAGATGGTGAAAAAGAGATAAAGCTTTCCGACACGGCGTTTATTCGGCTTTACGATGATGATACGGACGAACTCTTTGAAGATAATTAAGAATGGAGTTGTCGGTGGGGGCTTTTAAGAACGCTTTTCTTATCTTTTATTTTAAATATAACCCTTTTGCTTAATCGTTCGGGGGGATGACACTGCAGGGACGGCATAGGGTGGGTGGGGGACGGTCGGTGGGGTTTTTTAGTTCTCTTTTCTTATTTTTTATTTTGCATATAACCCTTTTTGCCTAATCGTTCGGGGGGATGACACTTCAGGGAAGGAAGAACCCGAACGCGCCTTTAGGCGCTCGCCGGGTTCTCCCTTCCCCT
>CANQPX010000071.1 GCA_947625915.1 uncultured Clostridia bacterium
GGCTCGGGGGACAGAACCGCAGGGGAAGGGAGAACCCGTGCGAGCGTCCCCGTTAATTTCTCGGGTTCGCCCTTCCCGGAAGGTTCTGTCCCCCGAAAACACAAAAAAAGGTTTATGCAAAATAAAAGATAAGACAGCGTTCTTAAAAATTCCGCAGGTGTTCCGACACTGTAAAAGGAAGTATTCTATGGAAACAAAATCATCCGCGCAAAACGCTATGCGTGAGATCATGGATCTTTATTCAAATTATACTTATGACGCTTTGAAAAAAATTGAAAAGGTCCGGAAACAGACCGGCAAAGAGCTTGCGGCGGCTATTTCCGCAGACTCCCCGCGCCGTGGCGGCGATCACAAGCATTATTTTCAGGGTTGGACTGTTAAGTCGGTCAAAACAGTGCTTTCCGCAAATATTTCCGACATTGAAGCGATAGTTTACAACAAGGACAAGCCGTCTCTGACTCATCTGCTTGAATTTTCCCACCCTGCCGGAGCAGATCGGCATATTGTCAAGGCATCTCCGCACATTGAAAACAATGCCGGCAAGTACGAGGACATTTATATCAAGAGGATCATTGAAACGTTAAAAAGGGGTGTTTAAATGCGGTTAAGTGATGTTGCAAAGCTTATTTCCGACGGCGGGATACACTGCGTATGCTGGAGCATTCCCGATGAGCCGCTGCCTTTCGCAACGGTCGTAAAACCCAAAAACGGAGAAACGGTATATGCCGATAACGGTATGTACTACACTTCCATGCGGGTCGAATTGTACCTTGCCATGCACAAGGACGATGAGGACACCGAATACAAGGTAAATTCCATTCTTGAAAATGCGGGTATAAACTATACCTACGAGATGTACTTTACCGAAAAAGAAAACTGTAATATAAAGGTTTACACCTTTGAAGTTAAGGAGGACTAATTTTATGGCTAACAAAGTTAAATACGGTCTGTGCAATGTTCATTACGCTAAGATCACAAAGTATGACACCGAAACACAAAAGTACACCTATGACACTCCCAAGCCCCTGCCCGGTGCGGTAAGTCTTTCACTTGATGCGGAAGGTTCAAGCGATCCGTTCTATGCGGATAACATTGTTTACTTCCAGACCGTTACAAATGCGGGTTACTCGGGCGATTTTGAGCTTGCTATGATCCCCAATGATTTCCGCGTTGACATTCTCGGCGACACCAAGGACGAGACCACAGGCGCGATAATTGAAAACTCCGATGCGGTAAGCTCGGAATTTGCGCTGATGTTCCAGTTCGAGGGCGATGTTTCCGCGCGGCGTCATGTACTCTGGAGGTGCAAAGCTGACCGTCCGTCTCTCGAGTCTCAGACCAAAGAGGACACCACCACGCCGAACACCGACACTCTTGCACTTACCATTATGGCGCGCGAGAACGATCACAACATCAAGTCCTTTATCGACAATGACGAAACAGGCGCGGAAACATACAAAGATTGGTTCACCAAAGTATGGGAACCGCAGGCTTCTGAAGCTGTATGATCCACAAGGAGAAGATCTGAATGGTAAAGATACGGCACGGGCTTTCTATGGCTTATTACCGCCTTGAGGACGGGACTTCGGTCCCCGTCCCCGGAGCGGTGAGGTTAGACCTTGACGGCGTTACACGGGAATTTTCTCCCGAGTCGCTCAATACTTTCTCGGAACCGTGCAGATATGAAAATATCGGCTACAAAGGAAATTTTACCTGCGCAGGTTTCCCCGCACGGTTCTTCGTTGATATTTTCGGGTATGAACTCGGGGACGGTGTTCTTACCGAAATACATACGGACGGATCGCCTGTTCCTTTTTCATTCCTTTGGGAAAACAAGGGGACAGGGGAGAGGTTCAGGCTCTTCAAATGCTTCGCCGGCAAGCCATCTATCAATATGCAGACAGACGAACGCTCGGCAAGTGTTTCTACGGTCACCGTTCCGCTATACGCTTTCCCCGATGATAATGGGCATATACTTGCAAATACCCTGCCGGGGATAACTTCTGAATTATATAAAAATTGGTTCAAATAGAGAGCTTCAACAGTTTTAAGAGTGTAGAGTTGAAAGTTGAGCTACTGACGGGATTTTTAAATGTTATTTTCTTATCTTTTGTTTATCTTATAACTTTTTTTGCCATTTCTTGCGAGGGGCAGACAACCATAAGGGAAGGGGAAACCCGACCGCCCCTATGGGCGCTCGCACGGTTTTCCCCTTCCCTTAGTTTTTCTCCAGCTGACGCTTGCGTCAGTTTTCGTGCATCCCCACTTTCCTTCAACCTTTCCCCTTCCGCGCTCGCTATCCAAATGTAGATTTTATAATTTGGGTCTTATAGTGTTCTATGACATAGAATGAGAAGTCAACAGGAACCCTTAGAACTCTTTTCTTGGTACGAGAGTTCTACTGTTAGCTTGATATTCAACAATTATAGAGTTCTAAACAATAGGATTTCTTTTTTAGAAATTCTCACCCGTTTAGAACGCTTATTCTTCTTTAATTTTCATCTGACATTAGAACGCTCGTACTAAGATAAGCAAAACCAAAGAACCCGTAGCCATTGCTTTCCACGTTATAGAGTTCTTTGAAATTATTTCTATAAAGTCAACCTTTTCGGGAGCATAAGGAAAGGGGGAAAGAAATAAGGAAAGGGGAGCGCGAGGGGGAAACCTAAAAGGAGAGGGGGAAAACCATGAGCGTCTATAAGTTAATACGGTTTGCCCCCTCTCCTTTTTGGTTGCCACCTCGTACGAATAGGCAAAAAGGAATTTTTGCTAAGCTTTTGTTAAAAGCGCCCCCGCGCTCCGGTTCTCCCTATATGCAAATATTTTTTATAAAACGAAAGCAGGATCATCATTATGGAAAAAACTATAAAAATTGACGGAAAAAACATCGGGTTCAAAATAACAGGCGGAACGCTCTGCATTTACAAACAACAGTTCCGCAAGGAATATTATGACGATGTTTATGAACTGGAACTTATACGGAAACGCGTGGATATTTCCGAAAAGAAAAAATATCTGCTGAATTATATGATAGGTTTCCGCCTTGTATGGGCGGCTGCTAAGACCGCCGATCCCTCTATTCCCGATCCCGACACATGGAAGAACGGTTTTAAAAAGTTCCCGCTGTCGGAGATACTTCCCGAGATAACCGCGCTGTTTTCCGTTCCGGAAAATGATGATACATCTTCTTCAACCGGCGAACGGTTCACAAGTGAGAGCCTTACCGCCTGCGCAGTTGCCTGCGGACTTTCATTGAACGACATATACAATATGCCTATTGATTTCCTGTTGAACACCTTCAAGGAGACTGTCAGCATCAGGAGCGGCAAAAAGCACAAGGATACTGTTCGCATGGCTACACAAGCGGACTTTAGACAACACCGCATAATATCGTGCAAAAGAAAAGCTATTACAAATTCAAAAAAGAACTGCAAAGTTTACCCTAACTT
>CANQPX010000072.1 GCA_947625915.1 uncultured Clostridia bacterium
CCGCTGGGGGTGAATTTACGCCGCAGGCGTAAAGAGGGGGAAGCCCTGCGATAGAGGGCTTCCCCCTTGGCATTAACGGCTATTATAATTTATGCCTTGCAAAACAGCCCGGTGAGCTGTTTTGCAATAAAGAGCAGTTTGTTTTACTAAAAATGATACATTGTTTGACAGCAAACTATAATTATGCTTTATCGACAAGCTGATGCCGGCAGGAAAGATCCTGTCGGCATTTTTTTAGCCGTCATTGACTTTCTATAGAGACCGTAAAAGTAAGAATGTCGGAATATACTCCGAAGATCCATGCGTTATCTGTATTCAGATCGGTACAAAAGTCAAGCAGTACCCATGCGGAAGTCTCACCCGGCAGAATAGTCATTATAGTACACGGAGATACTGTAACAGCTTCATTTTTATTCAATTTTACGGTGTAACCGATATAGGCGTCACCGTTTTTCATTTTATAACCGTTCATGCTTTCCATGGTAACATTAAGAACGTGTCCCGCGTTAAGTTTTACATTGCTCGCTTGTATGCCTGTCTCAACGTTGCCGGGATCCGTGAAAACAATATCCGCAGGTATCGTAATAACATACTCATCGGTCATGGAATATTCAACGCTTATGCTCCCCGCCTGCGACACGGAAAGCTGATCTATTATCTCTTCGGCTGAACATTGATATGCCATAACTTCAAGAAAAGTCAGAAAAGCTATGACAGCAGATAAGATCTTTTTCATTTTTTCTGTCATGCCTGCAAAGCAAGCATACCTCCTTTCGCAAATGTTTGCCTATGCCCGAAAGCAGGTCTGCTATTTTACAATGATCCCGATCTCCATATCCGCATTGTTTGTAAGAGTTCTTTCTTTATCCATACGATACGGCTGAACATGGAGAACTCCTTTGTATTCCCCCGCTTCAAGGGCGTGTGAAAGAGTTATCCCGTAAATATGCTCCCCCGGCTCAACAAGTCCCGAGCGGTACAATATTTCCGCTTCGTCTTTTCCGTCGGTATAGATCCCGAGTTCAAAACTCAGATAATACATTCCTTCATTTTCAGAGGGATTGCAAAAGTCAACGGGAACTGCCGTTTCACCTGCCGGTATAAGAACGGAACTCACTCCGTAAACGGTTATGCCGTCTGTGCTTTTGCCGTTATTTCCATGAGAAATAAATGACTCGGGAAATGCGTTCCGCTCGATCATTATCCCGCCGCTTCCGCCTTTGTACGAAAACAGTACCGCACCGATAATTACTCCCACAATATAAAATGCCAATAAAAGAAAAATTATCATCCGCTTTGCTTTTTTATCGTCATTATTCAAATCGTTTTTCATAACGGAGATTTCCCTTTTATAAAAAATTTTTTTTGACATTAATAAAGACATTTCTGTCTTCGCTATCATAATATGCAGATATGATAAATTTGTACATGAAAATTTTCCGGAATAATATTCAAATTATTTTTGTAATCTGTTGACGAAATAATTTTTGTGTTGTATAATGTAATTAATAAGATGATTTTGACAGAAACGGAATTTTTTTCGATCCTTTAAACGGAAAGGAGGGAACTGCGTCGGGCTGTTCCGCCCGTTCACAGGATAGCTATGTTGAAACTGAAAGGTAAAGGTGCCTGCCCCGGGATAGCGGTCGGCATTATCTCATATTTCGGCAGTTCCGCTCCGGAAATAACTTTTAAAAATATAAACGATGCGGACGCCGAACTTGAACGCGTTGAAAAAGCAAAAAATACCGCAAAAGAGCAGCTCCTCGAAATGTACGAAAAAGCTTTGCCAAGACTCGGCAAGGAAAGTGCGGAGATATTCCAAATACAATGCGCTCTTATAGATGATCTTGATTATAACAAAGCAATAATAAATATGATAACTTCTCAGAAAGTCAATGCGGAATATGCTGTCGCCGTTGCGGCAGACAACTTCGCGGCTATGCTTTCCGCTATGGAGGACGACTATATGTGCGCCCGCTCAACGGACGTAAAGGACGTTTCTCAAAGAATGATACGCTGCCTTTCGGGAAGCGGCGAAAAAAATTTCTATGACGGAAAACGCATAATCTGCGCTTATGATCTTACTCCGAGCGAAACTTTCCGCATGAACAGGGATAACGTTCTCGCTTTCGTCACCGCAAGAGGTTCTTCTCAGTCACATACGGCAATACTTTCAAGAATAATGGGCATACCGTCTGTCATAGGCATAGGTCGGGAACTTACTCCCGAATGTGACGGAAAACTTGCTGTAGTGGACGGGGTGGAAGGAATAATTTATATCGACCCTACTCCGCAGGTGCTTGAAGAAGCCGAAAAAAAACGCGCCGATGCAAAACGCAGACAGCAGCTTGCGGGAGAATTCATAGGCGTTGAAACTGCAACAAAAGACGGAAAAACAATTCCGATAAACGCAAATATAAGTTCCGTATCCGACCTTGAAACGGCGATCAAAAACGATGCCGAAGGCGTGGGGCTTTTCCGCACGGAATTCCTTTTCCTCGAATGCGGAGAACTTCCTTCGGAAGACGTTCAATTTGAAGTGTATAAATATGCCGCTCAGACGCTGAACGGAAAAACTCTGACCATACGCACCATCGACATAGGTTCGGATAAAAGATCGGACTGCATTTCCGTTGAACATGAGGAAAATCCTGCGCTTGGCTATAGGGGCATAAGGATATGCCTTGACAGAGAGGATATATTCAAGACGCAGCTGAGAGCGATCTTCCGCGCGTCCGCTTTCGGGAAGATAGACGTCATGTTCCCGATGATAATTTCGCTGAAAGAAGTAAGACAGATAAAAGAAATTATTTCGGAAGTGAAAAACGAACTTCGGATAATGAATGAAAAATTTGACGAAAATATCGGATTTGGGATCATGATCGAAACTCCCGCCGCAGTAATGATAAGCGATATCCTTGCAAAAGAAGTTGACTTTTTCAGCATCGGCAGCAACGATCTTACTCAATATACGCTTGCGATAGACCGTACAAATCCGAACGTTGAAAAATTCTGCGATCCTTACCACGAAGCAATAAAGAGAATGATAAAACTTACCGTGGACAATGCACATTCCGCAGGAAAAAAGGTAAAAATATGCGGAGATCTCGGAGGGGATCCGAATATGACGGAATGGCTCATACGCGCGGGAATAGATGAGATTTCGATCTCGCCTGCCGACATATTGGAAATGAGAAAAAGAATAAGTGAGATCGATCTTTCCGAAGCAGAAGAAACGGTATCATAAGCAAAGCCGTACAGAGTACATTCTCTGTACGGCTCAGTCTGTAGAAAAAGTATAATAGTATAGTTCGTTGTCAAACAACTCACAGGGTTGTTTGACAAGGGAAAAATAGA
>CANQPX010000073.1 GCA_947625915.1 uncultured Clostridia bacterium
GGGGATTCGAACCCCTGACCTGTTACATGCGAAGCAACCGCTCTCCCAACTGAGCTATACCCCCGTACTTGAATATTTTATCATATTTTCCGGCTCTTGTCAAGATGTTTTTTCTGCTTTTTAAAAAATTTAACGGACGGCTGCAAAATTGCTTGCCGTCCGTTTTGATGTGTTTATTTATTTGGAAATAAGTGCAAGCGTATCTCTTGCGATGAGGAGTTCCTCATTTGTAGGTATTACCCAGACTTCCGCTTTTGAGTCGGGAGTGGAGATCTTTTTAAGTTCGCCATGTATGGTCTTGTTAAGTTCTTTGTCAATTTTTATGCCAAGGAAATCCATATTTTCACATACGCCTTCGCGCACTTCCGACGCGTTTTCGCCTATGCCGCCTGTGAATATCACTGCGTCAAGTCCGTTCATTACCGCCGCATATGAGCCTATGTATTTTTTGATGTCATACTGGAGCATTTCCGATGCGAGCTTTGCTCTCTTGTCGCCCTTTGCGGCTGCTGCGCCGACATCTCTGTTGTCGCTGGAAATTCCCGATACTCCGAGAAATCCCGACTTTTTGTTCATGTAATCGCTCATTTCGGACGTTGTAAAATGGTGCTTTGATGCAACAAATGTTACTGCCGACGGGTCAACAGCACCCGTCCTCGTTCCCATAAGTACGCCGTCAAGAGGTGTGAAGCCCATTGATGTATCTACAGACTTTCCGCCGTCAACAGCTGTGATAGAGGAACCGTTTCCAAGGTGACAGGAAACTATTTTCAGATCCTTTATGTCCTTGCCCATTGCTTCTGCAAGCGCCGCTGTAACAAATCTGTGGGAAGTTCCGTGGAAACCGTACTTTCTTACATGGTATTTTTCGTAATCTTCATAGGGGAGACCGTACATATACGCCTTTTCGGGCATTGTCTGGTGGAAAGCGGTATCGAATACCACTACCTGCGGAACATTTGCCGGGAGAACTTTCTTGCAGGCTCTCAGGGCAAGTGCGTGAGGGTGGTTATGCACCGGAGCAAGTTCGCTGAGACTGTCGATCTGATCGATAACTTCATCTGTAACAAGCGTTGTCTTATCAAATATTTCAGCGCCCTGAACTATGCGGTGACCTACTGCTGAGATCTCGTCCATAGACTTGATAACGGCAGCGTCGCCTGTGGTAAGGACTTCCACCAGCTTTTCAAAAGCTTCGGTATGAGTGGGGAATTCGCAGTCCTGATCTACCGTTCTGCCGTCGAAAGTGGTATGCTTGATATGACCGCCTATGCCGATACGGTCGCAGTTTCCTTTAGCTATCACCTTTTCTCCGTCCATATTGAGGAGCTGGTATTTGAGGGAAGAACTGCCTGCGTTTACAACAAGAATTATCATGGTAAAAACGTTCCTTTCGAGAGAAAATTTCATTTATAGTTTTATATTATTACGTTTGCACTCAAAAATCAATATTTTTTTTTCAATATTTTGCGGCTTTACAATATTTTCAGTAAATAGTAATAATAATTCCATATTTTTATGTGAAAAATCATATACTATAATAAGGTACGGATGTTTTTGACAAAAGTCATAAAATAGAAAGGACAACGGTATAAAATGAAAACTTATGGTATAATCTGCGAGTACAACCCTTTTCATAACGGTCATATCTACCAGATAGAAGAAACAAGAAAAAACGGTGCTACCCATATCGCGGCAATAATGAGCGGAAACTATGTCCAGCGCGGCGATGTTGCCATGATCGATAAGTTCGCAAGAGCAAAAGCCGCTGTAGAAGGCGGCGTTGACCTCGTTGTGGAAATGCCGGTGGTATATTCTCTGGCAAGCGCGGGATTTTTTGCAAGAGCTGGCGTAATGATGCTCGGAGCATTGGGCTGTGTGGACGGTATTTCCTTCGGCAGCGAATGCGGAGACGTTGAACTGCTGAAAAATGCCGCAATGGCTTCGTTAAGTATGTCAAGCAAGGAGAATATGGAAGCTAAGGTGAAACCGCTCATGGCGCAGGGAATGTCTTTCCCGGCGGCTATGCAGCAGGCTATAGCGCTTGAGAACGGTCCTATGATCGCTTCGGTGTTCGATTCGGCAAATAATACACTTGCTGTCGAATATCTCAAAGCCATGAAACTGCTTGACCTGAATTTCGACGTATTTACCGTAAAGCGCAAAGGCGCGTCACATGACAGTATGGAACCTTCTGACGGCATCGCGAGCGGAAGCCTTATCCGTGAGATGATCGAGGACGGCGAGGATATTTCCCCGTATGTTCCGGAATATGTGGCAAAACTTGTAAAAGAATATGAGGATAAACAACAGCTTGCGTATTTTGACAATCTTGAAAGGGAACTGCTGTTCCTGCTGCGTTCGCTCGTACCTCCTCAGTATGCGGAATGTCCCGATGTTGACCCGCAGCTTGCAAACATTATGTTCAGAGCAGGTCTTGATTCAACATCACTGGACGAATTCCTTGAAAAAGCAGGCGGAACAAGAAGATACACCGACGCAAGGTTAAGAAGGATACTGTTGGCTCTTTATGTCGGAATAAAGGCAACGGATCTTCTGATAATGCCGCCTTACGGCAGAGTCCTTGCTCTCAACGACAGGGGAGCGGAGATACTCAAAGCCGCAAAGGAAAAAGTGGAGGAAAATAAGTATGCGATACCATTCAACACGTCGCTTAAAGATATAGTTGGAACGAATACTCCGCCTATAAACAGGTTCGCGGACGTATCCAACCGCGCAACGAATCTTTACAGTCTGGCATCAAGAACAGTGCTTCCCGGCGGTCAGGATTTCACGGTAAAGATAGAAAAACAATGATTATCCATATCTGAAACGGTGCGCCGTAAGGCACACTTCCCGGATCGTCGGAAAACTAAAAACAGGCGCGGACGAACTAAATAGCGAAAAACAAAACTTTGCCCGAAAAGCTGGTCCAGCGCAGCCGCGCTGGTGGGGTCTAAGGGAAAAACGAATGCTTCGCATTCGTCTAAGCCCATTGTCGCGCAAACGAACGCAGTTCGTTTTTCGCAGTAGCGCGAAATTCCCCTTACGAAGGCGCCTCTGCAAAGGGGTGAATTGCAACCGAAGGTTGCAAGAGGGGAACGCT